>NZ_VZCB01000014.1 GCF_009494395.1 Segatella copri | reverse complement strand
AAAAATGGCATACGGATTTGAGAAGATTCTTGACGAACTGAAACGCAAAGATGAAGGCAGTTTCAGAATACGCATGACTTCCTACTTCGGAAGTAACACTTCATACTATCGCTATAAATTAGGGCAAACAGGACTCGTTCCTGAACAGCAGCAGTACATCCTGCAATGGTGCAAGGAACATGGTTACACCAATATGAGATTCGACCGATATACTGAAGAGGTCAACTACTGATAGCCAATGACCATAAGGACTTGTAACCACGTACATGAGGACTCATACCCGAGACTATGAAGACTTTTACCCGACACCGCCGGGGAAAAGTACCCAACGCCTTGGGCAAAACTGGGCAAAGCCTCGGGTTAATATCCCCGATACTTGGGAACAGACTTCAGGACGTCAGTTGCACCCGAAAAGTAACACTATTAATAACCACAAGTAACATCATATCAATAATTTAGCAGAAGCATGAAGTTTACCATTACAAGAATCAATAGACAAAAAATTTGAGCAGATTTCCCCTATCAAGCAATGTTTTCTGCAGGTTTTCGAGCCTGCAAGTACCCCGGAAATGGGTGAATATCTGATGGCAGCCGCCATTTTCGACATTTTGAAGCAGAAATTCGGCTCCTCCCTCCAGGTTTCGAGAATACAGAAATTGGGCAGAGAGCTCCAGAATATTGAAGGATTGAAGAACCAAAGAACAAGATTTGGCACTGAGTATCTGGTAGTTAGAAAATAGTCCCTCTCCTTTTCATCTCATTTCCTCAAAAAAAAGAGCGTGGCAATGCGTGGCATTAGGTGGCAATAGAAATACCGCTTATTGCCACGCATTATCCACTTATAATCAGAGAGTTAAATGTATACGTGGCAGATGTGGCAATAAAAAAAACAGTGAATTTGTTTTTTCTGGAAATCCGTGATGTAATCTTAATCGTCGTCTTAATAATCCGTGATGTATCCTTTCGTAAACATATCATAGGACAGGGCTTCCAGCTCAGCGAGCGTCATGTGCTCCACGGCGTGCTCTATCTTGCGAACCAACTCGTCTCTCTTGAAATCGTCATTATCGCTCAGGCGCGATGTAAATCTATTGCTCATTTTTTTACTTTTGAACTTTATTATTTTGAACTTTGAATGTCGTTACTTTGAACATTGAATGTTGTTACTTTGAACATTGAATGTTGTTACTTTGAACATTGAATGTTGTTACTTTGAACTTTATGATTAGCCTTATTGCTTCTATGAAGCTATTGGCGCTCATAGGTATTGATCATGTTTCCATCATACGCCTCATGGTTGATTAACCGGATGTTATGAGGAAGCTTTGGTGCTGCTGTTCCGGCAGTTACCAGGTTTTCCACAGATGTGGATAAAGATGTTTCTACCCTGATTTCATCCCAAAGTCCTGCATCGAGAAAAGCCTGATGGGTGATGGCGCCTCCTTCTACAATCAGCGACTGCACCTTATTAATATAGAGGTAGTCCATAATCTGATTCAGCACGCTGGTCTTTCCCTGAGAGAAATCCAAGCCCTCGAAACAAGGATGATGGCGGTCGATGACCAGTCGCATCGGATCCCTGCCGCTCCAGTCTCTTACGTTGAGCTGGCTATGGTCACGCTCATCGGTGATTCTTCCCACCAGGATAGCATCGTTCTCGGCACGAAGCTTGTGCGAAAGCATCTTGGTGAAAGGCGAAGAAATCGCCATTCCCTGATAATTATTATCCAGAAAACCATTCGCCGTCTGCGCCCATTTCAGGATGATGTATGGTCGCTGATGGGTATTGAAAGTGATGAAACGCTTGTTCAGTTCGAGGCATTCCGCCTCCAGAACGCCTACTGTTACCTCGATTCCTGCCTCGCGAATCTTCTGGATTCCACGCCCCTGAACCTTGGCAAAAGGATCTACGCAGCCGCAAACACATCTCTTCACGCCTTTCCTGACGACCAGGTCGGCACAAGGAGGCGTCTTGCCATAATGAGAACACGGTTCGAGACTCACGTAGATAGTGGCTTCCTTCAGCAGATGCTCATCTTCGGGCTTCACAGACGCAAAGGCATTGACCTCGGCATGGCCCTCGCCACATCTTACATGATAGCCCTCGCCGATGATTCTTCCTTCTGCACTCACGATGACGGCGCCCACCATCGGATTAGGCTTCGCATTCTGCCTACCATTCTTAGCCAACTGCAGGCAGCGGCGCATGAACATTTCGTCAATCTCCTGCTGAGAGAGCGGCTCTCCCGTCTTCGGATTCTGAAAAGATACTTTATTTTGTTTCATATTTTCTGCAATTAGGATTGTCTCAATAAAAAAGCCATATACAAAGACATTGCCTGCAACCTTTAATGACAATGGGCTTATGATTATCCTCCTGTTTCCAAGCCAAGAGAGTTTGTTCAATTTTCCTTTTCAACATAAGCACCTTATTATTAATATATTACAAATGCATAAAACTATTTTTCAAGGGACTTTTTATGAACTCGCGCCTATTTTTCAAGGGACTTTCTATGAGCTCGCGCCTATTTTTCAAGGGACTTTCGTCCGCAAAGATAATAAAATAAAGGAAGCTTGCATAAAAAAAAACTATTTCTTACGATAATTTAACACAAAAAAAAGATAAGTAATTCAAGAAAAGAGTACCTTTGCTCTCAAATCGCAACAAGCAATATCAAGATGAAAACTTATCAGCAACTTTGGCAATCCCTCACCCCTCTATATGATGCTGGGGAAGCACAAGCTATCGTCCGCACCGTACTCGATGTGAAGTACGGAATGACGCTGACCGACATTATCGGCGGCAAAGTTAATGAATTATCTGCAGACGAGGGCAAAAAACTCGAAGAAATTGTCTATAGACTGCAAAAAGGCGAGCCAGTGCAGTACGTGCTGGGGCAGGCCGACTTTGCAGGAAGAACCTTCCATGTAGAGCCGGGCGTGCTCATCCCAAGACCAGAGACCGCCGAGCTTTGCCAATGGATTGCGGAAACACAGAACGAGAACTTGAAAAAAGAAGAGGCAATTATCAGAGAAGAATTTAACATCAGCCCTGACGTTGCCCTTGAAGACGTAAACTTGTTTGAGGGAAAAGGATGGTTCAAGCGCAAATATTTACGTTTGAGATTCCTCATCAAAATGACACATTGTTATAAAAAAGCTAGACATACTAAACTAGCCTCTCCTCGACCAAGAATCATAGATTTAGGTACCGGCTCTGGCTGCATTGCCATTACCCTGAGCCTTGACATTCCAAATTCAGAAGTAGTAGGATTCGACATTTCCGACTCTGCCTGCAATGTTGCCACAAAGAATGCCAAGCAATTAGCGTCCAGAGCTATCTTTTACAAATTCGATATCTTTGACATGCCTGAAAAATGTAAAACAGACAGAAAAAATCATTTAAAAGCAGACATCATCGTGAGCAATCCTCCTTATATCTGCGAAAAGGAGAAGGCAGATATGGAGAAGAACGTCCTTGATTACGAGCCCGATCTCGCCCTCTTCGTGCCCGATGAAGATCCTCTGAAGTTCTATCGAGCCATCGCCGAGTTCGCCTCATTAGAATTGCGAAGCTGGGGCATGCTCTATTTCGAAATCAACCCTATCTATGAAAAGGAGACAAGAGAAATGCTCGAAGGATTTGGCTTCAAGGAAATCGAGACCAAGGAGGACTCTTTCGGAAAGAAGAGAATGATGCGAGCAATGAAATAGTCCTCCCAATAAAACATAAATGCATTATGGAATATTATGACAACTCCAAGCGCCCCAAGAAGCCGATGACTGAGGAGCAGGCTCTCCTGAAACTCACCACCCTCTGTACGAAAGCCGAACATTGCTCGCAAGAGATGCTCGACAAGATGAAGAAATGGGGACTGGAAGAGGAAGCCATCGCCCGAAACATGGAATTTCTGACTCAGAAGAAATTTATCGATGATGAACGCTTTGCCCGCTTCTTTATCAACGACAAGATAAAATATAACAAGTGGGGACGAAGAAAGGTGGAGCAGGCACTCTGGCTGAAACATATTCCCAAGGAAATCTCCGACCCCATCTTCGAGGAAATCGAGGACGATATGTACACGGAAACCCTCCTGCCCCTGATGAAAAGCAAATATAAGAGCATCAAGGCTAAAAACGATTATGAGCGCTCCATGAAACTCATCCGTTTTGCCCTTGGCAGAGGTTACAGCATGGATGTAATTCACAAATGCATCGACAAGATGAAAGAAGAAGATTTGGGCGACATCGATTTCGAAGAAGACTTCTAGGGAAGAAAGCGAAAAAAGTGAAGAGTGAAGAACGAAGAGTGAAGAATTCAACGGCTTTACTAATCATAAAGTTCAATGTTCAAAATTCAAAGTTCAAAGTTCAAAGTAAAGAAGTAATGCAAATCAGCCTATTAGGGAAATTACTAGACCTGCTCTTTCCCCGCCACTGTCTGATGTGTGGTAGACGCCTTCATGGGCCGGAAGAAATGCTCTGCACATCCTGCCTCTCGACTTTGCCTCGTACAGATACCTGGGAAAATCCATACGAGAACGAGATGGCAAAGATTTTCTGGGCACATATTCCCATCGTAAAATGCGCCTCCTTGTTTTATTACCAGGGCCATTCGCCTGCCAGCCAGTCTGTCTATGCCCTGAAATATGGAGACAGACCGGATGCAGGCTTCTTCTTGGGAGAAATGATTGGCAAAGAAGGAATCGAGAGAAAATTCTTTGAAGGAATTGACGCCATCATCCCCATTCCACTGACACCCAAAAGGAAGGAGAAACGTGGCTATAATCAAAGCGAACAAATAGCCCTAGGCATCAGGAGGCAAACCCAGCTGCCCATCATCACCGATGCGGTAAGAAGGGAAGTCTTCACCGAAAGTCAAACCCACAAGAACAAATGGCAAAGACAGGAGAACGTGGAACATGCATTCCAGCTTGCTACATACTATCACGATGAGAAAGGCAGAAAGCACCCCATCACAGACCTGACGGGAAAACATCTTCTCATCGTAGACGACGTCTGCACCACGGGAGCCACCGTCAACGCCTGCTGCCAGGAACTCATGAAAGCCGGCAAAATGAAATTCAGCTTCACATCCGTAGGATGGACGAAGGAATAAAAAAAGAACGGAAGAATAGTCGAAAACAGCAGAAAAATGGGCTTGAGGTATAAAAAATATATAATAAATCGCATCTTTGTGGCAATAACTCACTTTTTTGTAGTACCTTTGCCAAAAATTAATTATTAATTCCTTATAATTATGGACAAACTGAAGAAAGAATTCGCATCTAAGTTATTGAAGGTTAAGGCTATCAAATTGCAGCCTAACGATCCTTTCACTTGGGCTTCTGGCTGGAAGTCTCCTTTCTATTGTGATAATCGCAAGACATTGTCTTTCCCTGAACTCCGCAACTATGTGAAGCTCGAGCTCGTACACGCCATCCTGGAGCAGTTCCCAGAGGCTGACGCTGTTGCCGGTGTGGCTACAGGTGCCATCGCACAGGGTGCCTTGGTTGCAGACGAGTTGCACTTGCCTTTCGTTTACGTCCGTTCTAAACCAAAGGATCACGGTATGCAGAACCTCATCGAAGGTGAGCTCGACCCTAAGGCTAAGGTCGTTGTTGTAGAAGATTTGATTTCTACAGGCGGCAGCTCACTCAAGGCTGTAGAGGCGCTCCGCAAGAACGGCAACGAGATTGTGGGTATGGTAGCTAGCTACACCTACGGTTTCCCTATAGCAGAGAAAGCTTTCGCTGATGCTAACGTGAAGTTGGTTACTCTGACTGACTACGAGCACGTAGTGGAAGAGGCTCTCGAGACTGGCTACATCAAGCAGGAAGACGTAGAGTTGCTCCACGAGTGGCGCAAGGACCCAGCTAACTGGAAGAAGTAATTTTTGACCCATCAATAATGAGTACAAGTACATTCGAAAGTAATATCAAACAGATTCCTCACAAGCAGGAATCTGTTTTTAATACTTTGAGCGACCTCAACAACCTGCAGGTGCTCAAGGACCGCTTCGAGCAGGTGAAAGACCAGATTCCTGAGGACAAGAGAAAGGAAATGGAGAAACTCAAGGACCTGAGATTCGACAGCGACAGCATCACTATCAACGCTCCTATGGTGGGCGACCTGAAGATGCGCATCATCGACAGAGATTTTCCCAAAACCATCAAGTTCGAGACAGAGAACAGCCCTATCCCATTCAACTTCTGGATTCAGCTGCTCCCTACAGGAGAATTCTCATGCAAGATGAAACTCACCATCAAGGCAGAGCTCAACATGTTTATCAAGGGTATGGTGAAGAAGCCATTGCAGGAAGGCATCGAGAAAATTGCCGACGCCCTGGCGATGATTCCTTACCAGGATTAAAAATAAAGAAATTATGGCACATAAACTTTGGGAAAAGAACTTTGAAGTAAACAAGGAAATCGAAAGATTCACCGTAGGCCGCGACCGTGAGCTCGACCTCTATCTCGCCAAGTACGACGTACTGGGAAGTATGGCGCACATCACCATGCTCGAAAGCATCGGACTCCTGGAGAAGGATGAACTGGCACAGCTCCTCGCAGAATTGAAGAATATCTACGCCATCGCCGACAAGGGCGAGTTCGTCATTGAAGACGGCGTGGAGGATGTTCATTCCCAAGTAGAACTGATGCTCACCCAGAAACTGGGCGACATGGGTAAAAAGATCCATTCGGGAAGATCACGCAACGATCAGGTTCTGGTAGACCTCAAACTCTTCACCCGTCATGAGTTGAAGGAGATTGTGGACGCAGTGAAGATTCTCTTCGACGAGCTGATTCAGAAGAGCAACCAGTACAAGGATGTTCTGATGCCGGGCTACACCCACCTGCAGGTGGCAATGCCTTCGTCATTCGGACTCTGGTTTGGCGCTTATGCTGAGGGACTTGCCGACGACATGCTCTTCCTCCAGGCAGCTTACCGCATGACCAACCGCAACCCGTTGGGTAGTGCTGCAGGCTACGGAAGCTCATTCCCACTGAACCGCACCATGACTACCGAGCTTCTCGGTTTCGACAGCATGGACTATAATGTGGTTTATGCTCAGATGGGCAGAGGAAAGATGGAGCGCAACGTGGCTTTCGCCATGGCTACCGTGGCAGGAACACTGGCAAAGATGGCTTTCGATGCCTGCATGTTCAACTGCCAGAACTTCGGCTTCGTGAAGTTGCCTAAGGAGTGCACCACCGGTTCCAGCATCATGCCTCACAAGAAGAACCCTGACGTATTCGAGCTGATTCGCGCCAAGAGCAACAAGCTGCAGAGCTTGCCTCAGCAGGTAATGCTCATCATGAACAACCTGCCGGTGGGTTACTTCCGCGACCTTCAGATTATCAAGGAAGTGTTCCTTCCTGCCTTCGACGAGTTGAAGGACTGCCTGCAGATGGCTGCCTACATCATCAACAAGATGGAGGTGAACGAGCATATTCTCGATGACCCTCGCTACGACCCAATGTTCTCTGTAGAGGAAGTGAACCAGCTTGCCGCCAACGGAATGCCTTTCCGTGATGCCTACAAGACGGTGGGACTGGAAATTGAAGCAGGCGAATTCAAGCCAAACAAGGACATTCATCATACTCACGAGGGAAGTATCGGCAATCTCTGCAACGACAAGATTCAGGAACTGATGGAGAAAACCCTCTCAGAGTTCCACTTCGAGCGCATGGAGAATGCAGAAAAGGAACTCTTGAAATAAAAACAGAAAAGGCTTCTGTATGAAGAATAGCATATATAATAAGGTATATATATATAATAAGGTGAAGAGCATGGCTGGAATAGCTATGCTCTTACTTTGTTCGTGCGATGCAGAAAACACCATCAGCACACAATACCTGTGCCAGTTTATCTTCAGAACCCAATATCATCTAGACTGCAGCATTGTTACAGCATTAAGTGGCGCAGGAACCTACACCATGGTTAGTGCCAAAAGGGTAAACGGAGTCTGGAACATCTACTCCACCCTGAACGACGGCAGAAATCATACGGAGACTATCATCCTCTCAACTGCCAAGGAAAATTACGCCAACTATAGCCACATGGGTGCTGGAAGCAATACAACCGACGCAACAAAAAACGGCTTTATCTTGGGAACAACCAACTTCAACGGTTACGTTGCCTGGGACCGTCAATGCCCTAACTGCATCCAGCAATATGGCGGGACCAACTATCCGCTGGAATGGGCAGGAAACCGCCAATCAGTAGTTTGCAACAAATGCAAAAGAGTTTATAACCTGGAAAACGGCACGATAACAAGTGGCGGTCAAGGAAAAAACGACAAAGCACTCATGAGATACAGAGTGGTTTATTCGGGCAACGGAAGCGTGCTGACAGTAGGTAATTAAGAGAAAATGCTACATTTTAAGCCATAAAACGAAAAAAATGAGGATTCTTCGTCTTAAAAAATGTAAATCTTTTGGTAGAATGGAGAAATAGCATTACCTTTGCACTCGCAACAATGCGGAAATAGCTCAGTTGGTAGAGCACAACCTTGCCAAGGTTGGGGTCGCGGGTTCGAGTCCCGTTTTCCGCTCTAACTCTTAACGTTTACCATGCCGCAATGGTGGAATTGGTAGACACGAGGGACTTAAAATCCCTTGGCCAGTAATGGCTGTGCGGGTTCGAGTCCCGCTCGCGGCACTCCTTAAAGTTTTTCATTATGAAAAAATTTGCTTACATCATATATTTTATTTCAGTTTTAATACTTACCTCATGTGGGGCAAGAAGTGGTTATTTTCAAATTGAAGGCAAATTTCTTCACATGAACCAAGGTGAATTTTATGTTTATAGTCCGGATGGAGGCTTTGAAGGTATGGACACTATCAAAGTACAAGGTGGCCGTTTCTCTTTCGAAAAACCATGCAAGGAAAACTACACCATCATGATTATATTCCCAAACTTCTCTGAACAGCCTATCTTTGCTGAATCAGGAAAGTCGGTAGATATCAAGGCGGACGCTTCTCACCTGAAGGAAATGGAAGTGAAGGGCACTAAGACCAATGAACTCATGACCAAGTTCCGTCAAAGTATCCTCAACGACACTCCTCCACAGGAGAAAAAACATGCTGAAGATTTCATCAAGGCAAACACAAAATCTGTTGTAAGCCTATACCTGATAAGAAAGTATTTCTTTGCCAATTCTTCACCCGACTACGACAAAGCACTTTCTCTCCTTGCACTTCTTGAAAAAGAACAGGGAAAGAATCCTCTATTCGGTAAAATGAAGACATGGGCAACCGATACCAAAAACAGCAGCGTAGGAAAACAGTTGCCAACATTTACAGCCTACGACCTGAATGGCAAAATGGTTTCATCTGCCGATTTGAGTAGTGCTCCAGTGGCGGTCATCTATACATGGGCATCATACAACTATGACAGCCAGGAACTTCAGAGAGAACTCAAGAGACGCCAGAAGAAAGCCAACGGAAGGCTCAAACTGATGGGATTCTGCCTGGACGCCAGCAAATATGAATGCAAGCAGAACATCAAGCGAGATTCCATCACTTCTCCAACTATCTGCAACGGAGAGATGATGGAAGACAAGACCCTGAACAAACTGGGACTCAAATCCCTGCCAAATATCATTCTGCTACAGAATGGAAAAATCATCGCCCGAGGCATGAAAAGGCAAGAGCTTTACAATAAGCTCGACGAATTGCTCAAGTAAATACATCGAGCCATACCATAAACCTTTAAAACTAGTAGCCATATGTTAGTAAAAGCATATTGTGCAGCAGTTAATGGCTTGGAAGTCACTACTGTAACCGTAGAAGTAAGCCTGAACAAGGGTGTCATGTATCATCTTACCGGTCTGGGAGATGAGGCAGTAAGGGAAAGCCGTGACCGCATTGCGGCTGCCCTACAATATAGTGGCTTCAAATTCCCGATTGCGGATATTACCATCAATCTGGCTCCTGCCAATCTCAGAAAGGAAGGAAGCAGCTTCGACCTACCGTTGGCAATAGGCATCATGGGCGCAAACGGGAATATTCCAGAAGAGCACTTGAAAGAATACATGATGGTAGGAGAACTGAGCCTTGACGGCACCTTGCAACCCATAAAAGGCGCACTTCCTATCGCTATCAGAGCCAGAGCAGAACATTTCAAAGGACTTATCGTACCGGAACAGAATGCCCGGGAAGCAGCTGTCGTAAACAATCTTGTGGTTTACGGCATGAAAAATCTCTTTGAAGTAATCCAGTTTCTCAGCGACCAGTCTGCACCAGAACCAACCATCGTAGATACGCGGAAGGAATTCTACGAGAACCAGACTCATTGCGACTATGACTATGCAGATGTACGTGGACAGGAAAACGTAAAACGTGCACTGGAAGTGGCTGCTGCAGGCGGTCATAACCTTATCATGGTAGGCCCTCCGGGATCAGGCAAATCCATGATGGCAAAAAGACTGCCATCCATCCTTCCTCCTCTAACCTTATCAGAAAGCCTGGAAACAACCCAGATCCACTCTATTGCAGGAAAACTGGGCAAGAATGTCTCACTCATTTCCCAACGACCATTCAGAGCACCTCACCATACGATTTCACAAGTAGCCCTAGTCGGTGGAGGAACCAGTCCTCAGCCGGGCGAAATATCATTGGCGCACAACGGCGTGCTCTTCTGCGACGAACTTCCGGAATTCAACAAAACAACCCTTGAAGTACTGCGACAACCATTGGAAGATCGCCACATCAACATCAGCAGGGCAAAATATTCCATAGACTACCCATGCTCCTTCATGTTTGTAGCAAGCATGAACCCATGTCCATGCGGCTATTACGGTGACCCTACCCACAAATGCGTCTGCACACCAGGACAAATCCAACGATACATGAATAAAATATCAGGACCACTGCTTGACAGAATAGACATACAGTGCGAAATAAGTCCTGTACCGTTCAAGGACATCTCCAAAGCTGCGCCAGGCGAACCTAGCGCAAATATCAGGGAGAGAGTGATAAAAGCCAGGGAGATTCAAGCCAACAGATTCAAAGACTTCAAGGGCATTCATTGCAATGCTCAAATGACGGAACGGATGATTCACCAGTTTGCAGAACCGACAGAGGAAGGAATCAACCTCCTGCGCATGGCCATGGAGAAACTGTCCCTATCTGCCAGGGCATATAATAGAATTTTGAAAGTGGCAAGAACAATCGCCGACCTGGCTGGTTGTGAGAACGTAGAGCCTCAACATCTTGCTGAAGCCATAGGTTACCGTACATTAGACAGAGGAGACTGGGCAGAAAGAGGACAATTGTGACAAAAATGTTGGATAAAAACGTATTATCACCTCTTATACTGCATAAATATAAAGAAAAAGATGCCACAAGGGGAGTAATTTCTATCACAAGAGAGGTAATAACTGTTGTTTTTTAACAACAAAGACACATTTTCACTCCAAAAACAAGAATAAATACCCCATACATTAACAAAAAAGCCCTAACTTTGCATTCGTAAACAAGATCATACGGCAACGTAGTGGTCAATTATTAACAACAAAAACTTTTAAGATCATGGATTGCATTTTTAAAATTACATCAGCAGTAAAGAAAATAGGTATGGTAGTCTTACTCGCAGAGTTAGCTGTCATTGCCTATATGAGTCTTTAAGACATTATAATAAGTATAAGGGAGGTTATCAATCAATTGCACCAGAAATATACATTCCTGGTTCAAAAAAGCCTTGGCGCACCTTTAAAGGGGTTCGTTAAGGCTTTTTTGTTGTACATAACAGACAGCCCTCATTTTTACAACGCAAGAAATACAGATAAAAAAACATCCATTCTGAAAACGGAGACGGAGTTCATTTAGGGCAAATTTTACCCTTACCGTAGCAAAACCTATTGTTTTTACCTATATTCTAAACAATTTATACCCCAAAAATCAATATTTACCCCACAGATAACAGAAAAAACACTACCTTTGCAATCGAAAAAAGAACCAAGCACATAAGTGTAAGGAGTAAATTACAAACAACAAAACTATATAGAATATGAATTGCATTTTTAAAATTACAGAATTAATTAAGAAGATTGGTTTCGTTATTCTTGTTGCAGAGTTGGCTGTTATCGCCTACTTGAATGTAATGTAAGAATAATCCTATCATCATCAACATAAAAAGATGGATATTAGGATAACAAGACGAAACAGGGTAATAACTTCTCTATCATAGAGAAAAAAAAAGAAAAAAAGAAAAAATAACAGATAAAAATAGTAAATGATAATAAAAAAAAGACTCTAAGCTCAACTGCTTAGGGTCTTTTTTACTTTCGGACAACTCTACTTATTATTGCTGTTTTAGCCCTTTTTATCCATTTTCCACACAAAATCCCACCTTATTATATAGATAAGTAAGAAAAAGGAGCGCCAATCCTTTCTACTTTCCAACATTTTTTTGTAATTTTGCAGGCAAATAACAAAAATATATTAGCTAATATGGAACAAAAGAATTTCAAACGTACCACCGTAACCGCAGCATTGCCTTACGCTAACGGTGGTGTGCATATCGGCCACCTGGCAGGTGTTTACGTGCCAGCCGATATCTATGTTCGCTATCTTCGCCTCAAGAAGCAAGACGTTGTTTTCATCGGCGGTAGCGACGAGCATGGTGTACCAGTAACCATCCGTGCCAAGAAGGAAGGTATTACAGTACAGGAGGTTGTTGACCGCTATCACAACCTCATCAAGAAGAGTTTCGAGGATTTCGGCATCTCTTTTGATATTTACAGCCGTACCACTTCGCCTACTCACAATAAGTTTGCTTCTGATTTCTTCCGCACTCTCTACGACAAGGGTGTATTGGAGGAAAAGGTAGAGGAGCAGTTCTGTGATGAGGTAACAGGCGAATTCCTTACCGACCGTAACATCGTGGGCACTTGCCCTCGCTGCGGTGCAGAAGGTGCCTATGGCGACCAGTGCGAGAAATGTGGTGCTACCCTCTCTCCTGAGGAACTTATCAACCCTACCAACAAGAACAACCCTGGTCATGGTCTTGTGAAGAAGCCTACCAAGAACTGGTATCTTCCATTGAACAAATATCAGGATTGGTTGAAAAAGTGGATTCTGGAAGGTCACAAGGAGTGGCGTACCAATGTTTACGGTCAGTGCAAGAGCTGGTTGGATATGGATCTTCAGCCACGTGCCATGACCCGCGACCTGGATTGGGGTATTCCGGTTCCTGTAGAGGGAGCAGAAGGCAAGGTGCTCTACGTTTGGTTCGATGCACCTATCGGCTACATCTCAAACACCAAGGAGCTTTGCGATGCTCATCCAGAAAAGTGGGGAACATGGCAGAAGTGGTGGCAGGATCCTGAAACCCGTCTCGTTCACTTCATCGGCAAGGACAACATCGTGTTCCACTGCATCATCTTCCCTACCATGCTGAAGGCTCACGGCGACTATATCTTGCCAGACAACGTACCAGCCAACGAGTTCCTGAACCTGGAGGATGACAAGATTTCAACATCCCGCAACTGGGCAGTCTGGTTGCATGAGTATCTCGTAGATTTGCCAGGCAAGCAGGATGTATTGCGCTATGTATTGACAGCCAATGCGCCTGAGACCAAGGACAACAACTTTACCTGGAAGGATTTCCAGGAGCGCAACAACTCTGAGTTGGTTGCCGTTTACGGTAACTTCGTAAACCGTGCCCTCCAGCTCACCAAGAAGTATTGGGGCGGCGTAGTTCCTGCCTGCGGTGAATTGCAGGAGGTAGACGAGAAGGCCATCGCTGAGTTCAAGGACGTGAAGGAGAAGGTAGAGCAGTATCTCAACGTATTCAAGTTCCGTGAGGCTCAGAAAGAGGCTATGAACCTGGCTCGTATCGGTAACAGATACATCACAGAGTGTGAGCCTTGGAAGGTTTGGAAGACCGATCCTAAACGTGTAGAGACTATCCTGAACATCTCCCTCCAGCTGGTAGCCAACCTCGCCATCGCCTTCGAGCCATTCTTACCATTCTCTTCAGAGAAGCTCCGCAAGATGATCAATATGCCTAACTTCGAGTGGACTCAGCTCGGCAGCACAGATTTGCTCAAGGCTGGTACCCAGCTCGGTGAGCCTGAATTGCTCTTCGAGAAGATTGAGGATGAGGTTATCGAAAGACAGCTCCAGAAGCTCGCTGACACCAAGAAGGCCAACGAGGAGGCTTCTTACCAGGCAGCTCCTATCAAGCCAGAAGTTAGCTTTGATGATTTCGAGAAACTCGATATCCGCGTAGGTCACATCCTGAACTGCGAGAAGGTAAAGAAGTCTAAGAAGCTCCTGAAGTTCATCATCGACGATGGTTCTGGCGTAGAGCGCACCATCTGCTCAGGTATCGCAGCCTACTACGAGCCAGAGCAGCTGATAGGCAAGGACGTATTGTTTGTAGCCAACTTTGCTCCTCGCAAGATGATGGGCATCGAGAGCCAGGGTATGATTCTCTCTGCAGTCAACTTCGACGGCACTTTGAATGTTACTTCACTCCTTGGCAAGGTTAAGCCAGGAAGCCAGGTAGGATAATCTTTGAGAAACAAAAGGCTAAAAGTCCTTTGGAATAAGAACAAAAGAAGCCTTTTTTAAATAAAAATCTAAAAAGCTCTATATCTTCAATACTGAGGATATAGAGCTTTTTCTTATTAAAGCGCAAAGCGATAGCCTATTGTAAAGGTGAATACCTTATTCTTGGAATCTCCGGCATCCTCCTTATTTACCTTGGTTAAACCTATATGATAGCGGGCATCCAGAATAACGTTCATATACTCATATGATAAACCCACAGGAATAGACACATTCACCTTCTTGGCAGCGTAAATGCTCTCCACTTCCCGGCTTTCCTTGTAAAGAGTAGAACCAGTCTTATTATCCTTCTCCAACTCTGTTTCTTCCGACAACATCTTGCCATTACCGCACAAGAAACCCACCTGTGCACCAGCCATGATGGCAAACTGAGGAGCCACGTATGCTTTCAGCATCAAAGGAATCTGAACATAGTCAAGATTCAGATGATGATTCTTGACACCCGTATATTTCTTGATGCCATTATTAACGACGTTCCCATTTTCTGCCATCTCATAATCACCCCATCGGGCACCCAGACGGACATAACAAGCACCTAGAGAAACACTCAGATAGTCTGTGGCACGATACTCCACATCAAGTCCGCCCAAGAATCCTGTCTGATTCTTAGACTTCACCTCCCTGCCGTTTTCTGTTGTCAGATAAATGGAATTATCACTCAGATTTGCGATAGCCACACCGATACGAGGAATCACAGAAAATCTTCCTACAGGATTCTCCTCACCTTGTGCCATTGCTCCTATAGCAGAAAGCAACAACATCATCACGATAGCAATGTTCTTTTTCATTATATTCTTTCTTGAATTGACAATTTACACCTTATTATATATAAATAAACTCAAAAACAGGAAGAATATTGCATCTATAATATACAAGAAACAACTATTAAAGCTAATCTAAGCACATATTCAAAAGGAAGAAGGTTTCCCTTCAGCTGTATAATTAACAAATCAAGACTCTGCCAGGCTGTTATTCATATAGTTTAAAGTATGCATACCACACGCCGTGCACCGAGCGAAGCATGCTTGTGCGTCGTACGATGTGAGCATTTACGACGTTCGACGCATGTGCTCGCACCGTTCGATGTGAGCCAAAAGACAAATAGGCAATACATCGCTTTCCCTGTAGGAAACAGCATGTATTGCCTATTATGAGTAGATGTGATGATGTGTAATACATCATCCTTTCCTTATTTTTTCAATTATCCGTAGATAACCTTACCATTCTCATCCTCATAAGGAGTCATATCCTTAGCATACTGGTTCATGGCGCGAAGGCTCATACCCATAGATGAGAAACCACCGTCGTGGAAGAGGTTCTGCATAGTTACCTTGCGGGTGAAGTCAGAGAACATCATCACGCAATAGTTAGCGCAATCCTCTGCTACTGCATTTCCGAGTGGAGACATCTTGTCTGCAAAGTCCATCATATTCGCGATATCCTTGATACCCTTACCTGCAGTTGTAGCTGTAGGGCTCTGAGAGATAGTATTGATGCGGACGTGCTTCTCGCGACCATAGATGTAACCGAAGCTGCGTGCTATGCTCTCGAGCATGCTCTTGGCATCAGCCATATCGTTGTAACCGAAGAAAGTACGCTGAGAAGCTACGTAAGTGAGAGCTACTACAGAACCCCACTCATTGATAGCATCCAACTTCTTGGCTACCTGCAACATCTTGTGGAAAGAGATAGCAGAAATATCCAAAGTCTTGTTCAAGAAATTGTAGTCGAGATCATCGTATGTACGATGCTTACGAACATTAGGGCTCATAGCAACAGAGTGGAGCACGAAGTCAATCTTGCCGCCAAGCTTCTCCTGAGCCTCAGTGAATACCTTTTCCAAATCCTCAACGCTGGTCGCATCCGCTGCGATGATAGGAGCGTTGATCTGTTCAGCGAGCTTATCCAGCGTACCCATACGCAAAGCCATTGCTGTGTTACTGAGTGCGATGGTAGCACCCTCTTCAGCAGCCTTAACGGCTACTTTCCAAGCGATTGATTCCTCATTGAGTGCACCGAAGATGATGCCACGCTTGCCTTTTAACAAATTGTGAGTCATTGTTATCTTAATACTATATGTTTGTAAATCGTGCGCAAAATTACGAATTTTGTGCAATATATGCAAGCTTTTTCACAAAAAAGTGCATTTTACACCTCCATTTTTGAGAAAAGTCAAGCAAATCATGCCTTATTTATCATCTATCAGAATCCGAGCCACTAATGGAAGATGATCACTGTAACCCCCTAAATACTTCGGACCCAGGTAGGTTCGATAAGGTTTTTTACCACCATATTTCTCATCATCTTCGAGCAAGAAAGGCAAATCTCCTATCCTGCAGACATTTTCCTGATGCTGCATCGATTCACTCAGCAGAATCTGGTCAAGACTTCTCCATTCACCATGCCAACGATAAGTAGCCTTAGCACCATTACTCCCTTTAGCTTTAGAAGAAATATTAATAAGATGATGCTGATAAAGATGTTCAAGTGCGGGAGAGTCGTGATAATCATTGAAATCTCCTGCCACAATAATTTTGGCACTATCATTGATTGCATAGATAGAATCAACGGCAGCTGCCAGTTGATTGGCTACCTGCATACGATAAGGTCTGGATACCAATTCGCCACCTCTACGACTCGGTGCATGAACCACAAATATATGTAAAGTATCATCACTCATGATCCGACCGGAAGCATATAATATATCTCTCGTAGGACGCGAATGGGATAATCGCTTGATACGAATAGACCAGGAATGAATCAAAGCAAAAGAAAAGGGCTGATACAAGAGAGCAACATCAATGCCACGCTCATCAGGAGAATTCGTCATTACATACTCATAACCTGCCGTACGAAGAGCAGAGCGCTTGGTTAAATCAAACAACACGCTATCATTTTCCACTTCACAAAGAGCAACGAAATCCGGAAGTTTCCATTTTTTGCCAGAATCAGTCATCGAGTTGGCAACATGAGTTGCCATTTCTCCATTATTGCTTATATGCTTAACTGAGTAATCTTCATAGCCCAAAGCAACTATCGTTTGAGACAGATGATTCAGTTTACGCCAATAGCGGACGGGAGTCCAATGATAGTTGCTTTCTGGAAGGAACTCAACATCATTTTTAAGCGAATCATGACTCGTATCGAAGAGATTTTCACAGTTTAACTCAACAAAAGTGAGGAAACTTGATAACAACAATGATAAAAACATAGTTAATAATTTTGTCGTGTCAATGATTTGATGTATCTTTGCAGTCAAATTGCAAAACGCAGAAAGATCTGACTGTTTTAGCAAGGGAAGGTCCCATAGTTTAATGGATAGAACGGAGGTTTCCTAAACCTTTGATCCGAGTTCGATTCTCGGTGGGACCACTTCTTCTACTACAAACCTTATTTACCGGAATCATCTGGTAAAAACCATAAAAGGTCGCTCCTGGAAACCAGGAAGCGACCTTTTGTTATTTATAGTATTTGCCGTTATCTATTTCCATCCAGTTTTCACCAGATGGAAATAAGATAAAACAACTTTTTACTTAACTTCTGCAACAGCAGCCTCTTCAGCTGGCTCCTCCTTGATCTTGCGACCAAGAACGATGTATGCCATTGGAGAAGCAATGAAGATAGATGACAATGTACCGAATACAACACCCAGGATCATTGCGAATGAGAAGCTGCGGATGCTGTCACCACCGAGGATGAAGATACAGAGCAACACGAGCAATGTAGATGTAGATGTATTGATGGTACGAGCCAATGTCTCATTGATAGATGCATTGAAGAGCTGCTGACGGTCGCCCTTAGGATGCAACTTCAAGTTCTCACGGATACGGTCGAACACAACCACCTTATCGTTGATAGAGTAACCTACCACAGTCAGGATAGCACCGATGAAGGTCTGATCAATCTCCAATGAGAATGGAACGAGACCCCACAGGAGTGAGTAGAAACCGATAACGGTCAAGGCATCAAATGCCAAAGCTACAGTAGAACCTACAGAGAAGGCTACGTTGCGGAAACGAAGCAGGATGTAAATGAAGATGGCGAACAATGCAAAGATTACACTCTTGATAGCTCCCCATGTGATGTCGCTAGCGACAGAAGGACCTACCTTGGTACTACTGATGATAGAACCACCCTGACGAACATCTGGATTCTTGAATGCATCGACATTCTTCTGGGATACCAAATTAGCCTTCTTCAAGGCTGTATAGAGAATGGTCTCTGCCTTGTCATCAACAGTTGGGTCGTTGCTCTCAATCATATAGTTGGTAGATACACGGATGGTCTTACCGTCTGTACCGATAGCAATAGCGCCAGTAGTTGCCTTGGTGCCGTCTGCATTAACGAATGCATCGCCAAGAACAGTACGAATCTGCTCAGGCTCTACAGGATTCTCGAACTGTACTACATAGTTACGACCACCAGTGAAGTCGATACTCTTGCTCAAGCCACGAACAAAGAAGCTACCAATGAATACCACTGCAGCTACGACAGCTACGGTGAAGGTAGTCTTATACATAGACATGAACTTATACTTCTTGCCCTGCATCAGGTTGTGAGAGATAGGAGTATCAAACTTGCAGTTCATCCACTTGTCGTGGTTCAACTTATAGTCGTAAACCAGACGTGTGAGGAACACAGCTGTGAAGAATGAAACGATGATACCGATGATCCAGGTAGTAGCGAAACCACGGATAGGACCTGTACCAACAGTCAACAGAATAACACCAGTAATCAAAGATGTCAAGTTAGAGTCGAAGATAGCAGAGAAAGCATTACCATAACCGGCAGCTACCGCCTGCTTCATACCCTTACCGGAGCGAAGCTCCTCCTTGATACGCTCATAGATAAGCACGTTGGCATCCACGGCAGTACCCAGAGACAAGACCATACCGGCGAGACCTGGCAACGTCAGAGCTGCTTGGAAGGACGTCAGGATACCCAGCGTGAAGAATACATTGACGAGCAATGCCAAGTTAGCCATCATACCAGGAAGAACATTGTACATCATTACCATGTAAACCATCAGGAGTACGAAGGCAACGACGAATGAAACAATACCCATCTGGATAGACTGAGCACCGAGAGTAGGACCTACAACCTCCTCCTGAACGATACGTGCAGGAGCTGGCATACGACCAGACTTCAATGTGTTAGCCAAGTCCTTGGTATCCTCGATAGTGAAGTTACCGGAAATCTGAGAGCTACCACCATCAATCTCGCCGTTTACACGAGGAGCAGAGTAAACTACGCCATCCAAAACGATAGCAATAGCCTTACCTACGTTAGCCTTGGTCATCTGAGCCCACTTACGTGCGCCCTCAGTATTCATCTTCATGCTAACAACAGGTGAACCCATCTGGTCGAACTCGTCCTTAGCATCGGTAATTACATCACCCTCCAAAGGAGCACGACCTGTAGAGGTAGTAACCTTCAAAGCATGAAGTTCGAAGATATTCTTAGCCTTCAGGTTATCAGCAGGCTTAGCACTCCAAAGCAGACGCAAGTCTGATGGCAAAACGCGCTTAGCCACAGCAGAGTAGATAATCTTGTTGATAGCAGCAGTATCGCGAACGCTAGCATAACCAACAGTGCTCAAACCACCACCGAGCTGCAAACGAGCCAACAATGGGTGAGCCTTGATGGCAGCAGCATTCTGAGCCTCCTCGCCTACCTTGGCAGCAGCATCGTCCTTCTTCTTGATAGAGAACTTAGCCTCAGCCTTCTTAGGCTCAGCCTTAGCTACTTCCTTCTTAGCTGCAGCAGAATCAGCTGCTACAGTATCGTTCTTCTCCTCACCGTTATCGCCATTGGCAATACGAGTATCAAGCTGCTGGAGATAAGGAGCAACTTCCTCTGAGTTATATGTCTCCCAGAACTCAAGGTTAGCACTACCCTGAAGCATCTTACGCATACGTTCAGGCTGGCTGATACCAGGCATTTCTACCATGATACGGCCCTGCTGACCTTCCAGCTTCTGGATGTTAGGCTGAACAACACCGAACTTATCGATACGGGTGCGGACAACATTGAATGAGTTGTCGATAGCATCCTGTACAGAAGCGCGGATAGCCTTCTCTACCTCTGCATCGCTGCTCTGAGGAGAAACCTTGCCCTGCAACTGCTGAGTTGCGAACACTTCTGCAAGTTTATGACCAGGTGCGCTCTTGTGATAAGCGTTAATGAAAAGTGACACGAAATCACCACCGTTAGCTTCTTCCTGAGCTCTAGCTTCCTTCATGGCATTGGTAAAACCAGCGTCGGTCTTGTGATCGGCAAGGTTTTCAATTACATCAGGTACTGAAATCTCAAGGATTACATTCATACCGCCCTTAAGGTCAAGTCCAAGACCAATCTGAGTCTCCAAGCAGTTCTGATAAGAATAAACACCCAAGTACTTAACAGAATCCTTATAATCCTGCTGTGCAATAGGGTCTTTGATCTTTGCAGCCTCGCCGTCATAGTAACGTGTGGCGAACGAGAATGACAAATAGAAGATACTTGCGAGTGTCAGTAAGACGGCTACACAAATTACAATTCCTTTGTTTTGCATTTCTATTTTATTGTTATTAATTTATTTATTTTCAGTCTTATTATTGTTACTACATATATAATGACGTGCAAAAATACGCATTTTTTTTCGTAAATAAGAATAATTTGCGCTATTTTTGATGTTTAGCCCTCATTTTTAGCTTACAAATGATGGGATAGTGGTCAGAAACAGCGATTTTATCATCAACTTTACACTCGTACGGTTCCCAATCATCTGAACATAAAATATTGTCAATGCGAACAAAAAATCCACTATGATGGTAACTAATCCCCAATCCGTTGCCACTGGAAACAAAGCAATCAGTCAATCCATTAGCTATCGTCCGATGTGCATAGGAAATAGGACCGTCATTAAAATCCCCACAAACTATTTTACTCATTTTCCCATAATGCTTCAGATAGCTGGCCACAGCCTCAGCTTCCGAGGCACGCTTTCGGGTAGCTTCAGCTAACTTCACAACCAAAAGCTTTGATGTATGTTCAGCAGTATCCACTTCCAGTTTTCCCACTACAAGTCTTTTAAATTGCTTTCTTTCTTCCAGACTTAAACCAGTCGTTTCCAGATGATTATTAACCAATAACACTTCTCGACCCCTGATATTTAAGCGATAAGCCACACTCATATTACCTTTAGACTGATAAGGAATAATTTCCTTTGATAATATCGGGAATTTACTCAAGAGCATCAGGCAATTTCCACCACCAGGATGCATGGTCGTATCTTGAAAAGCATATAGCGGTTTTAACAAACTATCAATCTGCTGAACATTTCTTGAGGTTGGCATCGCTTCCTGCAAACAAACAATATCTGCATCTTGTTCCTGAATATATGCTAAAGAAATATTAGTACCTTCAGAATCCTCTGTCTGGTCGCCAAAATTCCACGTATTATATGAAAGCACCTTGATACATTCAGAAGGAGCCTCACCATTTACATTGATGGGCATGTACTTACGAACAGGAACAAAACATACCAGAAAACCCACAAAAGGAATTGTGGCATATTTTGGACGGAACAATAACCAAAAGAGGAGAAAACACAAGTTGATTGCCAAGAATAACGGAAAAGTAAGCCCAGCATTTGTAAAAATGCCAAGCTTCTCAGGTGACAAGACATCTGAGAAGCCTACCAAGAACATGATTACTATCGTAGCCACATTGGCACCAGCAATCATCCGATAAGTAAATTCCTTAAATCCTTTAAACATAAGTTTTCATCTACGATATTACTTGTTGCTCTGATCAAAGAGAGACTGTTTTTCCTCTTTGGTCAAACTATCATATCCACTTTTCCTTATCTTATCCAAGATACGGTCTATTTCCTCTTGAGAGACAACTTTCTCGTTGGTGGTACACTCTGCATCCTGCTCGTATTGAGAAGTATAAGAATCATTACGGGTATAGGTAAAGTTTCTCTTACCTGTATTACGTTTTCCGCCAAACATATTCTTTAACTTATCAAATGCATCAGCCGTATGAGAGCCGCCATAACCACCATCTACCTGCTTACGCCAATATCTAATCATAAAGAATCCAAATACCATACCTCCCAAATGGGCAATATGAGCAACACCATCACCTGTAGTTGCCAACGCAGAGAACAGTTCTATGGCTGCATAACCAATAACAAAATACTTAGCCTTGATAGGTATAGGCAACGGGAATATAAAAATACGCTCATTCGGATAAATCATACCAAAAGCCAACAAAATGGCATAGATTGCACCAGAAGCACCTACAGTAGTCCATTGATTAAGCACAGCAGAACTATTATGAGCAACTACAGTCAAATCAGAAAAAGACAACCCTGGCAACTGAGAAGAAGCTACGACATAGAACTGCACAGCCTGCGCAGCTTCCTGAAAAAGGCCCGCTCCCACACCACATGCAATGTAATAAAAAAGGAATTTTTTCGGGCCCCATACTCGTTCTACAACACATCCAAACATCCACAAAGCAAACATATTAAAAATAATATGCTCAAAACCTCCATGCATAAACATGTAAGTAAACAACTGATAAATATGGAAATCAGATGCTAAAAAGAAATGAAGTCCCAGCAAATCATTGAGCACATAGCCGTCAGGTCCGTTCTTTCCCATCAAAAGACACACCAGAAAGGCAACAACATTCACTATCAGCAAATTCTTTGTAACTATTGGTATATTGCGCATAACTATAAACTTTCTTATTAATTAATTATCGAATATTTTTGTAATTTGGGGGCAAAATTACTAAAAATATCCGTGAAAACATCAAAAAATAAGCATATTACACTTAATTTTCAATAATTTCATCACTTTTCTGCTTTTTTTATTTGAACTTTCAAAGGAAAAAGCTATATTTGTAAGCAAAAAGGACAAAAAGGCAAAAATTACTAATCATTTAATAACGTAAAATTATGAACAAGACAGAATTGATTGACAAGATTGCAGCAGGTGCTGAGATTTCAAAGGAACAGGCTAAGGCAGCTCTCAATGCTACAACAAGCGCTTTGAAGGAAGCTCTCATCGCAGGTGACAAAATCCAGTTGGTAGGCTTCGGCACTTTCAGCGTAAACGAGCGTCCTGCTCGTGAGGGTATCAACCCAGCAACTAAGGAGAAGATCCAGATTGCTGCCAAGAAGGTCGCAAAGTTCAAAGCTGGCGCTGAGTTGGCTGATGCACTCAACAAATAATTGTAAAGATTATTTTTAAACATAATAGGACTATCCTCACAGATAGCCTATTATTGTATATCATAAAAATCCCATCCTCGCAATTTGTGCAAGGATGGGATTTTTTATTTAACTAACCTTGTGATAGGGTCCTTATCTTATTTAGGCTGCTTGCCGATGTAAGCCAAGATACCACCATCTACATAAAGGATGTGACCATTGACTGCATTAGATGCTTCAGAAGCCAAGAACACAGCAGGACCTTCCAACTCCTCTGGATCCAACCAGCGACCAGCTGGAGTCTTTGCACAGATAAAGCTGTCGAATGGATGACGGCTACCGTCTGCCTGACGCTCACGAAGAGGTGCTGTCTGTGGAGTTGCGATATAACCTGGGCCCAAGCCGTTACACTGGATATTGTACTCACCATACTCAGAGCAGATGTTACGAGTCAACATCTTCAAGCCACCCTTGGCTGCAGCGTATGCAGAAACGGTTTCACGACCCAGCTCGCTCATCATAGAGCAGATGTTGATAATCTTACCATGGCCCTTCTTGATCATGCCTGGGATAACTGCCTTAGATACGATGAATGGTGCAGTGAGGTCAATGTCAATCACCTGCTTGAAGTCATCTACAGACATCTCTGTCATAGGAATACGCTTGATGATACCTGCGTTGTTAACCAGGATGTCGATTACGCCGAGTTCCTTTTCGATGTCAGCAACCATGTTCTTCACCTGCTCCTCATCTGTTACATCGCAGATATAACCCTTGGCATCAATACCCTTAGCCTTATAATCAGCAAGAGCCTGATCCATGTGATGCTGGCTGCGGCAGTTGAAAGCAATTTTAGCACCTGCCTTGGCATAAGCCTCAGCAATAGCGAAACCGATACCGTATGCGGCACCTGTCACGAGGGCAACCTTACCCTCCAATGAGAATAGTTTGTTAAAGTCCATACTTTTATATATTTATCAATTGTTTGATTTGTTACGAGGGCAAAGATACAAAATTATTTTGAATCTCGCTCTTAATCAATACGAAAGATGCGACCTTTTTACTTATTTTCTCATTTTATTGACTACTTTTCATAAGTTAGTCCCTTTTTGCGATGTTTTATTCACACACTTATCTTATCTGAACACCCAATGTTTCTTCTATTACCTGGATAACCTGTGGGATGGAATCTGTTTCGAAATCACCCGTCAAACGCTTACTCTCATCAGAAGCCGTATATCTTGTGCCTGATAATTTAGAAAGTTCCTCCAATACTTCGGATAATGGAGTATTGTCGAAATGCAGTCGATGCGTAGCCCATGCCACATTATTGATATCATAATCAGCCAACAACTCAGGCTGGACAGACCCTTTCAACAGACGTGCCCGCTTGCCTTTAATTAGGAAGACGCCTTCAGCAGAACTGCGAGCCGTGAAAAGCACCTTTCCACTGGTTACCATTACTTCGGGAACATCCGTTCTTTCATCCACCATAAACTGGGTACCGAGCACCCTTACATGTCCATGCTCTCCCATCACATCGAAAGGATGCTGTTCATCATGCTTCACCTGATAATAGATACATCCCTTCATCTCCACCTTTCTGCAATCATCTTCCTGATAGGAAAGAGAAGAATGAGGCATCAACGAAACCTTCGTTCCATCAGGCAGATGATACGCCATTACTTCCGATTCAGCAGAAAGCGTCACCGTCTTTGGCTGCAAAAGCGTATAGACTCCTATGGTGAAGAGCACCAGAATAGATGCTGCCACAGCTATCCAGCGGATGCGACGCATGCGTAAAGATACAGTTGCAGCATGCGAAACCTCTTCATCAGCGATGCCAACCCGAGCCTTCACCTTCTGCAAGGCCTTCCTGGTATCCAGCTTGCCCGGCTGAAAATACTTCAGCACAAAATCCTGTTCATTCTTGTTGATCTTCATCATAGAATTCCTTTCTTCCTTTAAAATTGTCCTGTAATAGATGCAAAGAGCGTATTGGTATGCTTATACTTCTCGATGCCATTATATCGCTTACCCTTCGTATAGCGGATATTGTTTCTGCCATTTTCGATATTGAAGTCGCTTGTCAGCCATCCCAAAGACAGAAATACATCGCCCGAACGGAAGGTCAAAGCCGACTTGATGCGCCAAGCCAGCCATTTTCCGCCATGATTCCTCACGGTCCGGGTAGTCACATTGCCATAAAGTTCATCTGTATAAGAAGCAGGATGCCCCACACCTTGAGCGTCCTTGATTTCGGTAAACTTCACCTTATCATTACAAAATGGCGTGATGCAGAGTCCCGGCTCGCAATGCAGCATCAAGCCCGCAGAACGACGCTTGCTCAACCACAAGGTAGGAGTACGAAAAGCCAAGCCTGGTGTCAGGTTGATTTTAATCACCCTCTTCGGATCATATTCATCATCCTCATAACGTTCTATCAAGGGCCTATCCCCATGGTTGTCGTTCCATTCTATTCCACAGGAAACACCGGCATAGGTCAAGGGATAATAGGCAAATGTCAACTCAACCATATAGCTACTTTCATTGGCATCACAGAATCCGCCCGTAATACCAGCCTCAAAGCGCAGCAGTTTGGTATCCTGCTTTCGCTTCATGCGATTGATCATCTCCACACGCTGTTCAAAAGTCATAGAATCCTTCACCGCTTTCACGGTATCATTCAAGATACAATAACCCGTATTCTTCTTCTGAACAGAAACATCAGAACCTTGTGCCTTGCCGGCAATGACAAAGCACAAGGTACCTAAAATGATAAAAAGACTTCTTTTCATACTCCTCACCTTTTTTATTTGGTATATATTCCGCCTTGATTATCCGATGGTTCCGATGGCAATGGGGCGATATACTTCGAAGCTTCACAGACATTAAATCCTGCCACTACACCGAAACCACCTTTTACGTTCGAATAAGTAGGTGTCACCTGCATCAATCCAGCGTCCGCCCAACTATTGCTCTGCGCATCGTTAATGCTCTTCAAGAAGCGATAGTACTCTGGAGTAACTTGCAAAGTTGTACATTATAAGTAAAGCCAAACAAACGGTCCCAACCATCATACGTGTGCCAATAAGAATCATTACTGTTCACTTCCAAATGCATTGTATAGGTCTGTCCATTTATCGTCCGGTCATTGAAAATATAAACATCATCAAAGTATTTGTATTCGTCAAAGCCGAAATCATAATCCAACTCTGACTTCTTGTTAATCAATGGCTCACTGGTGGTCACCATCTCAGGCCAAACGATATTTGATGCCAAACTATCAAAACACCATTCATATTCATCCTCCCTACCCAAATAATTAAGATAAGCTTGGTAATTATTAACATAAACATCATGTTGCCATCTATTGCCTTCTTTGGGAACACCTTTCAAGTTTCCATATTTCTGCTTGCGAGTTACCTTCACAGAATAATAATCCGTGGTTGAAGCAGGGTCACTAAAAGTCGCTTCCAACTTATCTACCGAGAAATAAATATCATGATCCGACGATTTCTCTTGCAAGTGGATGTCACCTATATTTACATCAACCTTCTCAGGAATGGAAGTCGAAGCAGAAATCTCGGAGAGACCATCTGCCGACACCTGGACCTCAATCTTATCTCCTGCCTTCTGCTTTCCTACGGCATAATACTGTCCTATTAGAGTAGAAAGAAACCAACTATCGGAAACTTGAGAAAAGGACTGCGCTTCCTTTATGTTTTCGATACGTTTCACCTCCTGTGGCATCCCATTTACCTTATATACGACACTTGCATCCACGGGCAAGCGTGATTGGGTATCTATATCTCCTTTGAACGAAGAAACGGGCAAGCTTTTCGTTACAACAATAAGTGTGGTGTCTCCCTCCGTAGGAAAACAATAAAGTACCAATCGGGGAGTATCTTGCAGCTTCTTTACATCAAAATCATCTATGCAAGAAGAAAAGACCAAACTCATCAAAAAGAAGAACAGTCCCCATCTCCAACTTACATTGATTTTTATTCTTCTATGATTTGTATTCATATCCAATGAAATTTCTTTTGTTTTAAAACTTGATAGTATAGCTAAATGAAGGTATTATTGGAATAAATCCCTTGTTTTTCGCCTCAAACTGCTGCGTAACCCCATTATAGTCCACCTTGACGTACATCGAGTTGAGATGGCAATAAGCATTATAGATGCTCAAATTCCAAATGCGCTCATGTCCATGCTTGGTGACATGACGGAAATCGAATCCCAAGTCCAAGCGATGATAAGCTGGAAGCGTCAAATTATTGGGGATGGCATAGACATAAGAGGCGGAATTCCACCATTTCCCGTAATACTTGCCTTCTTGATCTGGCAAGCTTGGCAATGCCGCCAACTGGGTTGGCACCGTGGCATGATTGCCCGTATGATAGTTCCAGACCGCAAAGCAACTCACCTTCTTGTTAAACGCATACCGCAAGGACAGATTCAACTTATGGCGGTTGTCAAACTTGTCGTAATACCAATCCTGATAGAAGTCATCATACTTTCGCTTGTTCCAAGAGAGCGTATAAGAACCACTCAAAGTCAGATGATTGGTGCGATAAGTGGCATCAGCCTCAACACCATAGAAGAGCCCCTTGCCATCCATCACTTGCGAATCCCAATGCTCAGCAGACGGCTCTATGCCTACCCAACTGCTGTATTGAAGCAGATGCTTGGACAACTTGTAATACCCTTCGAGCGACAGAATCCAATGGCGGTTGGGCTGGGCATAGATTCCTGCCGCAAACTGATAAGAACGCATTGGCTTCAGATTTCGGGTAGTCGGTACCCAATAATCCGTAGGCAAGGACAAGTAGCTGTTAGAGACCTTATGCACATACTGGGTCATCTGAGTAAAGGAAGCCTTCAGCGACACCTCATTGCTCAGTTGATATTTCAGGGCAAAACGTGGGTCGATATTCAAGAAGTTCTTATTACTGATATGAAAAAGGCCCATATTGAAGCCAACATTCATACTCCAGTTGCGGTTGATATTGATTTCATCCTCTGCGTATACCGTCCACTCATGCGCCACATGACGATTACTACTATTCATTCGGATGGTATCAACTTGGGCTGATGCATTTCCCTCATATCCAGTATAATCCAATTGCATAGCTGTCTGGGGGCGAAAGAGATGCATCGTATAGTCGCTTCCAAAACGGAAATGATGACGAGGGTTCGGACGGTAATCGAATGCCAGACGATAGCCCGCATCATAAATCGTTGAGGTATAACCATGCTCCAAGTGAGTGACAGAAGTGGCATTCTCTCCCGAAGGATTGATGTAACGCTCATCATCAAAGGAATACAACTTGGAACGATTATGGGAATACACCGCTGTAATGTTTGAAAAGAGTTTCGGAGAGAACAGGTAGTTCCAGTTGAGTGCAACATTAAAGTTTCCCCAATCCAGCTGCGACTTCGTCAAGCCCTTGTCATAGCTTTGGTTGGGTTGATACCCATCCGCCTTACTTTCATCATAATCATCCTTCACGTCCCAACTGTCTTTTCCGTGATAGAGACTCAAGTCTATTTTCGAACGGTCGTTGAAACGATGGGTTACCTTGGCATTCAAGTCCATGAAGTAATAACCTATCGAAAGTTTATCGTCAGGCTCAGAGAAAGCCTTGGTCAAGGGACGGGACAGCAGATCCAACCAGGAACGGCGCATACCTATATTATAAGAGGTCTTGCCTTTCTGGATAGGTCCTTCAAACTGCACGCTGGCATCGAGCAGTCCGATGCGATAGGCACCATGAAACTGATTCATGTTTCCATCGGCAGTACGCACATCCACCACCGACGACAATCTTCCACCATATCGTGCAGGAAAGCCGCTCTTGTAGAAATCCACGTTTTTCACCACATCGGCATTGAAACTGGAGAAAAGCCCCAGCGCATGATTCGTATCATAAAGCGGAGTACCATCTATCAGATAAAGGTTCTCATCACCATTGCCGCCATGCACATAGAGTCCGCTTGCCAACTCCTGTCCTTCTGCCACTCCACTCACACGCTGCAGGGTCTTCACCACATCCGGTGAAGACATCAGGGCAAACTCGGTCTTGATATCCTTGTTCGAAAAGGAGTGCTTGCCGGTTTGTGTGGTCAGAAGCGGAGAGTTCAAGTCGCCATCTACCACCACCTCAGGCAGTTTAGCATCAACACAGAGCGCCATATTATGATGCATATCTTTCGAGAGATTCACTTTCTCCACCTTGTCGGCATAGCCCACATACGAAAAGCGAAGCTGATGCTCGCCTTCTGGCAGGGTAAGCGAAAAGAAACCATACTCATTGGTGGTTGTGCCGATGCCATCCGTCAAATCATAAATGGTGGCATTAATCAGCGATTCGCCACTCTCATCACGGACATATCCGCTGAGAGTGTGGCGACGCTGAACCTGCTGAACTTTGTGATTGATATTCGTGTAAGATGTTGATATTTGTTGTACGGGTTTTCGCTTCAATATCACATAGTTCGCATTGATAGTATATAGAATATGAGTTTTCTCGAAAAGCGCCTTCAGTGCCTTCTTCACCGAAAGATGCTGGATATCTGGTCCATGATACTTGATGTTCAATTCCCCATCAAGCGATGAATCATAGACGAAGTTGATTTTCCTAATACGGTGCAGCCAATCCATCTGCTGACGGATGGTGGTAGAAGTCTGAGCCTCCACCATCATCTTCGGCGTGCCTGCCAACGTTGGTGTTGGCAAGGCCAGAATTGAGAGCGCAAAAATAATCTCTTTACCTTTCATAACTGTACTTTTATTCATTCTTTTATTGCTATAACGCAAAAATTACAGAATACCCCCATGGATGAAAGGTAAAATATAGAAAAAATCTGCAAGAAAATCCTCTTTCTTGCCTCGCAAGGTCTTTAAAGCCTTGGAAATCTGATGCTCCACGGTCTTTTCCGACAGGTCCAGTTCCTCGGCAATCTCCCGATAAGTCATGCCATCACGCTTGCTCATCAGGAAGATTTCCCTGCATCGTTCGGGTAATAGCTCGATAGCCGTCCACAGTTCCGCCTCCCGGAAAGAACTTTCCTGCGCCTGATTATCAGAGATTGTGCCGCTCAAGTCAGAAGGAGAAATCTCCGTATCTATCGGATACTGGCGGCGCAACCGGTCGATGCAGGCATTGCGCACAGAGGTATATAAGAAAGCCTTGATGTTTTCCGGCATGATGCTCCTGCTTATCAATTTCACAAAACAATCCTGCACTACATCTTCAGCCTCATCGATATCATGCAGATAATGAGTGGCATAAAGACATAGTGGACGATAATGTTGCTGAAATATCAAGTCTATCTCTTGCATAAACCTTTTCTACCTAAACTAAACTCTTATATAACAAAATAACCCTCCAAATCCGCAAAGACTTGAAGGATTATTCATGACCTGTTGTCCCAGGCGGATTCGAACCACCACTGACAGAACCAAAAACTGTAGTGCTACCATTACACCATAGGACAAGCAAATCGGCTACAAAGGTAGTGGAATTTTTCTCCACTACCAAATATTTTCAATACTTTTAACGATTACTTAACGGTAATCAAGAAGTAGTTCTTCTTACCTTTCTGAACCAAAAGATACTTGCCGTCAATCAGGTCATCAGCAGTGATTACCTGGTCGAAAGCTGCGAGTTTCTCCTTGTTGAGTGAAACACCACCACCCTTAACGAGCTTACGCATCTCGCTCTTACTTGGGAAAATCTGCATACCTTCCTGGTTAAAGAGGTCAACAGCTGTACCACCGAGCAAGTTCTTGTCGAGGTCGTAGTGAGGTACATTAGCGAAAACATCGTTCAATGTAGCCTCATCGAGCTGTGCCAAGTTCTCCTTGGTAGCCTTACCGAAGAGGATGTTGCTGGCTGCGATAGCCATATCCAAGTCCTCCTGAGAGTGAACCATCACGGTAACCTCCTCAGCCAGACGCTTCTGGAGTACACGGCGACCTGGATCCTGCTTGTGCTCCTCTACGAGGGCATCGATAGTCTCCTTATCAAGGTCGGTAAAGATCTTGATATACTTCTCAGCGTCGTCATCGCTTACGTTCAACCAGAACTGGTAGAAAGCATAAGGAGTAGTACGGTTGCGATCCAACCAGATGTTACCGCTCTCTGTCTTACCGAACTTCTTGCCGTCTGCCTTGGTAATCAATGGGCAAGTGAGGCAGAAGCACTCTGCGTCGTTACCCAATGTACGGTGAATCAGCTCTGTACCGGTAGTCATGTTACCCCACTGGTCGTTACCACCCAACTGGAGGCGCACGCCATACTTCTCATACTGATAGAGGAAGTCGTAGCCCTGAAGCAACTGATAGGTGAACTCCGTGAAAGACAAGCCGTCACGAGCCTCACCATTCAAACGCTTCTGCACGCTATCCTTCGCCATCATATAGTTTACTGTGATGTGCTTACCTACCACGCGAGCAAAGTCAAGGAAGGTGAAGTCCTTCATCCAGTCGTAGTTGTTTACCAACTCAGCCTTGTTAGGCTCATTACCATCAAAATCAAGGAACTTAGAAACCTGCTTCTTGATAGCTTCCTGGTTATGATAGAGAGTCTCAGAGTCGAGAAGATTACGCTCCTGGCTTTTGCCAGAAGGGTCGCCAATCATACCTGTAGCACCTCCAACGAGGAGATAAGGTTTGTGACCACAACGCTGCAAGTGACGCAACATCATGATACCGCAAAGGTGACCGATGTGCAGAGAGTCTGCAGTAGGGTCTGTTCCGAGATAGGCAGACACCATGTGGGTGTTAAGGTATTCCTCAGTACCTGGCATAATCTGCGCCAGCATACCACGCCATTTCAATTCTTCAACAAAATTTTTTGCCATCGAATGTGATTTCTTTATATATTATATAATATGTATATGGGGCCCAACGATAAAGTCGGAAACTTACGGCACGGGGTCATAGCCCGAACCACCCCAAGGGTTGCATCTCAAGATACGCCATATAGCCAAAGCAAGTCCTTTGAAAGGACCATGCTTCAGAATGGCTTGTCTCGCATATTCTGAGCAAGTGGGCTGAAAGCGGCACGATGGTGGCGTATAAGGGGTTATGCACTTCTGATAGAAGATGATTGGTAGCAACAATCCCCACATCAATGCTTTTTTAATACCAAGCATTAAAGAATGCAACAACTTTCTCATAAACCAGGCTCAGCACAAGATGATTTCTTCACTCCCGTTTCATTTTGCAATTTCTCAACCAATCGCTTCATCTGCTGATGCATCTTGGCATTGATTTCAGCCGATTCATGCAATTTTCCATCTTGCCAAATGAAAGCCACAAGCAATTGCTTACCCGACAGTTCCTTCATCTGTTCTTCCAAAGCCATCTTGTTATAGCGGAAAGCCTCACGAATTTGTCGCTTCACTCTATTACGTTTAACAGCTCGCTTAAAAAAGCGTTTGGAAACACTGATCAGTACCTGCACCGACTGCTCCTGCTCTTCCTTTTTGTCTACCAGTAAATATACCATTCGTATAGGCCATGCCGTCATAGCCTTGGCATGTCCCTTAAAGAGCAAATCTATCAGCAGATGCTTGCATAGATGCTCGTTTTTTCCGAATGTGTATATTCCTTGATCCGACATATTTACAATTCTCTAATAATCTATTTATTATGACGTTTCAGATAATCCTTCAGCGCTCCTGTCATAGAAGGGAATTCCTTGGTAGGAGCCTCCAAGTCAAGGCGGAGATTTTCATCTGCCACAGTCTTGGCTGTAGCTGGTCCAAAAGCAGCCAAGGCTATATTGCCCTGTTCAAACTTAGGGAAATTCTTCTTGAGAGCCTTTACACCTGTTGGACTGAAGAAAACCATCATGTCATAGTCGAAGTTCTTTATCTCCTCTTCAGTAAAATCATTACTTACAGTACGATACATCACACACTCTGTGTGCTTCAACTTCTTCTCATCAAGCAAGTCCTTGATATCATCATTATGAACGCAGCTCAATGGAACAAGATACTTTTCGGTCTTATGACGAGCCATCTGTGCCATCAAACCGTCAATCTTACCTGTATCGCCAAAGAAAACCTTGCGCTTACGATACTGCACGTACTTCTGGATGTAGAGCGCAATCGTCTCGATGACACAAAAGTATTTCATGTCTTCAGGGATGGTAATGCGCATTTCTTTTGCCAACTTAAAATAGTTGTCTACTGCATGGCGTGAAGTAAATACCACGGCAGTATAGTCTAACAGATTAATCTTCTGCTGACGGAATTCCTTAGCTGTAAGTCCCTCAACCTTAAAGAATGGGCGGAAAACACATTCCACGCCGAATTCCTTTTCAATATCAAAATAAGGAGACTTCTCACTTGCTGGTTTGGGTTGAGAAACTAAAATCTTCTTTACCATTTTGTCTTAAAAGTTTATTTTCAGATAATGACTTATCAATACGAGTCCACCCCATAGGGCAAACAACGGTACCACTTCGAGGGCACAAAAGTACAAAAATATTTGCAAAAACACACCATTTCTTTTAAAAAAGATTAGATATGTCTTGTAAAACGATAATATTTTAACTATTCCTAGTACTACTAGCGTATAAATGACTGCCACCTGAAGCGAAAAATCGAAATACGACAGCAGCATCACCATAGGGAACAAAGCCACCCCTTCACAGGATATCAGAAAGAGGTAAGCCTTAAGCCATTGTACATTTTTTTTCTTATCAAAGAACACCCAACCCGATATGCTATAGAGGATTGCCTTCATTAGGAAATATCCTCCCACGCATCCCGCATATATACTTATCACCTGATATTGCTCGATGGTAAAAGTATCGCTGATAGAAGCCTTGGAATAGATGAAATATCCTATAGCTATCAGGAGACACGTCTGCAATACGAAGAAGAACTGAAATCTGATTTCATTACTTGTCTCCGATATCTCAGTTGTTCCCAACGATGGGGTACGGAAGAAAGTCTTTGCCTGTCGCAGAATGAGTTGCTTGGTTTTAGCGAATGCCACACAAGCCATCACAAAACAGAGCAACAAGAGCGAGGTAATGAAATTATCTCCTGCCACCGTATAGGGTACAGGATCTCCCGCAACACCTAATCGACCACCTTTCAGTTCTGGGTGAAACAATGAATCCTTAGAAAAGAATGATTCGCGATAATACTGTGGTAAACTGACATCTCGAAAACTCTTTCCTGGTTTATGTCCTGGTAGATGCAACGTGTCGGGCATTTCGCTCCAGTGTATTTCACTAGGTTTAATGTGCGCGCGTATCATTGAGTCTTGCTGAGCAGGGGTTGCATTCTTTGGCAGCCAACTCAACACCTGTTTGGGTGTGAGTTGGCTGCCATGTTGCTTCTGCACCTGCTGCTGTTCTGCAGCCTCAAGTGCTGTTTCTGCTGTCAATATCGAATCTGCTTGTTGCACCATTCTTTATATTTATCCTTTCCTTATAGTCCGAATGCTTTCTTTATTTCGTTTACCTTGTCAAGCTTCTCCCATGTGAAGAGTTCAACCTTCATGGTCTTTGCTTCATGATAACGGCTGGTGAAGGTTTTCTCTACAACTTCGTTCTTACGTCCCATGTGACCATAAGCAGCAGTCTCAAAGAACATTGGCTGGCGCAATTTCAATTGGCGCTCAATAGCCTTTGGACGGAGGTCGAACATCTCGGCAATCTTCTTGGCGATTTCACCATCTGTCATATTCACATGACTTCTGCCATAAGTGTTCACATAGATGCTTACAGGTTCTGCCACGCCGATAGCATAACTTACCTGTACCAACATTTCGTCTGCAACACCAGCTGCTACCATATTCTTGGCGATATAACGAGCTGCATAAGCAGCAGAACGGTCTACCTTACTAGAGTCCTTACCTGAGAAGGCACCACCACCATGAGCACCCTTACCGCCATAAGTATCTACGATAATCTTACGACCTGTAAGACCTGTATCTCCATGAGGGCCACCAATAACGAACTTACCGGTTGGGTTTACAAAATATTTGATATCATCGTTGAAGAGAGCCAACACCTTATCGCTCAAGTGAGTCTTGACACGTGGAATCAAGATATTGAGTACATCCTCACGAATCTTTGCCAACATAGCCTCGTCATCGTCCTCACCATTTGGCTTCTTGATGAAATCATCATGCTGGGTAGAAACAACGATAGTATCGATGCGCTGTGGAATATTATCATCAGAGTACTCGATAGTAACCTGACTCTTGGAGTCTGGACGAAGATAAGTCATCACCTTGCCTTCCTTACGGATATCAGCAAGTACTCGCATGATGAGCTGTGCCAAGTCAAGTGATACAGGCATGTAGTTTTCGGTTTCATTAGTAGCATAACCGAACATCATACCCTGGTCACCAGCACCCTGATTCTCATCTTCCTCACGACTTACGCCGCGGTTGATGTCATCACTCTGCTCATGAATAGCAGTAAGAATACCGCAAGAATCACCATCGAACTGATATTCGCTCTTGGTATAACCAATCTTCTTGATGGTCTTGCGTGCTATAGTCTGCAAGTCTACGTATACATTAGAACGCACCTCGCCCATGATGACAACCTGACCAGTAGTACAAAAAGTCTCAATTGCACAGTGTGAATGGTCATCGTATGCCAGGAACTGGTCTAGCAATGCGTCTGAAATCTGATCAGATATTTTATCTGGATGTCCTTCAGAAACTGATTCTGATGAAAACAAATATGCCATATTTTCTCCTTTATTTTCTATTAATTATTGATATTCATTTATTTGCGGCTGCAAAGTTACGCATTTTTTTTCAGATTCTGCTATTTTCTATAGAAAAAACGAGCATTCTGAGGACCATGTGACTACATTTTCCTCAGAATGCCCGATTTACTTCTTGATATTACGTGGATGGTGTTTCAATATAGCTTCACGAAGATCGGAAGTTTCTATATGAGTATAGACTTCTGTCGTCCCTATATCCTCATGTCCAAGCAAGTCCTGTATAACTCTGAGATCAGCCCCTCCCTTCAACAGAGCTGTGGCGAAACTGTGTCGCAGAGTATGCGGCGAAATCGTTTTTTTGATACCGGCATCCTGTGCTGTCTGCTTGATCATGACAAGTATCATGGTGCGTGTGAGATGGGCACCTCTACGGTTCAGGAACACATAGTCTTCTTCGCCAGGTTTTATCTTCATGAGATTCCGGTCAATATACCATAAGTTGATTTCCTTCAATGCTTTACCCGAGATAGGCACAAGTCGTTCCTTGCTTCCCTTTCCAAGAACACGGATAAACTTTTCTTCCTCAAACACATCACTTTTCTTGAGGTTAACCAACTCAGACACCCGAAGACCGCAAGAGAAGAGAGTTTCTATAATTGCCTTGTTGCGCTGTCCTTCCCATTTGGATAAGTCAATGGCACCTTCCAGGGCATCCACTTCTTCCACGGAAAGATACTCAGGCAAGTGCTGTCCTATCTGAGGAGAAGGCAAGAGTTCCGTAGGATCATCCTTTATATAACCATCGAGTACCAGAAAGCGATAGAAAGAACGCACGCCACTCAGAATACGGGCTTGCGAACGGGCTCCTATCTTCTTATCATGCAAGCTGGCAGAAAAGGTTTCCAAATCTTCCAATCTCATTTCCAGAAGCGACTTGTCATTCTCTTCTCCATATTCTATCAGGAATTGCAGATCATGACGATATGCCTCAAGCGTATTGAGCGAGTAGCTGCGCTCCAACTTGAGGTACCTCATATAATTCCTGATAAAATCATTACCAATTTTCTTGTCTGTTTCCATTTTTATTCTTACCTTTGCATCTGAAAGCAGAGAATTGATGCTCTTTGTCTTTTCTTCATTCAAGACATCGAGTCTGCTCTCTGCCGCAAAGATACAAAAAAATATTGATTTAGAGAAAATAAAAATCGATTGTTTATGAAAATACAAATCATCAATGGTCCAAACCTGAACCTCTTAGGTGTTCGTGAACCAGGCATTTATGGCAGCAATTCTTTCGAGAGTTACTTACCTCAGTTAAAGGCTAAATATCCTGATGTTGAGATAGATTACTATCAGAGCAACATCGAGGGTGAGCTTATCAACAAATTACAGGAAGTGGGATTCTCTTACGATGGAGTAGTTCTCAATGCAGGTGCCTATACCCATACAAGTATTGCCTTGCAAGACTGCATCCGGAGTTTGAAATGTCCTTGCGTTGAGGTTCACATCTCCAACGTGCACAAACGTGAAGAGTTCCGTCATCATTCTTATATTTCCTGCGCTTGCCTCGGAGTCATCTGCGGTTTCGGTCTGGCTTCTTACGACCTTGCCATTGCAGGAATCATAGCCAATCAATAATATGACAGAGACAGAACTTATCGACAAATACATCTGCCAGCATATTGAGCCAGAAGGCGATTATCTATACCGTCTTTACCGGGCCACGAATATCCACACCATCCACGGCCGTATGGCAAGTGGTCATATTCAGGGTCGTCTGCTCAAGATGCTTGTACAGATGATACGTCCTGAAAATATTCTGGAAGTAGGCACTTTCAGCGGCTATAGCGCCATCTGCCTGGCGCAGGGACTGCAGGAAGGTGGCAAGTTATACACTTTCGAAATCAACGACGAGATGGAAGATTTCACCCGTCCCTGGATAGAAGGTTCGGATGTTGCCGACAAAATAGACTTCCGCATCGGAGATGCCAATGTAGAAGCGCCCAAGCTGGGAGTGATGTTCGACATGGCTTTTGTGGATGGCGACAAGCGCACCTATATCGAGACATACGAAATGGTGATGAAGATTCTGAACCCTGGCGGATACATCCTTGCAGATAACACATTATGGGATGGGCATGTTATTGACCCTGCCTACGACCGTGACCATCAGACCAAGGGCATTCGTGCCTTCAACGACCTGATTGCCAACGACCCCCGTGTAGAAGTGGTGATTCTGCCGCTGCGCGATGGTTTGACACTCATCAGAAAAAAATAAGAATAAAAAAGAAGAGGGGGTGTCATAAATATCTTGCTTAGGGTATAGATAAGGCACGGATTACACGGATTTATGCTGCTAATGTAAGTAAAGTCATAAAAAATCCGTGTAATCCGTGCCTAAAAACAGCAAAGGACAAAATTTCTTTCTATTAACTCAATAGTCTTTTACTCAATGCCCGTACCGGATACCATACGGCAAGCCATCCCACGGCGATGACCGTAACAAAGATGATAGCCACATCTGTATAATGTACGCTGACCGGATAAGCATCCACGATAAACGAGCCTTCAGATTCACCCAGGCGAACGAAACCATACTGCTGCTGTAAGAGACAAAGCAACAATCCCAATCCGATACCTATCACGGCACCAATCACGGCAATCATACGTCCTTCGAAAAGGAAGACTCTCGTAATCTGCTTATCATTGGCACCCAGATTCCTCAACGTCACCACATCATTCTTCTTGTCAATGATGAGCATCGACAACGAGCCGATGATATTGAAGCAAGCCACCACCAGGATAAAGGTCAGGAAGATATATGCCATCAATTTCTCGATTGACATAATCTTAAAAGTATCTTCCTGCTGCTCAAAGCGGTCAAGCACCTTATACTTGGTACCGGCAATCTTCTGCATCTCAGCCTTGACGGCATTCAGATTGCTACCTTCCTTCAAACGGATTTCCAGATCGGAGAGCATTCCTTGCTGTCCGAAGAGATTGCGTGCGAAGGCTATGGAGGTTACGATGTAGTTCTTGTCATATTTCGACTGCCTTACCGAGAAAAGCACGCCAGGCGAATTGAGCGAATCGGCAACAAAGCCCTCTCCTGGATTCGACAAATCCAACTGTCCTTCTTTCTTTGGAGCATAAATCTTGAGATAACCATCCCATTGAGCTCCGATACCCATGGTTTGCGCCAGCCTGATACCCAGGATACCATACTCCAGGTTTGCCGCATGAAGAGAGTAAGTGCCGTCTCCATACAAGATATCAGTAATGTGCGACAACTCTGAGAAGTTATCTTCCACACCCTTAATCTTAACCATAGCCTGCTTGCCCTGATAGATAGCCAACGCCTGATCCTCTACGGTTTCCGTAGCCACATCCACTTCTGGCAGCAAGCGAATCTGGGTTAGAATGGGATCATCAGAAGGGGCTGTCTTTCCCTCCACAGGCACAACCTTGAGCTGTGGATCAAAACTCGTAAAGAGCGATGCCACCAGGTCATGAAAACCGTTAAACACGCTCAATACGATAACCAAAGCCATCGTAGCCACAGCCACACCAATCACAGAGATAGAACTGATCACGTTGATAACGTGTGTGCTCTTCTTTGAGAAAAGATACCTACGAGCTATAAAGAATGGAAAATTCATTTGTCTTTTTACCTTTTTACTTCTTTACTCTTTTACTTTTTCAAGAGTTCGTCGATATGCTCCAGATAGTCCAGACTATCATCCAGGAAGAAGCGGAGCTCAGGAATAATACGCAACTGGTTTCTCACCTTTCTACCCAAGTCGAAACGGATAGTCTTCTCGTTGGCATTGATATTCTTCAATATCTCCTCACCCTTCTCTGATGGGAACACACTGAGGTATGCAGTACAGATGCTGAGATCCGGACTTACTCTTACCTTTGTTACACTTACCATCACACCGTGCATCATGCGGGTCTGTGACTGGAAGATAAGACTCAACTCCTTCTGGAGAAGTCTTGATATACGGTTTTGTCTTGTTTCTTGCATAATTCTCAACTATTAATTATAAATTATAAATTATAAATTATTCCAGGTCTACGTGGGTAACACTTACCTGCTCATGCAGGAAGATCATCGCAGACTCTTTAAATTTTTCCTCACTTTCTGTAGTCAGATACTGGCAGGTTCCACCCTTCGTAACCATCTGTTCCATGTTTGGATGGCGTTTCAGATAATCCTTCAGGCTGTTTGCCACATACTGTCCCTGCGGTACAACCCTCACCCCGTCAGGAATATTCTTCACGATGCTGCTCATGAGCAGCGGATAATGGGTACAACCCAGAATGATGGTATCAATATCAGCATCCTTGCGCATCAACTGATCGATGCGTTTCTTGACGAAGTAATCAGCACCGGGACTATCCGCTTCATTAGCTTCTACGATGGCAGCCCACAGAGGACAAGCCACACCATTTACCTCTATGTCTGGCCACAGCTTACCTATTTCCATCTTGTAGCTCTCACTCTTGATGGTACCTTCCGTGGCAAGAATACCCACATGCCGGCTCTTGGTGAGTTCGCCAATCACCTCGGCAGTTGGCCGGATAATACCCAGCACGCGGCGATCCGGATCCAATTCCGGAATATCCCTCTGCTGGATGGAACGCAGGGCTTTAGCCGATGCCGTATTGCAACCCAGGATAACCAGATGACAACCCATTGAGAACAGTTTGATAACCGCCTGACGGGTAAACTTGTATACAACCTCGAAGGAACGGGAACCGTAAGGGGCACGCGCATTGTCGCCCAAGTACATATAGTCATACTGTGGCAAGAGCTGGCGCAATCCATGCAGGATGGTAAGACCGCCATAGCCCGAATCGAAGATACCGATAGGTCCCGGATTAGATGGCAACATCATTTCATTTTCTCCTTTAGTGCTTCTGTAATATCCACACCCATCTCAGCACTCAGATAAGGAGTGGCATTGTTATCGGTATTGAGAATGAAAGCAAATCCGTTCTCCTTACCTATCTGCTGTAAGGCAGCATTCATCTTTGCCTTTAATGGAGCATAAGCCTCCTCCTCTGCCTTTTTCAGAAGACGGGCAGCCTCAGCCTTGAAGGCAATATTCTTCTCCATCAACTCACGCAGCTCAGCCTGTCTTTTCTCTAAGATAGACTTGGCATAAGAGCGCTGGCCATCAAGAAATTCCTCATACTTGCTGTTAAATTCGGTCTCTACACGCTTGGTTTCTTCATCGTATTTGCCACGGAGTTCGTCCATATTATGCTTGGCTATGGCATAGCCAGGCATAGTATGAAAAACCTGCTCAAAACTGAAGTAGCCAAATCGCAATGCCGGCTGGGCTGCAGTAGTTGCCTGTTGTGCTCCCACCGTTGGATTCTGCTGGGCAGAAGCCGAGAGCGAAACGAGAGCGAAAGCCAAAAATAAGAGATTCTTTTTCATGATGCGTGATACCTTATTATATTATATATGAATATACTGGATGATAAATAAGGGCAGGCACTTGTGCCTGCCCTCAGCTTACTATCGAATGAACCGATTGATTACTTAATCTTAGCCTGAACCTCCTTGGTTACATCAACCACGTTGGTACCTGTATAAACAGCAGAACCTTCCTCGAAGATGTAAGTATAGTTACCAGCCTTACCTACTGCCTCGATAGCAGTACGAACCTTAGCTACGATAGGCTGCATGAGCTCGCTGCTCTTCTTCTGCAACTCCTGCTGACCATCCTGGTAAGCCTGCTGAATCTTCTGCTGAAGACCCTGCAATTCAGTTTCCTTCTGCTGCTTAGCAGTAGCGTTCATGGTGCTGGCACCCTTCTGGTACTCGTCAGCCTTGCGCTGGAACTCGTCCTGCATAGCCTTGAGGTCGTTCTCCTTCTGCTTCTGGAGAGCTTCCATCTCGCCGTTAGCCTTAGCAACATCTGGCAAAGACTGCATGATCTGCTGTGTATTTACCTTGCCAAACTTCTGTGCCATCATTGTCATTGGTGCACAAAGCATCAACATTAAAATAAGCTTTTTCATTGTTTTATTTCTTTTTGATTATTAATTCTAATTCATGTTCCCATGCCGCCTTGCAAGCGCCATACGTTCACTATCGGCTGCAAATTTACAATTATTATTTGGAATAACCTAATTTTTGGAGCACTTCGTTGCTAATATCTACCTTTGGCGAAGCAAAAATGATACCATTGTTGCTGGCACGGTCTATTACCAGTGTATAACCACGCAAATCTGAGATTTCCTTGACGGCATTATAAATCTCTTCCTGGATAGGTCCCATCAGTGCCTCACGCTTTTTATAGAGCTCGCCTTCAGCCCCGAAATATTTCTTTTTCAGGTCGCTTGCCTCTTTCTCTTTCTGCATGATGGCATCCTGCTTAGCCTTCTTCTGCTCCTGTGAGAGGAAGACCACTTCGTTCTGGTAGTTTTTGTACAGAGTGCTAGCCTCCGTATTCAGAGCTTCTACCTCAGCCTGCCAAAGAAGACTAGCCTGGTTCAACTGCTCGTTGGCACGCTCATAAGCTGGAATATTCTTCAGGATATATTCCATATCTACCAATGCATATTTCTGTGCATGTGCTGAGATGGCTGCTACAGCCATCATCAGCATCAATACTATTTTCTTCATAAAATTTATCTTTAGAATTCCTGACCTAAGATGAAGTGGAACTGGCTTCCACCCTTCTTATACTGGCTTCCGTTCCATACCTTGTCGAAACCGTATGCCCAGTCGATACCCATCAAACCTACCATTGGCAGGAAGATACGAACACCCACACCGGCACTACGCTTCATGCTGAATGGATTGAAGTCCTTGGTATCATACCAGGCGTTACCAGCCTCAACAAAGGTCAAACCATAAATGGTGGTATTACCCAGGAGGAATGGATAACGGAGCTCCAGTGAGAAGCGGTCGTAGGCATAAGCATAGTAACCTGTGCTGCGGCCGTATGATACAGAACCGTTCTCATAACCACGGAGACCGATAGTTTCCTCACCATAATATGATGAATAACCGCTCATACCGTCACCACCCACATAATAGGTCTCGAATGGACTCTTCTTGTACTTGTTGTAAGCACCGAGCAAACCGAGTTCTACACGGGTCATCAATACGAAGCACTTCTGCCCCTCTGTGAGTGCTGTATAAGTCTTAGACTTGAACTTCCACTTGTGATACTCTATCCAGCGATACTTCTCCTGCTGCTCCATTGAATAGGTGGCAGACTGAGAGTTGTTAGCCAGATTCTTGTAGTCCTTGTTGTCGAACGCACTCCATGGTGGAGTAAGGTTGACGCTTGCCTCGAACTCAGAACCTGTACGTGGGAAGAGCTGGTTGTCGGTTGATGTACGGTTCAATGCAATAGTCAAGTTCAAGTTGTTCGCATTACCGTTGGTCATCAACATATAGCTCCAGTTCTTCATCATGTAGCGCTGGTAAGCCAACTGCACAGACAAGGTGAAGTAATCATCCGGCCAACGGAGGCGCTTACCCCAACCGAGGCTCACACCCACCATCTGGATGTACTTGTCTGGATCGTAATAGTTCTCGTAGTTGTTATAGTAACTGGAACCATAGCCATATAAGTAACTCTGATAGTTGTACATGGCTGCACTATTGTAATAGTTGCTTGACACGTCGGTACTCTTACTGTAGTATGCACCTACGCTGAACTGGATAGGACGCTTGCCGCCAAACCAGTTGGTAGAGTAGCTAACGTTGTAGCTCTGATAGTAGGTACCGTTGGTCTGTGCACCGATACTGAGCACCTCACCGTCACCGATAGGCATGATACCACGGTGCTCCTTGTTCTTGTTGAAGAGGTTTGCCATGGAGAAGTTGTTGAGCTTCAATCCCACACGTCCGATGACACCGGTCTGACCCCAACCGAGCGAGAATTCAATCTGGTCGTTACTCTTCTGCTCCAGGTTCCAGTTTACATCTACAGTACCATCCTCAGGATTAGGCTTTACGTCTGGTGCCACCTTTTCTGCATCGAAGTGACCCATGGAAGCCAACTCACGTGCCGAACGCATCAGGGCATCCTTAGAGAAGAGATCACCTGGCTTGGTACGGAGCTCACGACGTACTACGTTCTCATAGAGACGGGTATTACCGTTGATACGTACATGGCTCAGATAAGCCTGAGGTCCTTCTGTCACGCGCATCTCCAGGTCGATGGAATCTCCGTCGATATTGATTTCGGCAGGATTGATGTTGGAGAACACGTAACCATTGTTATAATAGAGGTTGGAAACCGCATCATCGTCCTCATTGAGTCGCTTTTTCAGCAACTTCTGGTTATATACATCACCCTTCTTCATACCCAGAATGCGATCCAGATCGAAGGTATTGTATACGGTATTACCCGACCATGTGATATTTCTCAGATAATATCTCTTGCCTTCATCAACCTTGACATATACATTTACATGCTTGTCATCAAAGTTGCTCACGCTGTCTTCCAGAATCTGTGCATCGCGATAACCGTACTCGTAGTATTTCTCGATCAGTTTCTCCTTATCTTCCTTCCAACGCTCAGGTGTAAACTTCTTGGATTTGAAGAAAGTGGCAAACTTACCAGCCTCATGAGTCTTGGCAAAGGCACCCTTGGAGAAGAGTCCACCCTTGATCTTCCTGTCGCTCAGCTGCTCGTTACCATCGATGGTAATCTCGTGTACCTTGATCTTTTCCTTCTTGTCTACTATCACATCAAGGATTACCTGTCCCTTGTTAGCCACGTCATCACGCTGGTTAATCTGGATGTCGGCATTCTTGAATCCCTTGTCGTCGAAGTATTTCTTGGCAAGAATCTTGGCACGGTCCAGCATATTAGGAGTAACCTGCGTACCCTTCACCATACCGAGTTTCTGCTCCATGTCTTCACGTTCGCTCTTCTTCAAACCGATGTAATTGATGTTTGAGATACGAGGGCGAACAGCCAGATAGATGTGGAGATAGAGTTTCTCACCCACGATAGAATCGGCAGCAATAGCAACCTTCGAGAAGAGTCCATGCTTCCAGTAACGCTTTACAGCAGTAGTGATGTCGTCTCCAGGTACAGTAATCTCATCTCCTACTGTAAGTCCGGAGATACCAGTCAGCACATAGTCTTCGTATCCTTCCACACCTGATACATTGATGCCACCCAGTTTCAGCGTACGGGGTGTACCAGCATAAGAGATGTCGGGATTAACGATCTTATCTTGTGCCTGAATCTGCATACTTGCCATAACGCCTAGCAGCAGGATGAAAATCTTTCTTAGCTTGTTCATTTATACCTTATTATATATAATGTATTTTCGTTTCTTATATTGGGGGTTGTTTTTTTACTTTTCTTCCTCTTCCTCTACCTGAGCCTCAGTCTTGCCAAAGCGACGCTGGCGAGCCTGGTAACTCGCAATAGCCTTGTGCAGACACTCCTCGTTGAAGTCTGGCCAGTAAGTATCGCAGAAATACAACTCTGAATATGCAATCTGCCACAACAGATAGTTGCTGATACGCAACTCGCCACCTGTACGGATCAGGAGGTCTGGGTCTGGCATGAAGTTGGTCTCCAGATGCTTCTCAAAGTTCTCCTCGGTCAGCATCTTCTCTACTTCCTCATAGCTGGTGCCCTTCTCCATGGCTTCCTTCACGGTTTCCTTCATCGCCTTCATGATTTCCCAGCGTGAAGAGTAGCTCAGGGCTACCACCATGGTCATGGCATCATTCTTGGCAGTATGATCCATTGTTTCCTGCAACTTATCCTGCACCGCCTGTGGCAATCGCTTCATATCGCCTATCACCTGGAAACGTACATTGTTCTTCATGAAGATTTCATCTTCCAGTGAAGACAGTACCAGTCCCATCAAGGCAGAAATCTCGTCGGCAGGACGGTTCCAGTTTTCGGTAGAGAAGGTATAGAGGGTAAGGAATTTCACACCCAAGCGAGTACATTCTGAGGTAATGCAACGCACTGCGTCCACTCCTGCCTGATGACCATAACTGCGGTCCTTGCCTCTTTCTGTTGCCCAGCGTCCATTGCCGTCCATGATGATGGCGATGTGCTCAGGTATTCTGTTCATATCCAAGTTGTCCATATTAATCTTCTTTATTACAAGTTCTACATTTTGCACTGAAACTATAGGTCAGCGACACCTGCAGCGTTGAGTAGCAGTCGGTATTCTTGAAAGCTCCGCTACTGCTTACCCAGTAAGGGTCTTTCACTCCATCCAGCTCATCGCTCAGCGAGAAATGGATGGTCCAATCCAGTCCTACGTTCAGTCGTTCACTTACTTTATATTTTGCGCCTATACCCAGGGGGATATTGGCAGTAAACACATTCTTTTCGCTTCCCGTCGCATAGGTGGCTCCCAGACCACCAAAGATGAACGGCACCAGCGGCTTGGCTCCCCGATAATCTCTACCCGTACCGTATGGCCAGAAGTTATACTCGAACACGAAGCTGGCATCTACCAGCGTATTGTTAAACGAGTAAGGCTGCCCGGCATAGTCAGGGAAATAAGAATCCACATTGTCAGAAGATCCTTTTATCTTGCCGAAGCCAATATTCAGCCGCAGGTCTTTGTATGGGTCGATATTATATCGACCCACAACGGCAGCCATCGGCTGCATATTCTTGAAAATGCTGCCATTAAAGTCGCCCTCATACGCCATAGTACCTATGCCCGCACCTATCTCCAATCGATATTGCGGGTCATCCTGCGCTTGCGCCTTCTGAACGGAAAGCAAGCTGATGAGAAGCAACAGGCTGCATAAGTTACGAATCATGACTACATTTCAGTTATTCAAAAATAGTCTGGTCCTTGCGCCAGCCATCACGATTGAAGCGGCCTTTCCAGACATTACCACCACGAATCAGCCAATAGTAATTGTTGGCATCACGACAGAAACCGATGCTGCTGTTAACGTTAAAGGTAAAGGCTGCAGGCAGAGTAACCAGAGAGTCAACCTTCCAGCTAACTCCGTTATCCTTGCTCTTATACCATTTGCCATTGCTGCCCACAGCAACAAAGCCTGTATCTGCTGCACAGGTCAATACCTGATCCATCATCGGCATCTTGTATGGCTGATGGCTGTCGAGTTCGAAGTAATTCCACTCATTGTCAGCAGCATCAGCATCATTGTCTACTACGTGGTTCCAGATAGTAGCGATAGAGTCGCCATAACTCTTGTCACGAGTACCCATCAGCATGAGATACTCCACGTTCTTGGTAGAGCGAATGCTGGTAGAGCACATAGAGAGATTATTTGTTGGCAGATAATCAACGCTCTTGTCAAGCGCCAAAGCTGTCCAGCTGGCACCCTGATCCTTTGAAACAGAGATACCGGCAGCAGTATAGGCATAAAGGTTCTTGCTACTGGCGCCTACCATCAGTTTGAGAGAAGCATCGCTTCCCTTCTCCTGCCAGTTGCTGCCATCTGCAGAAGCATATACCTTTCCGTCTGACAAGATATAGAGGTTATTACCCATAGCCACCGCATTCTGATAGTCATCCGCACCGAAAGCGATATTGGCGGTAATCTCCTGCCATCCCATACCATCGGTATTGGCAGTCTTGTAAATCTTCAATCCCTCAGCATTCTTGCCGAATACATAGATATTGCTGCCCAGCGAAACCATCTTCAGATGGCTGAGCTGAGAGAGCACAGTATTCTGCTGAGCCTTCTCCTGCCAGTTGAACACATCACCCTTTTCCTGATGGATGTTTACCTTCACGGTATATGTAGCATAGGCAGTGAAGTCGTTGTTGTAAACACGGATGAGTCTTGGCTTGGAGAAATTGATAGAGTCTGTGCTGGAATAAGTGATGAGCGAATCTGGCTTATCCATATCCTGCAACACGACAAGGCTACTATTCTTGCTTGTAATAGTAGCCAGCATAGCCGAATCCCTCACTCCGCATGGTAAGGAATCAACATTATAAATCTGGCGTGTAGCCTGATCAATATAAAATTTATAATTAGCGCCTGCCACAACAGCTTTATACAAGGAATCCTTGGTACCATCCTTGGTCTTGCCCCACTGATCGAGTGATCCCAGAGAAAACGCCGTAATAGCAGTATCATGTGTATATTCTACATTTAAATTATCGTCGCTGCTCAAACATGAAGAGAGCGATAAAGTAGCTGCCAGCAGCACTACGAAAGCTAAAAACTTCCTTTTCATTCTATCCAATTTTTCTTTTTAGCTGCAAATTTACAGAGAATTCTTCAAAAACTCGCCCTTTTCTCCTTATTATTATGCAAATTATTCATTTTAGGCGCATTTTTTAAGTTTTTTAGTGATTTAGAGGTATAAAAACGAAGAAATCCCGCTTCTCTTGCGAGAAAACGGGATTCCATATTTAGCATGAATTCGAAGAGTCGAATTAGAGCTGTGGACCAGCAGCAACGAGAGCCTTACCAGCCTCGTTTGTCTCATACTTCTTGAAGTTCTTGATGAAACGAGCAGCCAAATCCTTAGCCTTCTCCTCCCACTGAGAAGCCTCAGCGTATGTATCACGTGGATCGAGGATCTTAGGATCTACACCTTCCAACTGTGTAGGAACTACGAAGTTGAAGAATGGGATAGTCTTTGTAGGAGCTGCGTCGATTGAGTGGTCGAGGATAGCGTCGATGATACCACGTGTATCGCGGATAGAGATACGCTTGCCTGTACCGTTCCAACCTGTGTTAACCAAGTATGCCTTAGCACCAGACTTCTGCATCTTCTTTACCAACTCCTCAGCGTACTTAGTTGGGTGCAACTCCAAGAATGCCTGACCGAAGCAAGCAGAGAATGTTGGAGTAGGCTCGGTGATACCGCGCTCTGTACCAGCCAACTTAGCTGTGAAGCCAGAGAGGAAGTAATACTTAGTCTGCTCAGCGTTCAAGATAGATACTGGTGGCAATACACCGAATGCATCTGCTGAGAGGAAGATAACCTGCTTAGCAGCTGGACCCTGAGAGAATGGACGCTGGATGTTCTTGATGTGGTAGATAGGATAAGATACACGAGTATTCTCGGTAACAGTCTTATCTGCGAAGTCAATCTTACCATCCTTAGCTACAGTTACGTTCTCGAGGAGAGCGTCACGTGTGATAGCACCGTAGATGTCTGGCTCAGACTCCTTGTCGAGGTTGATAACCTTAGCGTAGCAACCACCTTCGAAGTTGAACACACCCTCGTCGTCCCATCCGTGCTCATCGTCACCGATCAACTTACGCTTAGGGTCTGTTGACAATGTAGTCTTACCTGTACCAGAAAGACCGAAGAAGATAGCAGTGTTCTCACCGTTCATATCTGTGTTGGCAGAGCAGTGCATAGAAGCCATACCCTTCAATGGCAAGAAGTAGTTCATCATAGAGAACATACCCTTCTTCATCTCACCACCATACCATGTGTTGATGATAACCTGCTCCTTAGAAGTTACGTTGAATACAACGGCTGTCTCTGAGTGGAGACCCAACTCCTTCCAGTTCTCAACCTTTGCCTTAGAAGCATTGTAAACGATGAAGTCTGGCTCCTGATCGAACTCAGCCTCGTTCTGAGGACGGATGAACATATTTGTTACGAAGTGTGCCTGCCATGCTACCTCAACGATGAAACGTACCTTCATACGTGTATCCTTGTGTGTACCGCAGAAACCATCTACTACGAACAACTTCTTGTTAGAAAGCTCCTTCTTAGCGATCTCCTTAACGGCATTCCAAGCCTCTGGAGTAGCCTTGTGGTTATCGTTGTGATATTCCTCAGAATCCCACCATACAGTGTCGTGAGATGTAGCATCGTCAACGATGAACTTGTCTTTAGGAGAACGACCAGTGTAAATACCAGTCATTACGTTAACTGCACCGAGCTCAGTCTCCTGACCAACCTCAAAACCCTCGAGACCTTCCTTAGTCTCCTCATTGAACAATACCTCATAAGAAGGATTGTAGAGAACCTCAGTTGTACCTGTGATTCCGTACTTTGCTAAAACTGACTTATCAAACTTTGCCATTTTTTTAAATGTATTTAAGTTGTGAAATATTTATTCTGAAACTTATCCTTTTTTAATTGGATTCTCCAAAGAACCCCTTTTTCCTAAAACCGCCGCAAAGTTACGAAAAATATGTTTTATAACAAAGTTTCTCGCATATAAATAATATATTTTAAAATCTTTTTTGGTTAAAGAAATTAAAATCGCTCCATTTCGTCTATAATTTGCCACGTTGACTTTGCAAATATTCGTTGCTGTTCTTTATCCGGAAGTTGCATTTTTCTACGAGATTCCACCTATTTAATATATACGGCTTTAATATATACGACAACTGGATTTAACTTGAATTTAATATATACCCTTAAATCTGCCCAGCCCTCCACAGGGTTTGTCGGGTGCGCCTTTCTATCTATAGCGTGAACTTATATCCTGCCGTGATATATATGGCATGGTTGCGTGCCGTTGGAGAGTCGTTGAAGCCCCAGCCACCGGGGTTGTCTGTCTTCAGACTGATAGCCTGTCGCAGTTCGAAACAATAGGAGGCGTCGAGGGTGATGTGTCGCCATTCGTAGCTCACTCCAAGGGGAATGCCAATAACAACATTGCGGAATTTACTGCTTACATCCTCCGATTTCTTCTCTTGGTACGATTCCCATAGGTACATTGATGATATGTCGTTGCCGAGGTTCATCGTGCGTATGCTGTGTATAGTCATCTTATCCTTTGCCGAGAGGAGTATGCCAGCCTGCACACCAATATGTGCAGCCAATCCTTTCACACCAGAGAAGTATGTCTTGATTTGTAGAGGCACGGAGAGATACGTCACGTCAAGTTTTTCATCGGCAGACGCATATTTCTCTTTCTGTTTCTCAAGTCCAGTACCTATCAGGCTGAAGTCTGCTCCCGTAAGCAGAGAAAAATTCTGCGACAAAGGAAACTCAACGCTTGCTCCAACAGTATATCCGGCTTTCCATTTCTCTGCTACCGTTAGTGCAGCGCCATTCATCTTGGCTATTGTTACGCCTGCATGTGGAATGACAGACACGTGGCGACTTTCGTTTTGAGCTGTTGTCCACATAGGCAACAACATCATGATAACGACTGTTATGATATGTTTCATTGAAATTATTTTTGTTTATAGGTATAACATTCTGTTGAATTACCATGCTCGCGCGTAAGCTTCATACTGTTTTCAGTCTTGTCGCTTATGGTCCATGTTTCTGTATAACTGTATTTTGGGGAAAGGAGACCGGTCAAGTCTGCTGCAATAGTGATGTTGTCATCCTTCAACATGAAGCATTGGTCGTAGAGCTGACTTCCAAACCTATCCCATTTGCATATTTTGTGATTTTCTGAAAAAGCTAATGTGTGGCAAAACTGCTTGTTCCAATCATCACCATTGAGAATGTCAATATCGGTAACATTCTCACCATTGATCATGTGCGTATAGTGGATGGTTTCCCACTTGCCAAGCAGTCCTGCAGGCACAGGGGTCTTCATAATCTCGTCGGCTCGCATCATCTCATCAGGAACATCTTTCTTCACGAAGTGTTCCACTTGGTGACTGTTGTTATTGCGGTCAATGGCAAGTAATGAGTTGCTGCCTACGGCATACACCATCCATTGTGAACCCAAAGAAGAGATGACACAGCCATTGCCATTAAGTATCACCTCTGCCGAATGATATTCCACTGAATAATATTTTTCCTCACTATACAAACATGTCAAATCAGAGATGTTTCCTTCATTATCGATATAGAAGCCTGTGCCGTTCTCGTTATCATGTTCCCAATAACCCGTGATGTCAGCCATCGTGTAACCCGACATTTTCATGCCCTCAAGTTCGGTGATCATCTCGTTTCCATTTCCAGGGAGGGATGTCAGCTTATAGAAAGGCACTACAGATGTTTTTCCTTTATACGCAAGATACATTGTTCTGTCATTGTTTCCCGCCACTGTCACATTATAATAGGCGCCTTTGCTGATAGGAAGTTGCATCTCGTAGTGATTGCCGTTCACGCTCCATTTACCTGTTTTAAAACCCAGTTGATAAGGATTAGCGGTTTCACCGGTATATAACCATTCGCTGACAGTCTCGTCACTGTGTACCACGATGCCCTGAATGGCACCATCGCCATTGATGTCACCATCGGCTATTTGCCAATAACCGGTAATCGGGATGTTAATATCAGGGGAGAGACCGGTTTGGTCGTCACTGCATGATGTCAATATAATGATGACAAGCAGGCATTGGGAAAGAAATGCGAAACAAGTACGTTTCATGGTTTTGTTTTTATTTTATCTTAATTCCGCAACACTATTATAACTTAAACTTTTTAAGTACCTGAGCAACAAAAAGTTGCCAAGGACTTTGTCATGTCGAAGAATTCACTTATCTTAGTGTTGCATAACAAACAAGAGAATTCAACGATAGACATGGCAAAGATACAAATAAAATCTGAGAAACTCACACCTTTTGGAGTTTTTTTTCAATCATGGAGCAATTTGACTCCACATTGTCTACAGTAATCGATAAGACCCTCAGTCTAAGGTGTAGATCGTCCGGTTATCGGTACAGCGAAATCATCCGTTCTCTCATGAGTATCTACTTCTGTGGTGGCTCATTCCGAATGAGTATTTCTTGAAATTGGCAAGGGTGAGATGGATGGTAACAATGTTGCGTCTTATATGATGCAAGGAAGCAACCATAACGATGCAAGAAACCCTTATTTATGATTGCATGACATATGACATGCGATTATACGACACTTGTCATACGATTGGATGACAAATGCCGTATAATCACACGACATATGCCAATGTATAAATAAACCTAATATTTGACACCACCTAAGCTACAAAAAGTTGCCCAAACATTTTGTAGTTTCCGAGATTTGTACTATCTTTGCATAAGATAAGCTGCACTCGGCAATCCGAAAGCAAGCTTTCATTGCACTCGCTTGCATTATCTTTGCAACAATTTAGACAACAGAATTAAATACTACGACTTATGAAAATAAATAATCTAAGCGAACACAATTGCATCATCAACCGCTACCTGGCAGAGATGCGCGATTGTGATTATCAAAAGAACCGACTCCTCTTCCGCAACAATATCAAGAGAATCGGTGAGTATGAGGCTTTCGAGATTTCAAAGACTCTCAATTACGAGAACAGAGACGTGACTACCCCGCTCGGTGTAGCCCAGGTTAATTTCCCTACAGACGAGATTGTCATCGGTACTATCTTCCGTGCCGGACTTCCTTTCCACGAGGGTTTCCTCAACATCTTCGACCATTCAGGCAATGCCTTTGTGAGCGCCTACCGCGAATATACCAACAAGGAGCATACCGAGATTGGCGTACATATCGAGTATCTGGCTACTCCAGACCTTACCGGCAAGACGCTCATCATCGCCGACCCTATGCTGGCTACAGGTATCAGCATGGAGATGGGCATGAAGGCATTCCTTACCAAGGGAAATCCTAAGCATATCCACGTGGCTTGCGTCCTTGCCGCTCCAGAAGGAATCGAGCACGTTAAGAAAACTTTCCCGGAGGATAAGACAACCATCTGGTGTGCATCTATCGATGAGGGACTGAACGAGCACAAATACATCGTTCCGGGCTTCGGCGATGCCGGAGACCTCTGCTACGGAAGCAAGCTCTAAAGCGGAAAGTGGCTGTATAGAAAGCCACTTTCCTTTTTACTCTTCACTCTTCACATATTGGTATTAACCCATTAAATATCAACACATTAAACAGGTGAAGAGTCAGGCCTCACTCTTCACCACTCTTCACCACTCTTCACCTTATGCAAGGTATAAACGCGGAGCCGCTTACTTATCACGAAGTTCAGCCATCATTGAAGACAGATATTGGTCATTATAGATGACTAAACATAGTTTAAATAAAAGGGGTTACGCCCTCAAAAAGAATCAGGGTGAAGAGTGGTGAAGAGTGGTGAAGAGTCGGGCTTGTCTCTTCACGCACAATACCCTTTGTATATCAACCACTTACACCCAAGATGTGAAGAGTGAAGAGTAAAAGCGAGAGTAGCGTTATATCCACAGGAATACGATGCGACAACGCTTGCCTTCAATATTTCTTCACGACACAAAAAATTACGCCCGGCAATGGCACAATATTGCCCCAGCCGAGGGCAATATTGTGCCATAACCAGGCAAAAAGTGGAATGAGGCTTACTTCATTTCGCAAAGACGCCCTTTCCTTTCTCCAATCTCCTAATAATGGAAAGAACTTCCGCCTAGAAATTCTCGCAATAGGGAAGTTGGAGGCAGATTATTGTAAGGGATTCCCTTGAAATACTTCAGGAATTTCAGCAGTCTGTAAGCTTCCGCATATTCCTCGCAGTTTTCCGGAACCTGCTGCAGCAATGGTTCCGCCTGCATCTTGAGCACGGACAGCTCATAGAGCATCGCCGTATTGAGCATCGCATCGGCATTCTCCTGGAACGGGAATATCCATTTGTTCTCGCCAGCTCTTACCGATGGCCAGCGGTGAATGGTTTCCTGAGCCGATACACCTCTATATTTATAGTCGCGGATGATGCGACGCAGCAGCCGGTTGTCGGTTGTCGGAATATAATTATGATTATCCAGCAGGATGGTAGTCAATGCCGAAGCATATACGCGGTAAATCTGCTCTTCCGGAATATGCGCCGTCAGTTCAGGGTTCAGGGCGTGGATTCCCTCTACCACCAGCACATTGTTAGGCTCCAGCTTCAGCTTCTTTCCGCTCTTGATGCTCTTGCCTGAAGGAAAATCATATTTCGGCAATTCCACCTCCTCGCCACGGAACAGAGCATTAAACTGGTCGTTGAGTAAGTCGAGATTCAACGCATAGATGCTCTCAAAATCATATTCTCCATTCTCATCCTTCGGGGTCTTATCCCTATCCACGAAATAATCATCGAGCGAAATCTGCAACGGTTTCAGTCCGTTTACGGCAAGCTGAATGCTCAGACGCTTGCAGGATGTAGTCTTGCCGGAAGACGAAGGACCGGCAAGAAGCACGAGCTTCACACCCTTACGCTGGGCAATATCCTCAGCAATCTTAGCCAGTTTCTTCTCCTGCAGCGCCTCGCTGATATTGATGATGTCGGTAGCATGACCGGCTTCGATAGCCTGATTGAAGTCGCCCACGGTTCTGATACCCAGGATTTCCTGCCAGCGATGATGCTCCTTGAAGATATCGAACATCTTGTCCTGCCGGGTCATCTCGCCCAGCTCGTCCGGGTTCTTGAGCGAAGGAATGCGCAGGAGCATGCCGTCATAATACTTCTCCAAGCCGAAGAGATAGAGCTGGGAGGTGTTGGTGAGCAATGTTCCGTAATAGTAGTCTACGTATTCACCTATTTTATAATAGGTAGTATAGATAGAGCCCGAAGTCTTGAGCAGTTTTACTTTTTCCACATCTCCCTTTTCCTGGAAGAGGGTGATGGCATCTTCCGTAGGAACGGTGAATCGGCGAATCGGCATCCTGGCATCAATAATCTCCTGCATACGACAGCGGATGATATTCACATCCTCATCCACAACCGGACGACCGAGACGGATATCCACATAGAAACCGTTGGAAACCGGAATATCAATCACCACGTCTGTAGCCGGATAGATATCCTGCACCGCCTTGCAAAGTACGAAGAAGAGGGTGCGGGTATAGGCACGGGAACCTGACGCAGTTGTCATATCCAGAAATTCTACATCCTTACTGTTATATACACGATAATGCATGCCCTCAACCTTATTATTTACCCTTGCAGAGACGGGTCCGTGGGTCATTTTGAGGTCAAATGAAGAAAAAACATCAAAAAGTGTGCTTCCAATTTCGACTTTCTGAGTTTTTTTATTATTTTTGCAACGGATTTGAATTACTTGTTTCATTTGCATTAAAAAAATGTTACAAAGTTACACAATCTACTGCCCGTCCAGCCCTTCCTAAAAGCTGTTTCGGGGCATCAACCTACTCCCCGGAGAGGAGCACGCTTACAGAGCGTAAAGTTACGAAGAAATTCGGATACTTCTTGTTTTTGACAACATTAATTAAGTTATAATATGTCTATTTGGATATTTTTCAGGCTTATTGGAGCACTCGCCCTACTTATGTTTGGTATGAAGACCATGAGCGATAGTTTGCAGAAGATGGCTGGACCTCAGCTCCGCCATGTGTTAGGAACGATGACCACCAATCGTGTGACGGGCATCCTCTCGGGTACGCTCATCACAGCTGCGGTGCAGTCTTCTACGGCTACAACGGTGATGACGGTATCATTCGTCAACGCAGGTCTCCTTACCCTCGCCCAGGCTATTTCGGTCATCATGGGTGCCAATATCGGAACCACGCTTACCGCCTGGATTATGAGTGCCGGCTTCTCGTTCAATATCACCGACTTTGTATGGCCTGCATTCTTCATTGCCATTATCCTGATTTACAGTAAGAAGCGCAAGATTATCGGCGACTTCATCTTTGGTATATCCTTTATGTTCCTTGGTTTGGGTACTCTTCGCCAAACCGGTATTGATATGGACCTGGCTCATAACCAGCCAGTTCTTGATTTCTTCGCAAGTTTTGATCCTCACAGTTTCCAGACTACCATCACCTTCCTGCTCATTGGTAGTATACTGACCATGTGCGTACAGAGTTCAGCAGCCGTCATGGCGATTACGATGATTCTCTGTTCTACCGGCGTATTGCCTATCTATCAAGGCATTGCGCTCGTAATGGGTGAGAACATCGGTACCACCGTAACTTCCAACGTGGCAGCACTTACCGCCAATACGCAGGCCCGGAGAGCGGCGATGGCTCACATGGTGTTCAACATCTTCGGTGTGCTGTGGATACTCTGCGTGTTCCGTCCGTTCATCCACCTGGTTTGCGGTTGGGTAGGTTTCGACGATGCCATGGAGAAGAACGATCCTCATTTCGTTGCCAATGCAGCCAAGCTCTCCTTCGTGCTTGCCGCCTTCCATACCACGTTCAACCTCTCCAACACCTTTATCCTGGTATGGTTTGTCCCACAGATTGAGAAGCTGGTATGCAAGATTATCCGTCCTAAGAAGAATGCCGACGAGGACGACTTCCGCCTGCGCTTCATCCAGAGTGGTATCATGAAGACTCCGGAAATCTCTGTACTGGAGGCTCAGAAGGAAATCCACTGTTTCGCCGAGCGTATCCAGCGCATGTTCGGTATGGTGAAGGAGCTTCTTGGCGAAACCAACGAGGATAAGTTCATCAAGCTCTATACCCGCATCGAGAAATACGAGGGCATCTCTGACAACATGGAGATTGAGATTGCCAAGTATCTTGACCAGGTGAGCGATTCTCATCTTTCTGACGAGACCAAGGCAAAGATCCGTGCCATGCTCCGTGAGATTTCTGAAATCGAGAGTATCGGTGACAGCTGTTTCAACATCGCCCGCACGCTCAACCGCCGTTTCAAAGGCAAGGAAGACTTCATCACTTCGCAGTATGAGCACATGCATCAGATGATGGAGCTTACCGACAACGCCCTCACCCAGATGAACATCACTCTCGTAGGTCATAAGGGGGACAACGATGCCAACCTCTCTTTCAACATCGAGAACGAAATCAACAACTATCGCAATCAGTTGAAGAGCCAGAACATCAACGATGTAAACAACCATCTCTACACCTACGCCATCGGTACGATGTATATGGACATCATCCAGGAATGCGAGAAGCTCGGCGACTACGTGGTGAACGTAGTGGAGGCTCGAATGGGTGTAAGACAGCATGAGGCATAACACCTCTTTATATATATCAGAAAAAGCTTCAAACCGTCGTTGCGGTTTGAAGCTTTTACTGTTTCATGAGGTTCCATTTGGAGGAAATAAGCCGTTTACAATGTGTAAAAATCCGTTAAAACGGGGGAGACCGTCCGAAAACTTAATTAGGGAAGCAAACAACTGAATTGAGCATTT
>NZ_VZCB01000006.1 GCF_009494395.1 Segatella copri | reverse complement strand
TATGTTTATTAACACAAAAAACTGCTCAAAAATTTGGTTATGTCTTAGGAATCGGGAAACGACAAGGGTCTATATGCCACGATGAAAAGGTGGCGTATAGACCCTTGATTATATGGAGATATTCATAATCTACCTGGCATCAAACCAAAGTAGTCATTTTCAGAAATTCTCGCAGATGAATGTGCTTAATGCCATCAATATTGGTTTGACTGTAAAGCCTATCCATAGAAATCACGTATTTGGGATGACTGTCCTTTATCAATTTCAAATTGCCGAATTCACGCTCTACCGTTTCCTCAGAAGCCAGCAGATAGGTAACTTGCACATACGCCACACTATCCGCTTTCTCGGCAACAAAATCAATCTCAGCCTTATACATCTGACCAACATATACTTTATACCCCATCCTGCACAAATGGATATATACAGCGTTCTCCATCACCTTTTCGATATCAAAACGCCTGTTGCCACCTATAATATGATTCCTGATTCCCAGGTCTTCGAAATAGAACTTGTCGCCTAACTCGAAAAGTCGCTTGCCATGAATGTCGTATCTGTTAACTCGATCGATAATAAAAGCATTGCTTAAATACTCCAAATACGTGAGAATCATCTTGGCAGACGTTTCGGTGTTCTGGCTTTTCAGAAATTTTACAATACTCGTTGCTGAGAATTGTTTACCGATATTATCGCTCACAAACTTCAGCAGCGTTCGCAACAATGGTATGTTTCTGATGTTTTCTCGCTCTATGATATCACGAAGTACTATCGTATTATACACATTGTCAAGATAATCTTCTACCAAATCCGTATTTCCCAATCCTAAACTGCGCAACTGAGGGAGCCCGCCATACTGCAGATACAGGTTCAAGGAAGCATCATCATCCTTCAGTTCATGGAACGTCAGAAACTCTTCATAGCAGAGTCCTCTAATGCGATAAGTAATATATCTGCCTCTCAGGCGAGTTGCCAGTTCGCCCGATAGCATCTTGGCGTTGCTGCCGGTAATCATAATCTGGCAGGTATCATCCGATTGGATACTGAGGAGTGCTTTCTCGAAATCAGAAATCTCCTGCACCTCATCGATAAACAGATAGTTTTCCTTACCCTCAACGATGTTGGCTGCTACATAAGCCTCCAGATCCTGATAGTTGGCTATCATATCAAATGAGGTTTTCTCCTTATCTATATAGATAACGTGATTTTCTTCATTCTCAGCGATGTGATTATAAATTCGCCGCATCACACAACTCTTGCCGACACGCCTCTGGCCCGTCAATGCAATCATCATTCCACGTCCAAACATGCGTTCGATACGATTGGAATACCCTAGTCTTTCTAATATTTTTTGTTTCATACGAGTAAAACTTTTCGCAAAGATACTCTTTTTGTTTCACATAAGTAACAAAAACGATAGATTTTTTGTTTTTATTACTTATAATTAACAGGTTTGGTACACATTGCGCCTCACGGGAAAACGACAAGGGTCTATATGCCACGATGAAAAGGTGGCGTATAGACCCTTGGTTATATGGTGATATTCGTAATCTACATCTCCGCTTTCAGCAGCTTTATCTCCTCTGCCGTCAGCCCCGTCATATCCATGATAGACGCTTCATCCATACCCTTTGCCAGCATCTTCCTGGCAATTTCAAGGCTTCGCTGGGACATGCCTTCTTCTATGCCTTCAGCTCTGCCTTTTTCCATACCTTCTTCCATTCCTTTCTGGTACCTGTCATCCAGAAGGGTTCTTTCAACACTTACCGAATCCCAGAATTTGTCATAGGCACGGAGTTCGGCATCTGTAAAGCCGGAAACTTCAAGATCTTCTACTGCTTTTCCAATCTCCGGATCATTAAGCAGGTCGGCAGGAATATCCTTCGTATTGGAATTTATTTCTGTGAGGAAACGGAGCCACAAGACCATCATGCGCTTGTCGGCAATGGAATGAGGAGTGAACTTAGGGAGTTCAATGAAGGTGAAATGCAAGCCTTCGATGACCTTATTGCTGTCCTTATCGTGCACGATGCGGTAGTTGTGGATGAAATCTGGAGTATCATGCGCAAAGATATCATTTATCAGGTTGAGAGAATACACTGGTTGCAGTTCGCTGTATTTTCCGCCCTTTTTAGCCTGACTCACATAGAGCTTGGATGCATTGAACAGTACTCGCTGCTGAAAAGCGTCAGACCACTCCATCTGCATTTCCACGCAGAACTTCCTGCCTCTAATGTCGGTGCAGAGTACATCAACAATGGTATTCTTTCCCCCTTCGAGTTGGGGCACAAGTTCTGTAGGCAGATACTTGATTTCTTGTATCTGCTCCTCTTCGCTGAGTGGCAGGAGTGCGTTCAGAAGACTGATCAGTCTTTTAGGGTGATTGCCGAATATCTTCTTGAACGTGAGGTCTGCCTTAGGATCTAAGTACTTCATAACCATCTGTTTTAAAATTCACTACTGCAAAGTTACGACTTTATTTTCATATCTGCAAGGGATTTCTGGGAAAAGTTATGGAAAAAGTGAGAGATTGCGTTTTTTATGTAACAGGACAAGGGTCTATATGCCACGATGAACAGGTGGGCGTATAGACCCTTCAGTCAAGCAGCTCGGCTCTTGATGCTGGTGCTGAGGTTACAGCAGGTTTGAAAGTGGGTCCATTCCACATGGATGCCAAAATGAACTGAAGAAAGAACTATAAGAAGATAGGTCTAGCGACCCCGTAAAACGCGGTGTAGCTAGACCTGTTTTTATATTATTTCTCGGCAAAATCTTCTTTTGCATAAAATGTGTTATTTTGCATAGAACGTAAACTTGTTCTTGTAATCTCTGTTCACGCAGACGGTTGCCTTGCGCTGGGAGAGATTGTATACCACCGACCACTGGGTATGGCTCGTTGGATTGCCTGGAGTTTCTGCCTGACTCACACCATTGAGCAGATTCATGGCTCCTTCCTCTGACAACTGGTTACTGTTCTGCTTGATGACGAATTCCATCATGTCGTAGCGGGTCTTGCCGTGGTTCGAGAGTTTCGGACCTTTATCTGAACATGCCATGGTTTCTGATACATAGAAGTTGCTGGCATAGCGCTTTTCTATCACCTCGCGGGTGTTTGGCAATACGTCAGGATATTTGAAATGAGTCTTTCCGTCTTCACCCGTATATTCATCGTCGATGTAAATCTTGCTTTGGTGTTCCTTGTCATATACGAATTCTACGATGGCATAACGGCCCGTGGCATCTGCCATGTAGAAATGATAGTTGCCGTCATTATCCGGTATCCAGAGGTCATATCCGTCCAGAATTTTGAGAGCTTCATCTACCGTTCTTGCATGATCCAGCATCATACGTAAGGCAACTGTTGTTGTCAACTTCTTTCCTGTGCTAGCCTGCTGGGTTGGCTTGCCGTCAAGATGAAGAACGGAAACGGCAAAGCCGGCCTCGTTCATGCCGTCCATCAGAAGATATGGAAATGCCATGATATAGGAAAGGTCTTGCGTCTTATGTTTCTCAAACTGTTCCTTGTTATATAGAATGTAATGCCAGAGATCCTGCCGGTAACCTATCCAGTAGGCATCCACCATGCTGATGGATTTCAGTCCACCTTCTGGAGCCGTGCGAACCAGGGCGGCTGCAATCGGTTCATTATCGTGAGAGTAGTCAAAGTTGCGCCCCAACAGATAATCACCAGTATCTGGTGTCGTAACAGCAAAGGCACTGCAGCCAGCATCCAGCTTGACTCTTGCCTTGAGCCAGGATGGTGTTTTGTCGCAGAGGGTTTTCAATACGGCACCAATCAGTTGAGTGTTGTCGGTAAGATTATAGCTTGATATGGTAGAGAGTTTGTAATCCTCCGTATAGTCAAGATAGAAGAATCTTCCGTCTTTCAAGTCTTGGATAGACCGGACCATCTCCAGTTTCTTGGCATCGGTCAGCAGAGTGGCTGGTACGTCCTGATAGTGTGCCTGATTGTTTACTTCTTCATGGTCATCATCGCTGCATGATGACATCAAGAGCATGAAGAAAGAAAAGCTGAAAGTTAAGCAGGCAAACAGTAACCACTGAATGCTCTTGCTGTTGAAAGTATGGTTCCTTTTCATAATAAATAGTATTAAAAGATTGATGATTTATTAAATATTTTACTGCAAAAGTAACGGAAAATAAGGTTTTGTATGGGAAAAAACACCCTGAAAAATACTGATTTTTAAAGAAAACGATAAAAAATAACCTCAAAAGCCATCAAAATCACCGTTTTTTATTATCTTTGCAATGTAATCCATCTATCAATAAATAATTAACTATGAGTATGAAAGAAAAGAACTCAATAAGAACAAGGTTACATAGGTTAGGATTCTCTTTGCTGAAAAGAGAGTCCAATTACCTGGATCGCCAGCGCCAGTGGCTTCTGGTATGTTTTGCCGTGATGCTTTCTCTAGGCATCCTGTCTAATATCCTGGGATTGTCGGGAGCCTTTGATCCCTTTTTTACGGCTTCCAACATCGTCTTTCTGATAGTTGTCGTATCATCGTTCGCTGCCTATCTCTTAGGTAAAATCGGGGTGGTGAAGGGGATAGCCTTCCTTGCAGTTGCCACCCAGGTTTTCATAGGCATGGATATCTTGTATAGTGCCTTTGTACCTACATTGAAAGATAATACGATGGTGATTCTCATCAACATGCTCATCCTTGCCGGCAACATGTTTTTCTCGCTGGCTGCTTATCAGGCTCGTCTTACTCGTTGGCTGGTTGGAATAGCCTTGGGAGTTTATTTGGTCTGTGTGATTGTGACGGGCAACGAATCGCTGCGCAATTATTTCTTTATGTTGATGTTGGTTATGCTGTTTATCAGTCTGCTGAGTCTGGGCATTGCCAGGAACGGTGAGTATCTGGTAAATGCCAATAAAATATTGCAACGTGAAGAGGAGGAACTGCTCCAGGTGTTGAGAATCAACAAGAAGCAGATTAAGGCATACGTGGCATTGGCAAAGGAGAAGCATGATGTGAAGCTGACAGAGCATTTGCTGGATTTGCTGGGTGAGGCATCGCAGAAGAATGTGATAGATAATGTATTGCAGTATATCCAGACCCGGGAATTGAGCAAGCAGAACCTTGAACGTGTCTTCCCGGAATTAAGTTCCTCTGAAAGAGAAATCTGTTATCTCATCCTGCAGAATAAGAAGTTGAGTGAAATCTGTGTCCTGCTCAATAAGACAGAATCCAATATTACCACCCAGCGTGGCAATATCCGAAAGAAGCTGGGGATGAATCCATCTGATAATCTGCAGAAGGTGTTGGAAAAGAGGATAAGGGAATAAATAGTTCTCCCCAAAGATGCTCCACTTGCGGGGGAGCAAAGTGGAGCATATATATGATAGTACATCGCATTGGAATTAATAGATTTGATGATTGAATGCTTCCGTCCTTTTAAGACAGGAATGTCATCCTCTTTGAATGACGCTGCAAAGATACAACATTTCTCATTCCCACCTCACCGATGCTCAATGATACTCACCGATTATCATCGATAAATATCAGGGCTAACTTCTGCTTGGTATAACTTTCAAATCCATTGGCGTTATCTATTAGGGTTATGATCCATAAGTATGATACTTAGCTATCGTAACCATGATACTTAGCTATTGTAACTATCTTGTTTACGCCAGGGGTAACTAGGGTGAGTAGGAAATCGCTTTTTCTAGGAGTCTATATATATACTATATCTTTCCTATAGTAAACGAACCTTTACATAAGGAAAGTCTTAGAAAGTACCCTCCCCTTACTTACCCTACCCACCCCTGGAAGGGCAGGTCGGGGCGGTATCCTGTAGGGAATAGTCGTTCTCTAAATAAGAGTGGGGGTGAACACTTGGCAATGAAGTCGGTGAAGGGTGAACCCTGATGCCAACCTTTAGCGTTAATAATGTGTTAAAAACACCCTATAACACATTATAATAGAGACTCTTATATTTCTAGCATGCGCTGTATATACAAAGTTCTTTTTACTAGGGTTCACCCCGGAGCCGAAAAGGTGAATGCTTGGGGCAAGTGTTCACCCATGAATCTAAAATGCTCCACTTGCGGGGAGCAAAGTGGAGCACATGAAACACATGAAAATAAAGTCCTCTTCCATCTGTGAAGAGGGTGAACCTATCTGATAGTTATCTATCGTTACTATGCGAACAGTCTGGAGAATACTTCGGCAGTTCTACCGGTATAAACCTTCATGTCGGTAACAGGCTTGTAGCCGAAATCCTTGTAGGTGAGGAGCTGGAGGGCAGCAAACTGAGAATCGTCAGAAAGACATGCCTGCAGCTTGAAGTTGCCCATGCTGATGGCTGAAACCGGGAACTTGCTGATGGCAGTTTCCACTTCTGTGGGAGCTGCAGTGAGGATGTTCTGAAGCTTCTTTCCGTCCTCAGCAGTATATTCCTTCTCCTTGATCTGGATCTTGCTCTGTGTTGGCTTGTAGGTGAGCTTGACGCTCCAACCCATGAAACCCTTCTTTACCTGTACGTCATTGAGTGCCATTACGTCTTCACCCATTTCTATATGATTGATCTTTGCCATAATCTTATTACTTGTTTTTATCTTAAATGAATATATATATTGTACTGTTTTTTTGTTATGATAGGGGTGTGATAATCCTTATCGCATCTTGAAGAGATGATGCGACAAACGATATGATATATTATGTATATAAGAGAAAAACAAGCGCTAACAGAGGAGACGCCGCAGGCAAATGACATAATATTTGCTGGCGACATCAAAGTGGATAGGGGCGGTCTCCTGGCGGAAAGGCTCCATCGCACCATCTATAGCGGATAAAAGGGTGAATAATAAATGAATTCTATTTGAAAGCAATCTACTTGCCGATTGATTTCCGTGCATATTGCCACTAGGCAATAAGCGCTGCGGACGACTGCTGCAAATGCGATAGGCCAGCTCGGAAGCATTCTCCAGCTGGGCATCACCCTGATGCTGGTCGTACTCTACCTTAGCCAGCTTATCCTTCTTTGGAAGAGCGTCGGAGGTATAAGAAACAGAGGCAGCAGATACCTCTCCATAGCCTGCGAAGACCATGGACATCAGAAAAATGATGTAAAGTATCAACTGCCTCATATTTGATATGTAGTTAAAGGAGTTAAAGAAGTTATCGCTCCCTACGGTCGCTGAGGAGTTAAGACAATAGTCTTTTTAGCCTGTTTTTGGGTGAAGTGACATACGTCTTAACTCCTTAACTTCCCGTTTAATTAATAGCTTCTTGCGATGATGACACGTGCAACGGCTGGCTTGCCGCTTACCATATCTACACCTGGAGTCTGCTCGTAAGCGAAAGGCACGCAGCGGATGGTAGCCTGAGTCTCCTCCTTGATCTTTGCCTCGGTCTCGGCTGTACCGTCCCAATGGCAGAGGAAGAAACCACCGTCCTTAACGCGCTCCTTGAACTCCTCGTAGTTGTCGCACTCGTAAACGTGAGCATCACGGTAAGCACGAGCCTTCTCGAAGATATTCTTCTGGATGTCTTCCAACATATCCTTTACGCGCTCTACGATGCCGTCGAAGCTAACGTTCTCCTTCTCCAATGTATCACGACGCATGATTTCGATGGTGTTGTTCTCTAAGTCACGTCCACCCATAGCCAGACGAACAGGAACACCCTTCAACTCGTAGTCAGCAAACTTGAAGCCAGGACGTTTGGCTGTATTGTCATCATATTTCACAGTGATGCCGAGCTCACGGAACTGGTCGATGACTGGCTGCAACTTGGCTGTGATCTGAGCCAACTGCTCGTCGCCCTTGTTGATAGGGATGATAACCACCTGGATAGGAGCCAGCTTTGGAGGCAATACGAGACCGTTGTCATCGCTGTGAACCATGATGAGGGCACCCATCAGTCGGGTAGAAACACCCCATGAAGTAGCCCATACATACTCAGGCTTGTTCTCCTTGTTCAAGTATGTTACGTCGAAACTCTTGGCGAAGTTCTGACCCAGGAAGTGAGAAGTACCGCTCTGGAGAGCCTTACCATCCTGCATCATAGCCTCGATGGTATAAGTGTTGAGAGCACCAGCAAAGCGCTCAGTCTCACTCTTCACACCCTGCAATACAGGAACGCCCATGTAGTTCTCTGCAAAATCAGCGTAAACCTTCAGCATCTCCTGAGCCTTTGCCTCAGCCTCTTCCTTGGTAGCATGAGCGGTATGACCCTCCTGCCAGAGGAACTCAGAGGTACGGAGGAATGGACGGGTACGCATCTCCCAACGCATTACGTTGCACCACTGGTTGCAGAGAATAGGGAGATCACGCCATGAATGGATCCAGTTCTTATATGTGTTCCAGATGATGGTCTCTGAAGTAGGGCGGATGATGAGCTCCTCATCGAGCTTTGCGTTAGGATCTACCTCAACTTCTGTGCCATCCTCTGTAGAACGGAGACGATAGTGGGTAACTACTGCACACTCCTTGGCGAAACCTGCCACGTGCTCTGCCTCACGAGAGAAGAAACTCTTCGGGATGAGGAGAGGGAAGTATGCGTTCTGTACACCTGTCTGCTTAAACATCTTGTCGAGCTGCTGCTGCATCTTCTCCCAGATAGCGTAACCGTATGGTTTGATGATCATACAACCACGAACAGGAGACAACTCTGCGAGGTCAGCCTTCACTACCAAGTCGTTGTACCACTGACTGTAGTTGTCAGCGCGCTTGGTCAAATTCTTAAGTTCTTTAGCCATATTACTTTTATATTTTATTTTTTATTCTTCTATATTATATAATAAGGTATCATCTTTTTTTGTCATATATAGGGATTTTCCACCCCAAAATAGGAGATTTCCTTACCCTGTTTGGACAAATACCTTTAATTTTGCATGCAAAAATACAAAAAAATATTAGAAATCTCTCCTCATTGGAGAAAAAATACGTATCTTTGCATTTAAATAACATAAATATAGGAGAATAAGTAATGAAAAAGATGAATTTTACAGTAGTAGCACTTTCTGCGCTGCTCGTTTTGGGAAGTTGTGGAACAAGTCAGAAGACAGGTACAGCTGCTGGTGCAGGTGCAGGTGCTGCCTTGGGCGCAATCGTTGGTGGCTTGTTGAATAATAGCCATCGTGGAACTGGTGCTGCTGTAGGCGCTGCTATCGGTGCAGCTGTAGGTGGTACTGCTGGTAACCTGATTGGTAAGCACATGGATAAGGTGAAGGCTGAGGCTGAGCAGGTGAAGAATGCACAGGTTGAGACAGTGACTGATGCCAACGGTTTGGCTGCTGTAAAGGTTACCTTCGATTCTGGTATCCTCTTCCAGACCAATAAGTATGTTCTCAATGCCAATGCCAAGAACGATTTGGCTAGCTTTGCTACTGTATTGAAGAATAATACCGACTGTGAAGTTTCTATCCAGGGTTATACTGACAGTACCGGTAACGATGGTATCAACTTGCCTTTGAGCGAGAACCGTGCTAAGTCTGTATACAACTACTTGATGTCTTGTGGTGTAAAGAACTCTCAGATCAAGTCTGTTCAGGGTTTCGGTTCTTCTAATCCTGTTGCTGACAACTCAACAGCAGCTGGCCGTCAGGCTAACCGTCGTGTAGAGGTATACATGTATGCTTCTCAGGCAATGGTTAACGCTGCTAATAACGGTACATTGAAATAATGATACTCAAGAAGATTAGAAATATAGTAAGATGGGTGGTGGTGCTGTTTTTCAGTACCACCATTCTTGCTGTTGTAGCCTATCGTTTCATTCCGGTGTATTTCACTCCCTTGATGTTTATCCGCTGCTTTCAGCAAGTAGCTGATGGTGAGAGTATTACCTTGCATCATCATTGGGTTTCGATGGACAAGATTTCGCCTCATATGCCTGTGGCTGTGATGGCGAGTGAGGATGCCCGGTTCCTGAAGCATCACGGTTTTGACTTCAATGCCATTGAGCATGCTGCCAAGAATAATGCCCGTGGCGGAAAGGTGCATGGAGCCAGTACCATCAGTCAGCAGACAGCAAAGAATGTATTCCTCTGGCCGGGAAGATCATGGACCCGCAAGGGCTTCGAGGTGTATTTCACCTTTCTCATCGAAATGATGTGGAGCAAGCAGCGCATCATGGAGGTTTATCTCAACAGTATCGAGATGGGACCTGGAATCTATGGTGTGGATGCTGTGGCTGAGTATCATTTCGACAAGAAAGCGCAGGATCTTTTCCGTGACCAGTGCGCCCTGATTGCTGCTACACTGCCTAATCCCCGCAAATTCAGTTCTCTTCATCCGAGTGCCTATATGAAGAAGCGTCAGCGCCAGATAGAGCATCAGATGAGATTCATCCCTTCCTTCCCGAGAGAAGGTGAGGATTATGACCCAGGTACTGCTGTGGGAGGATATAGGGGGAAGTGATGAGTGAGTAGTGATTAGTTTTTAGTGATTATTTTTCCGGCTAAATATTGATTAATGGATTTACTGAACGACTTGAATGAAGCGCAGCGAGCTGCGGTTGAATATATTGACGGACCGTCGCTGGTGATTGCCGGTGCCGGTTCGGGTAAGACGCGTGTGCTTACCTATAAGATTGCTTATCTCCTGAACCAGGGCAAAGATCTTTATTCCTTATTAGTGCTTACTTTTACTAATAAGGCTGCAAGAGAAATGGTTGAACGTATTCGTAAAATGTTTGGTGAGACATTTTATATCAGACAGAAATATATGGGTACTTTTCATAGTGTCTTTGCTAGAATATTGCATATTGAGTCTGATAAAATTGGCTTTTCATCAGATTTTACAATTTATGATGAAACAGATTCTCGTTCTTTATTGAAGTCTATTATTAAGGAGATGGGGTTGAGTGAAAAAACTTACAAGCCTGCAGCTGTTCATGCAAGGATTTCAATGGCCAAAAATCATCTGATAGGAGTTGATTCTTATGAAAGCGATTCTGATATCTTTAGCCAAAATAAACGAGCAGGTATGCCAGAAATAGCTAAGATATATCGAGAATATGTTCAACGCTGTAAGTTGGCTAGTGCCATGGATTTTGACGATTTGTTAGTTTATACTTATCGACTTTTTGAAGAAAGAAATGATGTATTGAAAAAGTATGGTAAAATTTTTAAGTATATAATGGTTGATGAGTATCAAGATACAAATTATGTTCAGAAAAAAATACTTTCTTTGCTCTATAATGCAATGGAAGAGAAAGCTATATGTGCAGTAGGAGATGATTCTCAAAGTATTTATAGTTTTAGAGGGGCTAATATCGATAATATATTGTCTTTCACTAGGGATTTTCCTGCGGAAAATGGTAACGATGCACGGCTCTTTAAACTGGAGCAGAACTACCGTTCTACCCAGACTATCGTTGAGGCGGCTAACAGTCTGATAAAGCACAACTGCAATCAGATTCCTAAGGATGTGTTTAGCGAGAATGCGAAGGGTGAGAAAATTCAGTACAAGCCTGCTTACAGCGACAAGGAAGAGGCGGTGATTGTGGCGAAGGATGTGAAGCGTATCAAGCGCGAGGATGGCTGTCAGTATAATGACTTTGCCATTCTCTACCGCACCAATGCCCAGAGCCGCAGTTTCGAGGAGGAGTTCAGAAAGCAGGGCATTCCTTATCGCATCTATGGAGGGTTGAGTTTCTATCAGCGCAAGGAAATCAAGGACATCATTGCCTATTTCCGACTGGTGGCTAATCCAAATGATGAGGAAGCTATCAAGCGTATCATCAACTATCCGGCTCGCGGTATCGGTGCAACAACGGTGATGAAGATTGCTGACTGTGCACATCAGAACCAGGTGAGCTTCTGGGAGGTGATAAGCGAACCTGCACAATATGGGCTCAATGTGAACAGGGGTACATTGGCGAAACTGGATAATTTCCGACTGCTCATTTTTTCGTTTATCGAGCGTTCGCATACTACGGATGTATACGAATTGGGTGATGCTATCATCAAGGAGAGTGGCATCAGTCAGGATATCATGAGTGGTAGAGATGCCGATGACCTGGCAAGACAGGAGAACCTGGAAGAATTCCTGGGTGGTATGTCTGCCTTTGTAGAGGAGCGCAGGGAAGAGGGTAGGATGGATGAAGCCTTTCTTACGGATTATCTGCAGGATGTGGCATTGCTTACGGATGCGGATAGTGAGGGAGCCAAGGATGAACCTCGTGTGTCCCTGATGACCGTTCATGCGGCTAAGGGTCTGGAATTTGCTACTGTCTTCATTGTAGGATTGGAGGAGAATATCTTCCCGAGTCCGCTGGCTGCCATGTCTGTCAGGGAACTGGAGGAAGAGCGACGTCTGCTTTATGTGGCAATCACCCGTGCCGAGAAACATTGTATTCTGACAAATGCCAAGAACCGTTTCCGTTATGGCAAGATGGAGTTTGATAATCCTAGCCGGTTTATTGATGAGATTGATGACAGTCTGATAGAGGCACAGGATGAAATGGGTGGTTCTTACTTTGGTGGTGGCTCTTCTTATGAGAGAAGTGCTTCTTATGGTGAACGTTCTTCTTATGGCGGTGGATATGGCAAACGGATGCCTTGGGACCAGAAGCGCAGAATAAGCGATAGAGATGAGGATGTTCCGGAATGGAAGCGTGTGACATCGCAGTTCCGTCCGGATCCTAAACCGGCATCGGATACATCATCGTCATCATCTTCTTCCCGAGAGTCATTATCTTCCGGTAATTTCAAGTCGGTAAGAGCTTTGGATGCTGCTCGTCGCATATTGGGGAATAACAGAAGTTCATTGGTATCTTCAACCTCTTCGGTGTCTTCTTCTGCCGGTTCTTCTTCATCCGGTTCTTCTTCATCCGGTTCTTCTTTCGGTGCTTTGAAGGAAGGTTGTAAGATAGAGCATCAGCGTTTCGGGGTAGGCATTGTCCGGAAGATTGAAGGTCAGGGCGAGAATGCGAAGGCTACTGTAGAATTTCAGAATTCCGGTGTCAAGCAGTTGCTCCTGAAATATGCGAAGTATACCATTCTTAATTAAACTTCTTTGTTTGCAATAGCAGATAGACAGAATTTTTCTATCTGCTATTGCATTTTTTTTATTTTCTGTTGCAGACGGAGATGCAGAGCGAGATGATGGCAAAGACCATTCCTACTGTACAGACTCCCAGCCATCCTATCTGGGTCCAGGCAATGCCGGCACAGTAAGTACCCAATGAACCGCCGATGAAATAGGTGGTCATGAAGATGGTGTTGGCTCTGTTGGCTGCTTCGGGGATTTCCTGGATGCAGCCACTCTGATTGCTGAGTTGCTGACATTGCAGACCGATGTCTACCAGAATAATGGCGATGATGAGACCTGCGTATGTATTTCCGTAGAGATTGGCAATACTCCATGCGACAATCTGGAGTACTGCTCCGTAAAGACTCAGTTTTCTGATGCCGTATCGCGGAACCAGTTTGCCGATACCGCTGGCTGCAAGGGCTCCGGCGATACCGCAGGCACCCAATGTTCCTACCATCTCACTACCTGAAAAGAAAGGTCCCTGAGCCAGATGGAAAGCCAGACAGGACCAGATAGCCATCATGCTGCCGAAACCGAAGGCGGCACGGATGGAGTAGAGACGGATGCGGGGATGATAGGCAAAGATTTCGAAGACGGTAACCATCAATCCCTTGTAACTTCCGATATAGTTGCGTTTCATCTCTGGAATAATCTTGAGGGTGAGTGCCATGCAGATCAGCATCACGACAGCTGCGATGAGAAACATTTCTCTCCAGCCTAGCCAGTCGCCTACATATCCGCTGATGACTCGTGAAGCCAGGATGCCGGTGAGGAGTCCGGATAGTACGATTCCCATATTCCTGCTTTTGTTCTTGGGCGCAGAATACTGTCCGGCGATAGGGATGAAGAATTGCGGAATCACCGAACAGGCTCCCAGGAAGAGGGAAGCGCCCCAGAGAAGCCATACGTTATGTGCCAAGGCTATGATGATGGCCATGATGGCTGCCACCGTCATGTTGGTAACGATGATGCGGCGACGCGAGTAGAGATCGCCCATGGGAATGAGGAAACATAGGCCCAGGGCGTAACCTATCTGTGTGGCTACGGTGATGAGGTTGGCACTATGCTGGCTGATGCCCAGGTCATGGCGTATCATTTCCAGTAGGGGCTGATTATAGTAGCAGTTGGCTACAGTTAGTCCTGCTATCACAGCCATCGTCAGTAAGAGGCTGCGAGGTATTCCATTGTTTTCTTTCAGTTGTATCATTTTTCTTTCAGTTATTTCTTCTGTTCTGTTCCGGAATCTGTTTGTGTTCAGGGAAAATTCCTCTGAAACATAGTGCAAAGTTACGAAAACTTTTTCTTTTCTCAAAAATCTACTGACTGTTTATGCCATTTCCTTTGTATATTCTTCTATGCGTTCTTCCCGCTTTCCCTCGCGCGTACCTTATTATATATGCAGAATTTTTCGATAGTCAAGAGCCTGGACAGGAAAAAATCGATGTTCGGGCACACATTTTACGATTTTGGGGCTTCAGGAGGATGGGAGTATGGCATCTTGAAAATGCACTTAAAATGCATGAAAAGTGTTAAAATCTTGGTGTTTCCGAGCACACCAAAAACTTTAACCTTTGTTAGCACTTTATAAGTTGTTGATTATTAGGCGATTGTGATTTTGTTACAAAATACCCCTAAAAAAAGTCGCAAAAAAAAGAACAACATATCGAAAAAATGCTTACCTTTGCATCAGTTTTAATAAACGAATGATTGTTTTACAGATTTAAAAAGCAAAGAAAATGAAGAAATTAGTTTTTATGTTCGTAGCTATCGCAGCTATCTCTTTCGCATCATGTGGTAACAAAACAGCTCAGAACACAGCTTCTGCTGATTCTGACACAGCTCAGGTAGACACAACTGTTGCTGATACAACTGTTGCTGATACAGCTGCTGCTGATTCTGCTAAGTAATTTAGAATTACTGACGAACAGAAATGAGAGAAACAACCGCTGGACCTTGGTCTAGCGGCTTTTTTCGTTTTATAGACCTAGAGTCTTGGGGGAGGTGAACGCCTTTTCAGCTAGCTACACTCCCAAAACCAATGGTCGCTGCTCGAAGGGTAAGGTAAAGACCAGTAGCAACTGTATCCCCTATACGCCCTGAAAGGGCAGAAGCTTTAAAGAAACCAAAGAATAAGATAAATATATGATAGATTCAAGTGCCTTCCAAGGCAAAAAGGCTGCCTATTACACTTTAGGTTGCAAACTCAACTTCTCTGAAACTTCCACTTTTGGCAAGATGCTCGAAGATATGGGCGTGATTACTGCCAAAAAGGGGGAGAATGCTGACATTTGTCTCATCAATACTTGCTCCGTTACTGAGGTTGCCGATCATAAGTGCCGACAGGCCATTCATCGCATGGTGCGACAGAATCCTGGTGCCTTTGTCATCGTCACCGGTTGCTATGCACAGCTGGAGTCAGAAAACGTGAGTAAAATAGAGGGAGTAGACCTGGTGTTGGGTGCCAATGAGAAGGCGAACTTGATTCAATATCTCAGTGATGCCTGGGCGCAGAAGTTTGCTGTTGAGAATGGTTTGCCTACAAATGGCGAAGCTCAGGAGCTGTCGGATTCTGCCCTTCATCAGCATCATAGCGTGAAGACGAAGGAAATCAGAACCTTCCAGCCTTCATGTTCCCGCGGCAACCGTACCCGCTATTTCCTGAAGGTACAGGATGGCTGCAACTATTACTGCACCTATTGTACCATTCCTTTCGCCCGTGGAAATTCCCGTAATCCTAGCATCGAGTCATTGGTGGCTCAGTGTGAGCAGGCGGCTGCTGAGGGAGGTAAGGAGATTGTCATCACCGGTGTGAACATCGGTGATTTCGGTCAGACTACCCATGAGCGATTCCTGGATCTTGTGAAGGCGATGGACAAGGTGGAGGGTATCAAGCGTTATCGCATCTCCAGTCTGGAGCCGGATCTCTGTGATGATGATCTCATTGCTTACTGTGCAGAGAGCCGTGCCTTCATGCCTCACTTCCATATTCCGTTGCAGAGCGGAAGCGATGAGGTGCTCAAACTGATGCATCGCCGTTATGACAAGGCGCTCTTTGCCCATAAGGTGAATCTCATCAAGGAGAAGATGCCGGATGCCTTCATCGGTGTAGACGTAATGGTGGGTTGTCGCGGTGAAACTCCAGAGTGTTTTGAGGAATGTTATGAGTTCCTGAAGAGTCTGCCTGTTACCCAACTCCATGTCTTCCCATATTCAGAGCGTCCGGGAACAGCTGCATTGAAGATTCCATACGTAGTAGACGAGAAGGAGAAGAAGATGCGCTCTAAGCGTCTGCTGGAGTTGAGTGACCAGAAGACACAGGAATTCTATGCCCAGTATATCGGTACTGAGGCTGAGGTGCTTTTCGAAAAGGCGCCAAGAGGCAAGGCTATGCACGGCTTTACCAAGAACTATGTGCGCGTGGAGCTTTCGCCAGCTTTCGCCAAGGAAGAATATGACAATCAGCTCATCAAGGTTCGCCTGGGTGATTTCAATCACGACAAGACGGCATTGAAAGCAGAGCTTGTTGATAGTTTATAGTTAATAGGGCTAATCATAAAGTTCAAAGCTCAAACTTCAAAGTTCAATGTACTACAATGATTTTGGTTCCTGGATCCGGAAGCAGTTTCCAGACTTCCGGGTTCAGAAGATTTCGATAGATGCAGGATTCTCCTGTCCTAACAGGGATGGAAAAATCTCGAGCGGTGGATGTACGTATTGTGACAACCGTACGTTTAATCCAAGCTATTGCGACCGTAGAAAGTCGATAACGGAACAGTTGGAGGAGGGCAAGGCCTTCTTCAATAGAAAATATCCTGATATGAAGTATCTGGCTTATTTCCAGGCTTATACCAATACCTATGCCAAGGTGGAACTTCTGCGGGAAATGTATGAGGAGGCGCTGCGGGTAGAGGATGTGGTAGGCATTGTGATTGGTACCCGTCCTGACTGTGTGAGCGATGAACTCCTGGATTATCTGGAGGAACTGAACAGGCATACCTTCGTACTTGTGGAATATGGCATCGAAAGTGCCAATGATGAGACCTTGAAGCGAATCAATCGCGGTCATGATTTCGCCTGTTGCCGTGATGCGGTAGAGCGGACTCATGCGAGAGGCATTCTGACGGGTGGGCATATCATCATCGGACTGCCCGGAGAGGATGCGGAGGAAAGTCTCAGGCAGGCACCTGTCATTTCTTCTCTGCCTCTTGATATCCTGAAGATTCATCAGATGCAGATTATCAAGGGTACCCGATTGGCGCAGGAGTATGCCGAGCATCCTTTCCATGTATATACGGTGGAGGAGTACATTGATGTTATCGTCAGGTACATCCGACTCTTGAGGAAGGATTTGGTATTGGAACGCTTTGTCAGTCAATCGCCTAAAGACCTGCTGATCGCTCCCAAATGGGGACTCAAGAACTATGAGTTCACCAATCTCCTGAATAATAAGTTAAAGAGTTTACAATAAAATATGGCAAAGGTAGCAATCGTTATATTAAATTGGAATGGGCAGAAGATGCTGGCTAAGTATCTGCCTAATGTCGTGGAGTATTCGCGGCAGGATGCTGAGATATGGGTAGCAGACAACTGTTCTTCAGACCAATCCATGCATCTCCTGGAGACTCAGTTTCCTCATGTTAAGACCATCGTCCTGGAGCAGAACTTCGGCTTTGCCGAGGGATATAACCGTGCCTTGAAAGAGATAGAGGCTGATTATTATGTTCTCTTGAACAGTGATGTAGAGGTATCGCATCATTGGCTTACTCCGCTCATCGAGTTTATGGATGCCCATCCTCAGGTGGCTGCTTGCCAGCCTAAGTTGCTTGCTGAATATGATAAGGATATGTTTGAGTATGCCGGTGCATGTGGTGGCTATCTCGATAAGTTGGGTTATCCTTTCTGTAGGGGTAGAATCTTTGATACCGTAGAGCGTGATAACGGACAGTATGATTATCAGCAGGAGATACTCTGGGCTACGGGAGCCTGCATGATGATCCGTTCGGAAGATTACTGGAATGCCGGTGGACTGGATGGCAGATTCTTTGCTCATAACGAGGAGATTGATCTCTGCTGGAGATTGCGCCTGATGGGCAGAAAGATATACTGTATTCCTGAGAGCGAGGTGTATCATGTCGGTGGTGGAACCTTGCCGAAAAGCAATCCGATGAAGACCTATCTGAATTTCAGGAATAATTTAACGATGCTTTATAAGAACCTGAGTGATAGGGAATTGAAGGCTGTAATGCGTAAGCGTTGGTTCCTGGATTATCTCGCTGCATTCCAGACGCTTATCCTGAATCGTAACCTGGGTGACTGCAAGGCAATCTTCAAGGCGCGAAAGGCTTTCCAGGCATGGAAGCACGACTTTGACCAGGACCGAAAGAAGATTCAGGAGAGCAGGGTGGAGGAGAATATTCCTCAGATTTTGGACTGTTCTATTCTGTGGCAGTACTATGTCAGAAGCAAGAAGTTCTTCTCGCAGTTATAAACGGAATTATAAACAAACTTAAAATAAGAATCTATGATGAAGAAACAAACAATGAAGAAACAAATGATGCTGGCGCTGGTATCGCTTTTTGCCATATCAGTCCAGGCACAGGCGAATTTTGAAGTGTCGGTATCCAATCCTTCCAAGTCGGCTAAGACCGATGCTCCGGTGGTTATCGACCTCAGTAAGTTGGGAGCTATTGGTGATATTCAGCGTGCCGTGGTAACCGTTGACGGTAAGGAGATTCCTTCTCAGCTCGATGACACCAACCGTGATTGTACCAACGATGAACTCTGTTTCCTGGTTGATCTTGGCAAGAAAGAGACCAAGACCTATCAGGTGCAGCTCTTCCAGGAGGGTGTGCAGGCGAAGTATCCAGCCCGTACCTTTGCAGAACTCTGTCTGCCTAGCAAGAACAAGAAGCTTGCCAAGAACAAGCAGGACATCTATCTGCGTAGTATCTCCTTCGACAAGAAAACCAAGGATTGCTATCACTATGTTCATTCTCATGGTGTCTGCTTTGAGAGCGATCTGGTGGCTATGCGCGTTTATTTCGATAACCGCCAGACCATCGACCTCTATGGAAAGATCAATAAGGGATTGGTAGTTTATGATACCCAGTTCTATCCAAGCGATGAACAGTTGGCTGCCGGTTCGGGTGATGACTGTCTCTGGGTTGGTAATACCTACGGACTCGGTGCCTTGCGTGGTTGGGATGGAACCAATCAGGTATTGCTGAACGATGTGAAATATCAGGAGCAGCGTGTCATCTCCGAGGGTCCGCTTCGTGCCATCGTAGAGGTGGTAGATAATGGATGGGTTCCGGCTCCGGGATTGAAGCCGGTGAATGCAACTATCCGATATACCATCTATGCGGGTCATCGCGATTTCGATGTGGATGTATTCTTCAATAAGGATGCCTCTGGTTATCTCTTTGCTACGGGACTTATCAATGTGAAGGGTTCTAGCGAGTTTTCTGACAATAAGGGGTTGCGAGGATGCTATGGCAGCGACTGGCCAACAGGCAAGGACGATGGCAAGCATAAGTTGGAAACGGTAGGCTTGGGCATCTATGTTCCTCAGACAGCTTTGGTCAGTCAGGAGCCTGCCAACAAGGATGTTTATACCCAGGTAGTAAAGCCAGTAGGTAACCGCCTGAGCTATAAGCTAGCCTATACTTGTGCCAATGAAACCTATGGTTTCAAGGGTGAAAAGGAATGGTACCAGTGGTTGAAAGACTGGAAGAAGCAGATCGAAGAACCTGTTAAGGTTTCTGTATCTTGCACTATCCGATAGCCGGAATGTTGCACAAATAGCCAATAATGGGTAAAAATGTAAGCGTTTTGCCCATTATTGGCTTTTCTTTTTATTTTTTTAGCTAAAACGCTTGGTTTTTATCATTTTTTTTAGTATTTTTGCAGACGTAATCAGAAGACAGTGAATTTACGTGAAAAGATTTTTTTATTATATTGTCATATTAGCAATTTTGCTTCTGCATTCGGCTTGTGAATATAAGTTCAAGTCGAACGAGGAGGGTGACGCTGCACCGCTTACGGTGCACCGCTATGACCGTTTGCAAAGCCGATATCTGACTACTGGTGATTTTTCTGCACTCCAGCAGATGAATACCGACTATCCGATAGAAACCCGTACCCTTATAGAGAAGATGTTGCAGCTAGGTACCATTACCGATGCCAATATCAGCAACCGTTTCCTGATGTTTTATCAGGATTCCACCCTTCAGTCGCTGATAGCTGATGCCGAGGCAGCCTATGCCAATATGGATGATATCAACAAGCAGCTGGTTTCCTCTTTCGAGCGTCTGCGACATTGGATTCCCGAAATACATCCGCCTATCTTCTATTCACAGATAGGCGCGTTGGACCAGAGCATCGTCGTGGGTGAGCATTCGGTTGGAATCTCGCTCGATAAGTATATGGGAAGTGACTATCCGCTTTATAAGAAATACTATACTGTGCAGCAGCGCAGTACGATGACAAGAGAATATATCGTGCCCGACTGTCTGACGTTCTATCTGCTCAGTCTGTATCCGATGGCAAACTTTGATAACCGTCCGCAGCTAGACCGTGACTTGCATATGGGCAAGATCATGTGGGTAGTGAATAAGGCAATGGGTAAGACGGTATTTCAGTCAAAATACGTAAGAACGATCAATTCATTTACAAAACGTTATCCAAAGGTAACCGTGAAACAGTTGCTCGAAGACGAGGATTACTCGCCTATCGAGGCTTTACATAAAGATTAAAATGAAGAAAATAACAACATTTATCGCAACAATCATGATGGTATCTGCCCTGCAGGCAGCCGAGAAATTGGATTTGAAGTCAATTACTTCCGGCGCATTTAATCCTGCTTATGTATCAGGTATCAACCCTATTGAGGGCACCGACTTGTATGCTAATATCAGCAGTAATGGCAAGCAGGTGGTAAGTTATTCATTCAAGACTGGTAAGCAGGTAGCTGTATTGCTCGATCTGGATGCTTCCAATGCTCCTTTCAATTATATCGACGGCTACGTGATGAGCCCAGACAGCAAGAAAATCCTGGTGATGACAAACCGAAAAGCGGTATATCGCCGTTCTTTCAAGGCTGAATATTTCATTTATGACGTGGCTGCCAAGAGTTTAAAAAAACTCTCAGAAGGTGCTGAACAGCAGGTAGCTACATGGTCGCCTGATTCACGCCATATCGCTTTCGTCAAGGATAACAACATCTTTATCTCGGATGGAGAGAAGGAAGTTCAGGTTACCAAGGACGGTAAGTTTAACGAGGTAATCAATGGTATTCCTGATTGGGTTTACGAAGAGGAGTTTGCCTTCAACCGTGCTTTTGCATGGAATGCTGACGGTACTTCTATCGGATGGATCCGCTTTGATGAGAGTCATGTGAAGACTTATTCCCTGCAGCTCTTCGAGGGAAGTCATCCTACCAACAGCCAGTATCATGCCTATCCTGGTGAGTATTCCTACAAGTATCCTAAGGCTGGTCAGGACAATTCCAAGGTGAGTCTCTGGAGCTATAATCTGAAGAGCGGTAAGGTGATTTCGCTCGATGTTCCTGTTGATTCAGACGGCTATTATCCACGTATCAAGACATCTCCTGATGCCAACAGTCTGATTGTCTACACCATGAACCGTCATCAGGACGATATGCGTCTCTATTCCGTGAATCCTTTCACAGGCAAGAGTAAGCAGCTGATTAAGGAAAGCGTGCCTAAGTTTGTCAAGGAAGAAGTGGTAGAGAACAGTATCGTGGGCAAGAAGAACATTCTGCTTCCTAGCGACCGCGATGGATATATGCACCTCTATCTCTATGATATGAGCGGTAAGCTGATTCGTCAGGTAGAGAAGGGTAACTACGATGTAACCAGTATCTATGGTATGAACGAGAAGACTGGCGACGTCTATTTCCAGGCAGCCAAGTTGAACGCTCACGACCGTCAGGTTTATGTGGCTCATAAGAATGGCAAGGTTGAGCGCCTTACTGATGCAGAGGGTTCCAATGCCGCTATCTTCTCTGGTGATTACCGTTACTTCGTGAACACATGGAGCTCTTATGCCCATCCTTATGTCTTCACGGTTCGCAGCAACAAGGGTAAGGTCATCAAGATGTTGGAAGATAACAAGAAACTCCTCGAAAAGACCAAGCAGTATAACTGGGGTAAGCGTGAGACTTTCTCTTTCACCACTTCCGAGGGCGTGAAGCTTGATGGATGGATGGTTAAGCCTGTAGATTTTGATGCCAGCAAGAAGTATCCTGTTATCCTCTTCCAGTATTCTGGTCCGGGCAGTCAGCAGGTTCTTGATGCTTGGAGCACCGGTAGTATGGGTAGCGGTGGCGCCTTCGATTATTACCTGGCTCAGGAGGGCTTCATCGTAGCATGTGTTGACGGTCGTGGTACCGGTGGCCGTGGTGCTGAATTTGAAAAGTGTACTTATCTCCGTTTGGGTGATCTGGAGTCAAAGGACCAGGTTGAGACAGCTCTCTATATGGGCAGTCTGCCATACGTAGACAAGGATAATATCGGTATCTGGGGTTGGAGTTATGGTGGTTTCAATACCTTGATGAGTATGAGTGAAGGTCGCCCTGTATTCAAGGCAGGTGTGGCTGTAGCGCCTCCTACCTGTTACCGTTACTATGACAGTGTTTATACCGAGCGTTATATGCGCACTCCTCAGGAGAATGAGGATGGCTATAAGGTGAATCCGATGGAGCGTGCTGCCCAGCAGCATGGAGCCTTGTTGATTTGTCATGGTCTGGCAGATGATAATGTTCATCCACAGAATACCTTCGAGTATGCCGAGTCATTGGTTCAGGCAGACAAGGACTTCAAGGAAATCTGGTATACCAACCGTAACCATGGTATTTCTGGTGGCAATACCCGCAATCATCTGTTGCGCCAGATTTGCAATTGGTTTAAGCAGCATATGCAGAAGTAAGCGCGCCTCGAATGGGGTAAAACAAAATAGCCCAGGGTAAAGAACCCTGGGCTTTTCATTTTCCTATATTGTTATTATTATTTCTTTTCTTTCTGCATTTTCTTCTGCATTTTCTTTTCCAGTTTTGCCTCAGCTTTGGCTTTCTTCAGTTCAGCATTAGCCTGTTTGATTTTCTGCTTCTGCTTCTTCAGGTCAGCCTTGTGCTTCTTAGCTTCAGCCTTTGCCTGCAGCTTTTCTGCCTTGATTTCAGCCTTGGTCTTAGGCTCTTCAAAGGAAGTAGGGGCAATACCTACGAAATGGAAATCCTCCTTTTCGATGGTCTTAACCAACCATGGAGTAGGTAGATCCTTTGGCTTCTCACCGCTCTTCAGGCGCTGAGCCTTTGGCTTGCGAGTATATTTACTGTAAAGTTTCAGCCATTTCTTCTCCGCTTTCTTCTTGTTGATGTCATAGATGACAGCGCAGGTTCTGTATCCGGCACCCTGCTGCTCCAGATAGTCTCTCAACTGGAAAGAATAGTTGTCTCTGCTTACCAGGAAATTTGCTTTTCCTACGAAGTAGGCTGAGTCTACTTGCTGAACTCCAGTAATGTATACTGTAGAATCATTGAATGATGATGCGAAACCGAAGATATATGCGGTTTTCGGATCATTTTTTGCAGCGTTGGCCATGGACGAAACCCCCACAGCCATTACCATTGCTGCTAAAGCTAATTTTCTAATATTCATTTTCATATTCCTATTTCAGATGCTGTCTTCTATAGGATTCAGCCTTTCTCATGCTTATCCCAAGTAAGATTTCAGCAGTTTATTTTTCGTATTATGACGTATTCGGCGAATGGCCTTCTCCTTGATTTGGCGCACGCGCTCTCGGGTCAGGTTATATTTTACGCCTATTTCTTCCAGTGTCAGTTCGGGTTCACCGATACCAAAGAAGGCCTTTATGACTTTCTGCTCCCTATCACCGAGAAGCTTGATCATTCGCTCCACTTCCGTTCTGAGTGATTCCTTGACCAGCTCATTGTCCGTTGTAGGATAGTCTGGGTTTGTCATGGAGTCAACAATACTGCCTTCTTCGCCATTGACGAAAGGAGCATCCACGCTGACTTCGTGGCTGTTGGCATTCATGGCATCCGCAATCTTATCTTCCGGTATGTCGATGCGTTCAGCCATCTCGTTGATGCTAGGTTTGCGTTCGTATTCCTGTTCAAATTTATACGCTTCTTTCATGATTCTGGTTACGCTTCCCACCTGATTGAGGGGCAGGCGCACCAATCTGCTCTGCTCGGCGATAGCCTGCAGAATACTCTGTCTGATCCACCATACAGCATAAGAAATGAACTTAAAGCCGCGGGTGTCATCAAATTTTTCGGCAGCCTTAATGAGACCAAGGTTACCTTCGTTGATTAGGTCTGGCAAACTCAAGCCCTGGTTTTGATATTGCTTAGCTACGGAAACCACGAATCTCAGATTAGCTTTGCATAGTCTTTCCAACGCTTTTCTATCACCTTTCCTTATTTTCTGAGCCAATTCTACTTCTTGTTCTGTAGTAAGAAGCTCTTCATGACCAATCTCTTGGAGATATTTTTCTAACGATGCGCTTTCACGATTCGTTATAGATTTTGTTATTTTAAGCTGTCTCATGGTAGAGTTTAATTTTATGTTATTGCAAAAGTACGCTTTTTGTTTGAAATAACAAAAAAAATAGCAGATATTTTTGAAAATACCTGCTATTTTGTCATTTTTTATCATTTCAGAAGAGGTAAAAACTTATCTCTTCTTCTAAAAACTCTTTGCAATGATTAGTCTTTCTGCAATGGAACTGCAAAGTATGCCTTCTTGCCTGTTGGCCAGATGCCCTGGATATAGAGCACAGGATCCTTGCTGGTTGAAGCACTCTTCACTGCCTTCTGCAGGTCATCGAGTGAACTGATATTGCTGTCGTTGATGCGCTGGATGATGAATCCGCGTGAAATGCCGGCATCCTTCAGAGCACCGTTGCTCACCTTCATTATCTCTACGCCATACTTGATGTTGAGCTGATCCTTCATGCTCTGTGTGACAGGACGGAAGGTTCCACCGAGAACATCGAGGTCTGCGCTCTTGATGACTGAAGTATTGCCCTGGGCATTCTTCAAGGTGATGGTCTTGGTGATGGTCTTCTTGTTGCGCAGGTAGGTGATGCTCATCTTGTCGCCAGGACGCTTGCCGTTGAGAGCTTCCTGCAGCTCTGCCATCTTGGTTACCTTCTTGCCGTCTACCTTGGTGATGACATCGCCTTCCTTCAAGTTGGCAGCTGCACCGTTGCCGTCCTCGTCTACCTTGGCAATATATACACCCTCGTTGGTTCCGAGATCCACTTCCTTGCCATTCTCCTTCTGTGCATTGATGTAATTGAGGACATCGCTGCCCTGGATGCTCAGCATGACGCGCTGTACGCTGCCATACTTCTTGATATCATCAACCACCTTGTTCATGATAGAGGTTGGGATGGCAAAACCGTAACCTGCGTATGAACCGGTCTGGGAATAGAGCATGGCATTGATACCTACCAGTTCGCCCTGGGTGTTAACCAAAGCACCACCTGAGTTACCTGCGTTGATGGCAGCATCGGTCTGGATGAAGCTCTCCACGCCGTTGGCACCGAGTGTACGTGCCTTGGCAGAGATGATACCTGCTGTTACTGTATTGTTGAGGCCGAATGGATTGCCCACTGCAATAACCCACTCACCAACCTTTACGTTATCGCTGTTGGCGATAGGAAGAGTAGGGAGGTTCTTGCCTTCAATCTTGATCAGGGCAAGGTCGGTAGTTTTGTCGGTTCCGATGATGCGGGCAGAGAACTCACGGTTGTCGTTCAATGTTACTGTCAATTCGTCAGCACCTTCTACAACGTGGTTGTTGGTCACGATATAGCCGTCAGTACTGATGATGACACCCGAACCGGTAGCTTCGCGCTTAGGGGTCTGAACCTGCTGCTTGCGTGTGCCTCCCTGACCTGGATTTCCGAAGAAGCCGAATGGGTCGAAGAATCCTCCGAACGGATCGCTTTCAACGTCTACGGTCTTTACCTTAGAGTTCTGTACGTATTTGATATGTACCACGGCAGGCAGAGCCTTTTCTGCTGCGAATGTCAAGTCAACTGGCTGACCAGGAGTTGTTGCAGTAGCTGATGTTGCTGCGTTAACCTTCATGAATGAACCTGCAGAGAATGCGAGTGAACCTACGCACAATGCAGCGATTACGTAATTTGTTACTTTTTTCATGTCTCTTATTTTTTTTTAATTTTCTATTCTTTGTTTTAAGCAGTAGCTAAAAGTGTGCCAATCTGTTTCTGTGGCAATAGCTGTTGCTTTTCGGTTGCAAATATAGAGTCATTTTCTGATATACGTTCATTTCTGCTTCGTTTTTTATTCGGTTTTAACATTTAAAATTAACACTTTAACGGCTGTTAAACAAGGAATGCCCTATTTTTACAAATATTCAGTACTTCTGTAGTTTTTCTTACTTCTGTATACAAAACTAAAAAATAGAAATACTTTAATATTTGCAAATTAAAACCCGCAGAAATCTCTGTTTATTTGAGCTTCTTTCCCCTTCCTTTCGTTCTCTTTGTTCGAAAAGAGAGGCAAAAAAGGCAAAAGAGATAAAAAAAATGGAGATAAATTTTCCTTTCTTCTTTTTTTTTCTTACCTTTGCATATCGAAAGCAGTGCTCCGGCTTGTCGCTGGCATTCCGTTATTGGCGTGCGAGAGGAAAGTCCGGGCAGCATAGGGCATCCCACTTCCGAAACTAGAAGCTATTGGTGACAGTAGGTGTCGGTAGAAGAAAATAACCGCCCGAAACTTATTCCGTAGCGGTGAAGCTTGCTTCATCGTGGTTTAGTGTCGGGTAAGGGTGAGAAGGTGGTGTAAGAGACCACCAGCTGGCGGGTAATCGTCAGGCTGTACCATCTGGGAGCTGTAAGCTCATGTATACCGCAGATTGAGGGCGGCTCGTCCGATTGTTCCTTCGGGAACTGCTGTGGAGGGTAGAGTGCTTGAGCCCAGGGGTGACTCTGGGACTAGATAAATGACAAGCGCCTGCATTTCTTTGTTCTCTTACCATTTATTGCAGGTACAGAACTCGGCTTATAGGGGCACTGCTTTCTTTATTTTAGTTCTTTTGCATCATTGCCTGTTTATATCTGAAGGTGTAATACCTTATTATATAATAACAAGTATGATGTAGTATTTCAAACAATTTAAAACACTAACAAGATTATGGAACTCAAAGAACCGGAGAAGCAGATATTAGATGATTTTGAACACAAGGTGGCTGGAAAGATTGACAAGTATGGCGATGAGCCTGATTTCCCTAAGTTGGAGAATTACGGCATCACCCGCATGGATCTTGACGATTACCTTTTTGATAAGCAGGCGATATTGGATATGGGTGGCTCCAAGCGTACCCAGCTCACTGTGGGTGGTTTCATCACCGTGATTCCTGTATTGATATTGTCATGTTTTCCTGATAAGTCGCCTATCTATGAGAATGGCAAGGCGCTTACCACCGTCATTGCCATCATCATCGGCTTGCTGCTGGCTTGCTTTGCCAAGTCGCTTCTCCAGATGATTATCCTTTTCCGTGTCAACAAGCACAAGGAGGCAAAGATGGAAACTTATATCAAGGCTGTACTCTTCTACGAGCCGAAAGCATAGCCTTGTAAAAACTATAAATTATTAATTAATAATTATAAATTAATATGACATTACCAGATTTTATGGATTACAAGGACAAGTTCACTCAGAGTGCATTTGTCGAGAAGATTTCGCATATCGCTAAGCGTGCGGGTGCCAAGATGGTATATGCCGCACTCATTCTGTATTATACATTGGAGAGCGATAAGGTGGCTTTGAAGGATAAGGCAATTATTATTGCAGCCTTGGGTTATCTGATTAGTCCGTTGGACGTGATTCCTGATGCCATTCCTATCGCTGGTTTGGGCGATGATCTGGCTGTATTGCTCTATGTGCTCCATAAGGTTTGGGGCGATGTGTCAGAGGATGCCAAGAAGAAAGCACAGGAAAAGCTTTCCAGATGGTTTGATGAGGATGAAATCCCTGCCATTGATGAGCTCTTCAAGGATAATCCAGAGGATACTCCGGTATAATAGGAAACTTCTATTGCTAAATAATAAAAGCTCCATCTGCAATGTGCAGATGGAGCTTTTATCGTAAGATAGTAAGTCTTGCGACTTACTATCCTTTTTCTATCTATTTATTTATTGACCAACTGTTTTATGTTGATGATTTGACCTTAATCTCTCTTATGTATTCTATTTTATACGATTCCCTGAGCCATCATAGCCTTAGCCACCTTCAGGAAGCCTGCTACGTTAGCACCCTTTACATAGTTGATGTAACCATCAGGCTCTGTACCATACTTCACGCAGTTAGCGTGGATATCGTTCATGATATCGTGGAGCTTGGCATCAACCTCCTCACGAGACCACTTCAAGCGCTCAGAGTTCTGGCTCATCTCAAGACCTGATACTGCAACACCACCAGCGTTGGCAGCCTTACCTGGAGAGTAGAGAATCTTAGCATCCTGGAATACCTTGATAGCCTCTGGAGTAGTTGGCATGTTAGCACCCTCGCTTACAGCGATAACGCCGTTGGCAACCAATGCCTTAGCAGCCTCCTCGTTGATTTCGTTCTGAGTAGCTGATGGGAGAGCGATGTCTGCCTTCTCAAACCAAGGCTTAGCACCCGCTACATACTTAACGCCGTATTTCTCAGCATATTCCTTGATACGTCCACGCTCTACGTTCTTGAGCTCCATGATGTAGTCGAGCTTCTCGCGGTCGATACCGTCTGGATCGTAGATGTAACCGTCAGAGTCAGAACATGTAACAGGCTTAGCACCCAACTGGAGCAACTTCTCCATGGTGTACTGAGCTACGTTACCAGAACCTGAAACCAAGACTGTCTTGCCCTTGATGTCGATGTTCTTTGTAGCGAGCATGTTGCAGAGGAAGTAAACGTTACCGTAACCTGTAGCCTCAGGACGGATGAGAGAACCACCGAACTCCTGACCCTTACCGGTCAAGACACCCTGGAACTGGTGAGTCAACTTCTTGTACATACCGAAGAGATAACCAACCTCACGGCCACCAACACCGATGTCTCCAGCAGGAACGTCCTCGTCTGGACCCATGTGACGGTAAAGCTCAGTCATGAAAGCCTGGCAGAAACGCATCACCTCGTTGTTGCTCTTGCCACGTGGAGAGAAGTCAGAACCACCCTTTGCACCACCCATTGGGAGAGTAGTCAAAGAGTTCTTGAATGTCTGCTCGAAAGCCAAGAACTTCAAGATACCCAAGTTTACAGACTTGTGATAGCGAAGACCTCCCTTGTAAGGGCCGATCGCATTGTTGTGCTGTATGCGGTAACCCATGTTAGTCTGAACGTTGCCCTTGTCGTCTACCCATGATACGCGGAACTCAATCACGCGATCTGGAATGCAAAGGCGCTCGATGAGGTTTGCCTTCTCAAACTCAGGGTGCTTGTTGTACTCTTCCTCGATAGTACCGAGAACCTGACTAACTGCCTGAATGTACTCAGGCTCATTTGGGAATCTTCTTTGGAGATTCGCGATTACTTCAGATGCTTTCATAATCTTTTTATCTTTTATTGTGTTTAAATCTATTTTTCCTATTTCTGTTTGCAAAGATATAGTTTTTTCTTGGAATAACCAACAAAAAGATAGAAAAAATAAAGAAAAAGTAGAAAAAAGTCACTTTTTTAACTTTTCGTAAAGGTTGCTGTAGTATAATTGTGTACGTACACCTTATTATATATAGAAAAAACTGTTATCATGAATAGGGAAAGAATGACATCTGGGATGGAAGATAAGAACAACAAAAAATCCCAATAAGCAGTTGCGAGCCATACTCGTAATCGCCTATCGGGATTTCATTTTAATGTTGAATGTGATTTTGTATTTTACAGTGCTTCATCGTCAGGTCGCTGAAGGGCTGGCTGCTTTATCTTGGGAAGGTGCTTCTTCCTTCTAAGCCATGCTGCCTTTCGTTTCTCGTAGTCCTCGCGATGTCGCTCAAGAAAATTGTCTGCCATGTCGTCTGATTATTCTTCCTTAAACTTACTATAGATTACCTTGATCTTGATAGGGCTGTTCTCCTTCGTACCCTTCTGGAGGCGGGTAGAGGTAAGTGCCATGTCGTGATTGATCTTGGTGATTACAGTAGCGTTGTTCAGTGTGCTGGTTGTTACCGTTACTGGTACCAGTACCACCTTGTTCCAGTTGTCGCTCGTGCCCTTGTTCTTGTACATCACAGAGATGAGGTTACTGATGTTGTTGAATGTAAAGGCATTGTTTACGGTAGAACCGGTCTTGCTGTAGCTGGCTGTATACGAGGTACGGTTGTCTGTAATCTTGTTCTTCTCGAAGAAACTGTTCAGACTATCTTTCTGTACCATCAGGATGGTAGAAGGCACATCAAACTGATATTTGTTGTTGTTATCAGTATTGTTGAGTCGTGGGAATGAGATGGTAGCTGTGTTGAGCGTATCTTTCTCATGTCCCTTCATGATTTCATCTACAGGTAGGGTGACTTCGGTGAAGATTCCTGCAGGTGATTTGATGTAAGTGCACGACTCCTCTGCTGCCAACTTAGCCAGCTTGCTGGCATCATTGGTAATCTTGTTCAGCTGCAATACCTCCTCGGTTCCATCGAAACGATGATAGCCATGACCTACGGCTGTACTGTCTGTAACGCCATCAGAAGCCTTGATCTGCTTCTTGCGGGTCCAATAGAACTGAAGCTCGGTGTTCCAGATGTTAGCCACGTTGCCTACACCGCCCACGCTCTTGATGTAGAAGCCTGGGCATACGTTGTGGATGAAGCGGTAGCTGGTCTCGAAATACTCAGGATGCTCATAATAGGTCTGCATGATGTAAGAACCGTAGTTCTTGTAGGTCTTGCCGTCCTTTGTATATGGCTTGTTGAGATAAATCTTGAAGTTAGTTACATAATCGCTGAGCTGATAGGTGGCACTTGCCTGGTAATTGTCTTTGCTGACATATCCATCGGTAAAGGCATCAAAGTCGGAGAGATAGTTGGAGTTCTCCGGCATCGCCTTGGTCATCTCGTAAGCTGTCACCTTCATAGGGGCGAGGGTATCGCCGTATGTGCTCTTGTAAGAGACGAGCAGGTAGCAGGAGTCTGCTTCTATTCTGCCACCGTTGGCATTCTGGATATACTGCAGGGTGTCGATGTCGAAATCAGGAAGTACGCCAAACTGGCTCATGTAATCGCCCGAAACGTATGTACCCGTCTCCGGGTCCTTTACTTTTCCTATCAAGCCGGAGTTGCTTCTGTTGAGCACCGGACCTGCAACTAGAGAATTGGTAGCAACATCGAAAACAGCGTTAGAGATGTTGATGTTGTCTACATTGTTAGTGATGCTACCACCGATGTTCTCGGTGGTGTCATCACATGCAGCGAAAGTTATCGCTGCTATCATCATAACCGTAAATAATCTAAGAATTTTCATTATCCTTGATAAATTGTATACTAATACCTAAACTTTAATCTTCGTCTGGGCATACCTCGTTGATGAGCTTGGCATATGGTTCTGCAAAGTCATCGCCAGGGAAACAGAGTAAAGGCTTGTTCTTGTCTTCTGCATACTTGATGAGCTCTGCATTGACGCCTTCTGCTGCTTCTACCACGCCGTCGCTGTAGTCGATGGCCATTTTGGCGAGTTCAACGAAGTCGAAGTTGTCACCATATTCTGTGAGCTTGTCTGGTGTAGCTTCGCGGTACTCCACGCACTGCTTGAAGTTGTGACCCAATGAGCCCTTCAGTTCGCTAGGGTAGATAGCACAAATCACCTTTGAATCAGCAAATGAAGGTTCTTCAGCATATGCAGTCTTGATATAGAAAGGAACCACTGCGCTTACCCATCCTTGGCAAACGATGACATCTGGCTGCCAGCGCAGCTTCTTGACTGTTTCCAGTACGCCACGTGCGAAGAAGATGGCACGCTCACCATTGTCTGTGTATTCCACGCCCTTCTCGTCGGTACTCATCTGTCGACGGTTGAAGTAGTCGTCGTTATCTATGAAATAGATTTGCTGACGTGTTGTTGGTATAGATGCTACCTTGATGATCAGAGGGTGATCAGAATCATCAATGATAAGGTTCATACCAGACAGGCGGATCACCTCATGCAATTGTCCGCGACGCTCGTTGATTGTGCCCCATTTAGGCATAAATGTGCGAATCTCAAAACCTGCTTCCTGCATCTTCTGAGGTAGTTCGCGTCCCATGATTGACATGTGAGTCTCGGCTACGTATGGGTCGACCTCCTGATTGATAAATAGTACTTTCTTTGCCATAAAACTTAAATTTTATTCTTACGAATTACGTGCAAAGGTACAAAAAAAAATCCAAATATTGGCATTTTTTCTTTTAAAAAGGTTTTTTTCGACGATTATTCGCTTTTTTTTAGGTTTTTTCTTTCTTATTTCAGAAAAAAGTTGTTATTTTGCACCCCGAAACAGAATTAAGAAGATGAAAGTATTCAATAAGATTGTTGACCTCCAGAACGAACTCTTCGATTGTCGCAAGGAGGGAAAGGAAATCGGCCTCGTGCCAACTATGGGCGCTCTTCATGAGGGTCATGCCTCTTTGGTGAAGCGCAGTGTAAAGGAAAACGGTGTTACTGTGGTGTCTGTTTTCCTGAATCCTACTCAGTTTAATGACAAGGGTGATCTGGAACGTTATCCTCGCACTCTTGATGCAGACTGCAAGCTCATCGAGGCTTGTGGTGCTGACTATGTTTTTGCTCCTTCTGTAGAGGAGATGTATCCCACACCTGATACCCGCCACTTCGAGTTTCCTCCGGTTTCTACCGTGATGGAGGGTGCCAAGCGTCCAGGTCATTTCAATGGTGTTTGCCAGGTGGTAAGCCGCCTGTTCTATATCGTTCGTCCTACCCGTGCTTATTTCGGTGAGAAGGATTGGCAGCAGATTGCTGTCATCAAGCAGCTCGTGAAGTATATCAACAGCGATGTGAAGATTGTGGAGTGTCCTATCATCCGTGATGAGGATGGTTTGGCAAAGAGCAGCCGCAATACTTTGCTGGCTCCTGATGAGCGTGCCATTGCGCCAAACATCTATAAGGCTCTGAAGGAGAGTGTGGAGTATGCCAAGTCTCATACCGTACAGGAAACTCACGATAAGGTGGTTGCCGACATCAATGCTGTAGAGGGTCTGGAGGTAGAGTATTTCCAGATTGTGGATGGTGACAGCCTGCAGGATGTCGCTTCATGGGAGGATAGCGCCTATGTGGTAGGTTGCATCACCGTTTATTGTGGTAAGACTCCTATCCGTCTCATCGACCATATCAAGTATAAGGGATAATTCCTCGATAGATTTCTTTATTAAGTTTAATCCGTAATAGATCAAGTAATAACAGAACAATGCAGATAGAAGTATTGAAGAGTAAGCTCCATTGTGTGACCGTAACTGAGGCTAACCTGAATTATATGGGCAGCATCACCATCGATGAGGATCTGATGGACGCTGCTAATCTGATAGCAGGCGAGAAGGTTCAGATTGTAGACAACAACAATGGTGAGCGCTTGGAGACCTATATTATCAAGGGTGAGCGTGGCAGCGGTTGTATCTGCCTGAACGGTGCTGCAGCCCGCAAGGTGCAGGTGGGCGATACCGTTATCATCATCGCTTATGCCCTGATGGACTTTGAGGAGGCTAAGACCTTCAAGCCTACCGTGGTTTTCCCAAAAGAGGGAAACAAGGTTTAAATATCGTATGGATGATATAGTATCGTATAATGATTGGTTATCTCCTATGATGAGAAATGAATATGCGTTCCTGTGGATAGATGAATCCGTAGGAACGCATATTTGCTTTAAGTCTCTTTCGGAGTTGCTTTAAGGCTCTTTTGGAGTTGGTTTAAGTCTTACGTAACGTTTATCTAAGCCTTAAACCAACTCCAGAAGAGCCTTGTTTAGATTTCTGTTTATACCTTGTTTTTAGAGAAATGAGCCATAATGTATCTGCCGCCTTTCTTCCAAGTATTTCATAATTAGTAATATTAAGTGAAGTCTTCCGTTAGGCGTCCCTGCGGATTTGAAATCCGCAGGAAAAAATGTTCGACCACTTAAAACCGGGGGATTTGTAATCCCTCTATTCTTTATCCTTTTATCGATTTCAATACGATTCTTGACCCGAGATTCAAAATAACGACCACGAAAAACAGCAGGAAGGCGGCAAACATCAGGGCGCTGTCATAAAGTGGAACCGAAAGCATTTCACCATAATTATTTGCGATGAGTGCCGGTATCGGATAGCAGGCATCGAGCACGCTGCCCGGTACGATGGCGAGGTTTCCGCACACCATCAGTACAGCTATCGTTTCACCCAGCGTTCTGCTCAACGCCAGAACGATGGCTGCAATCATTCCCGGTCGTGCCTTCCTCAGCACAACATGCTTGATGGTTTGCCATTGTGTGGCGCCCAGCGAGAGCGAAGCTTCTCTCAAATCTGTTGATATGTTATCGAATATCTCCATAAACAGGCTCACCAGAAGCGGGATAATCATCACGCTCAATACGATGCCACCTGCTAGAACCGTATAGCCCGAAGAAAACTCCACGAAGAGGGGAGCAACGTGTTTCGAAACCCAAGGTACGATGAGCAGGCTGCCCCAGACGCCATAGATGACGGAGGGCAGTCCAGCAAGGATATCGAGCAGGGGATACACGTATTTCCGGATGCTGCGGTGGGCGTATTCCGTGAGATAGATGGTCATGAGCAGGGAGATGGGGAGGGCGATGAGAATGGCGAGTGCCGTACACCAGAAGGTGCCGGCGAGGAAAGGAAGAAATCCGAACTTGCCTTCCATCGGTCGCCAGTTGCTCTCCGTGAGGAGTTCCCACAGATTATATTGGCTCAATATCGGCTCCGACTTGATAAACAGTCCCACCGCCATGATGATTACCAGGAATATGGAGGCGATGGTCAAGAGAAACATCACCTGTCCTGCTATCTTATCCTTTGCTATTCTATAATCCATACTCGTATTATTTTTTATCCCGTTAGGCGTTCCGACGGATTTGTAATCCGTCGTTTAAAAATGTCCCAACCTCTTTATTTGCGGATTTGCAATCCGCTTTATCCGAACAGGCTAACGCCCAATCCCAGCAGCAGGAAAGCCGCTGCCTCTAAAATGTTGATGATTAAATTCTTCATGCTCATTCCCTTCCTAAAACATTTGAATTCTTCACTCTTCACTTTGAACTTTGAACTTTGAGCTTGGAACTTTGAACTTTATGATTAGCATCAGCAATTGAATTCTTCACTCTTCGTTCTTCACTCTGCACTTAACTTAACTCCTAGCTTCTCTGATGCAGTCCGCATTCGCGATGTTCCGGCGATTCCCACCACCATCTTCCGGCTCGGATATCCTCGCCAGGCTTGATGGCCCTTGTACAAGGTTGGCAGCCGATGCTTGGATAGCCCTTGTCCTGCAGCTTGTTATAAGGAACATGGTGCTTCTTTACATACTGCTCCACATCCTCTTCGCTCCAGTTGATGAGCGGGTTCACCTTAATCAGGTTATGAATGTCGTCCCATTCCACTACCTGCATATCCTTGCGGGTTACGCTCTGCTGCTTTCTCAATCCGCAGATCCATACGTCGAGTCCCTGCATCGCCCGCTTCAGCGGTTCCAGCTTTCTTACCTGGCAGCAGCGGTGTCGGCTTTCTATCGAATTATAGAAGAGGTTGATGCCCTCTTCCTTCACCATCTGCTGCACCGCCTCATAGTTAGGGAAGAACACTTCCAGGTTGATGCCGTAGGTCATGTTTGTCTTGTCGATCAACTGGTAGGTCTCCGGGAAGAGGCGACCTGTATCGAGGGTGAAGATGCGGGCAGATTTATCCGTCTTCACGATGATGTCGGTAAGCGTCTGGTCCTCGATGCTGAGGGAAGAAGAAAGAGCGATGCGCCCTTTGAATGCCTGAAGGAAATAACCGACAATATCCTCGGCAGGCGCATCGCTGAATTTCTTATTGAGTTCCGGAACGAGAGACTTGAGCTTCTCTTGTTCTTCAATGTCTTGTACCTTGTTCATAATATATTTCTTTTGGCACGGATTACACGGATTACACGGATTTTTCTTTTCACCTCAAACAACGAAATCATAAATTTTCCGTGTAATCCGTGTAATCCGTGCCTAATTTAAAACTCCGTGCCGAATCTTCACTTAATAAGTCCCGCTCCCACAGTCTCGTTGGTATCAGGATCGATGAAGATGAGGCTGCCTGTTACCTTATTCTCCGTATATTTATCGAATACCAATGGGTTGGCGGTGTGGATGGTGATTTCGGCAATATCGTTCATCTTCAATTCCGATACACCCTCTTCCTTCTCCAGCGTGTTGATATTGCGGCGATAGTTGATGCTGCGAATCAAACCCTGGGTTTCGAAGGTTGCCTGACGGATTACGTATTTGTTTCTTACGGCAGCAGGGCGCTCATTGAACCAGCAGACATCCAGCGTGATGTCCTGTTCGATGCTAGGCTGCTTCTCATCTGCCTTCACGAGGGTATCGCCACGCGAAATGTCGATATCATCGTTCAGCGTCAGGGTAACGCTCATTGGGGCATATGCCTCCTCCAGGTGCTCCTCTACGAAGTCGATGCTCTTCACGGTGCTCTCCGTGCCCGATGGCAATACTCTTATCTTGTCGCCCGGACGGATGATGCCGCCGCTTACTCTGCCCGCATAACCACGGTAGTCTGGGAACTGGCTGCTGATAGGACGAATCACATACTGTACAGGGAAACGGAAGAAATCGCTCACCGTCTTATGACCTACCGGAACGGTCTCCAGATAGTTCAGCAGAGTAGGTCCATCATACCAAGGAGTCTTATCGCTCTTGTTCACCACGTTGTCGCCATCCTTGGCGCTGATAGGGATAAACACCACGTTCTTGATATCCAATGCCTCCGACATCTTCTTGTAGTCGGCAACAATCTTGTCGTATACATCTTTACTGAAATCAACCAGGTCCATCTTGTTGATAGCCACCAGGATATGTGGTATGCCGAGCAATGAAGAAATATAACTGTGGCGAACGGTCTGCTCCAGTACGCCATGACGTGCATCAATCAGAATGATGCTCAGGTCGGCAGTGCTGGCACCCGTCACCATGTTGCGGGTATACTGAATATGTCCCGGAGTATCGGCGATGATAAACTTGCGTTTCGGTGTAGCAAAATAGCGGTAAGCCACATCGATGGTGATGCCCTGTTCGCTTTTCTGGGTGCAAAGGTACTGCGATTTCCCCACTTGGGCAATACCACATGGGGTGTAAAAAGACTACCATACAGGGTGTAAAGAACATACCATACATTTGGTATAAGACTGCCAAACGTATGGTATGTATGATGAATAAGGTTGTGTTTCCTATATATAATAAGGTGTAATTACGGATAGATCTCGATATGGCTGCTGCCGGAGTTGCCATTCTTGATAATCCTTATCTGGGTGGTGATGCGCTCGCTCATTGTGTCGGTATGACTGATGACGCCCACCTTCTTGCCTTGCGAACTTTGCAGCATGGCGAGGGAATCGATGACGGTGGCTAGGGTATCGGGGTCGAGGGTTCCGAAGCCTTCGTCGATGAACAGGTTCTCGAAGGAGATGTTACGGGAGGACAATGCCGACAAGCCCAAGGCGAGACCGAGACTCACGATGAAGGTTTCGCCACCTGATAGGGAAGTGGTGTCTCGGATATCGTCGGCACGGTCGTGGTCGATGACTCGGATGCCCAGCGAATGCTTTACCTGCTGCAGTTCGTAACGGCTGTTGAACTTTCTGATTTCCTGGTTGGCGTGCGCTATCAGGAAACTGAGCGTATAGCATTGGGCTATCTTGCGCAGCGTCTTGCCGTCTGCTCCGATGGCATCCGTGATGGCTGTCCAGTCGTCCTTTTCCTGCGTTACGAGCTTCAGAGCCTCAGCCTTGTCACCCAACTGCTTCACGGCTTCCTGATGGTTCTGCATCCTGGCGTTGGCAGCAATCAGTTCGTTGCGCTGGCTTCTTTCCTGATACTCCTGCTGAATGGCTAGGAGAGCATCACGGGTTTGGGCAGGCTGATGTTCCAAATGCTGCTGATGCGCCTTTTCTGCACTCTGGTAAAGGGCGGTAGTTGAAGCCACGGCTTTCTCCTTTTCGTCCTTTTCCCGTCGGATAGCGTTCCAGTCTTCGGCAGAGTGAAGCATCTCTCGGATGGTGTTTCGGTCGATAAGGCTTGGTTCGATACTTCTTTCCTCGATGCCTTCCTCTTCTGAGTCTTTTCCTTCGATGCTCTTTTCTTCAAGCTGCTTGTTATATTCCTCAATCCAAAGGTCGAGTTCCTTTTCCTTCTCTTGCAGATTCTCTTTCATCGTCTTGTTCTGAGACAGCATGGTTTGATGCGAACCTTTACTGTTGGCGAGTTCCGCCTTCAGTTTGTTGATATTCTCGTTCTGAGTATCTGCTGCTTTCGTAGCCTCATCCTTTGCTGCTGTCAGTCTTTGTTCAGCCGCATCTGGTTCTTCTCCATTCAGAATCTGCTTATATTTCTCCTGCCATTCCTCCATTTCCTTCTTGGCGCTATTCCATGTCTGAAGGGCTTTCTCGTAAGCCTCCTCCTTACTCTTCTGCTGTGAGATGAGGTTGATGGTAAGTGCTTTCTGCTCAGCTAGTTTTGTGGTGCAGGTTGAAGTGCTTTCTTGGGCTTTGTTCTGTATAGTAGAAGCCTTGCTTTCATACGCAGCTTCATCCTTTACAGCCTTATCCTTGAGTTGGGTCAGCCGTTCTATCTCTTTCTGAATCTTGTTAAAGAGGCTCAGTTTGCTGCTCGCATCTTTCGCCTTGTTTTCATAGATAGGCAAGAGCGATTTCAGTTCTGCCTCTGCCTTCGGAATCTTTGGATACTGGGTGATGAGCGCCTTCCAATCCTCTTCGTAAGTTGCGATTTCACCCGAGAGCTTTTCCTGTTGTTTCTGGAGCGTCTGTACTTCGCCATCGTTCTGTTTTCTCTCGCCGGAAAGATCCTTCTCCTCTTTCTGCTGCAGCTTCAGCAGATTCTCCTTGGCTTTCAGAAGTAAAGAGAGTTCCGTAGTGGCTTCCTCAAACTGTCTGTTGTCGGTATGATAAGGATGGGTCGTGCTGCCGCAGAGCGGACAAGGTTTGCCTTCGGTCAGGTTGGCACGATGAATCTCCCATTTCTCACTCACCATGAGGGTATAGGCATTTCTCAGCGTCAGGGTCTCTTGGGTCAGAGCCTCGATGGTCAACTTGCCCAGGGCTGCATCTATCTCAGCATTTCTCTTGCCCAAGACCAGGATGCGCTCCTCATTCTTCTGCTTTTCTGTTGTGGCAGCATCGAGATGAGCCACAACCTTGATGGCTTGCTGGACATCCTGCAGTTTCCTGTCGGCTACAGTCTTGCTGTTCTGCAGTTCCTCTATGTTCTGTCCGGCAGTCTTGTTTCTTTCCGTCTCCCAAGCATGTTCTGCGGCTTGCGTCGCTTCGTGCAGAACCTGTTTCTGCTTGGCAATCTCTTCCTTTGTCGCTTTGAGGGCAAGGTTCGCTTTCTCCGTTTCAGCTTCCCATTTTTTGATGTTTCGGGCGTTTTCCTCCACGTCTTTCAGGGCAGATTGATTCTCTTTCTGGGCCAACTCCAATGCCTCTTTCTTTTCAGTCAGATTCGGCATAGCCGCTTCTATTTTTGTTTTCAGCGCTCTTGCTTCAGCGATGACCGGCAGCGCCTTTTCCAGCTGTTCCTGTGCCTTGCTTACTGCTTCCTTCAGACTGGCGAGAGTTTTCTCGCTTTCGCTGATGGCAGACTCTTGACTTTTGATATTTCCTTCCGCTTTCAGGATGTTTTCTTCCTGCTCGTGGATGCTTTGCGTCTGTCGCTCTACTTCCTGCAGCAGGTTGACGGCAGGCTGTACTTCATCGTGCAACTGCAGACGGAGAATCTGGGTTTGCATCGCTTTAATAGCATCTGCTGCTTGCTTCATATCAGTCTGGCAGATAGCGATTTGCTTGATTTGCTTATCGTTTTCCTCAAACCATTGCAGTTCTTTCGAGATGGCTTGCAACTGGCTGTCGAGTTCCTTCTCAGCTTTTTCCAACCGGGCGATTTCCTCCTGCAGTTGGGCGAGTTCTTCATCGTTCAGCAGGTTCTGTTTTACGGCTTCCACCGATGCTGCCATCTGGTTGTAGTCATCCGTCGCCTGGTCTTTCGCCTTCTTGATTTCAGTAGCGATGTTCGTATAAGTTTCCTCGCATCCGATGAGTTTTTCCAGGAGTTCATACCGTTCGTTTTCCTTTGCCGTCAGGAAGTTGGCAAACGAGCCTTGGGCGATGAGCACGGTGCGGAGAAACTGGTCGTAGTCGAGTCCGATGATGTTCGGCAGCTCGTTCCAGTCGGCAGCTTCCTCCGTTATCTCTTCTCCCTTTCTCGTGATTTTATAAAGCGCAGTCTTGGCGTTCTCGTAGCGCACTCTCTGGAATCTGACGTGCCATTCTGCGCGGTAGATGCTGCCGTTGTTGGCAAGGAAGGTGAGTTTGCTGTAGCCTTCCTTCTTGCCACGGGTCAGGATGTTTCGGCTGTCGGTAGGAGCCAGTCGGTTACTTTCGCTGGCATCGGCAGCTCCGAAAATCTCGATGTTCTGGTTCTTGTCTCCTTTCTTTCTGGGATAGCGAGGGGCGCGGTTGTAGAGAGCCAGACAGATAGCATCGAGTAGGGTAGACTTGCCACTTCCCGTCGGACCTACGATGCTGAAGATGGTACTCTCGCCTAAGGCACCTTCTTCAAAGTTGATGACCTCGCCTCCCTGTTTGTCAAGCGAAGCGAGGTTGAGTATTTCGAGTTGTAGGAATTTCATAATGATGATGTCGTTAATAAATCGGATAACATTTTCTCCTGTCTTTCGTTCATCGGAGCGTTGTGTCTGATGGCGAAGGCTTCCTTCAGCGTATCGAGCGGAGGACGGTTGATGATGTCTTCTATGCTGGTGATGTGCTGGGAACCCTGGATGGTGGAGAGGTCCAGTTGCGGGATGATGCGCTGGATTTTGCAGAGCACGGCATCCTTTTCGTTGACGAGTTTCTCCAGTTCCTTGATGTCATCGCTGTTCAGTTTCTCCTGTTTCACCTTCAGCATCACGTAGTCGAAGTGGTCGCTCAGTTCGCCGTCTGTTCTCTCCGAGAGTTCAGAATTGATGAGCTTCTGCCATTTCTTGAAGGTCAGCTCTTCCTCATCTTCGGGCAGGATGCGGAGGGCGTGCTGAGGCTTGTATTCCAGAAAATCTACTTTCCATTCCTTGCTCTTGCCGGTTTCCTTTCCTTCATCCTCTCCATGTTCCTTCTTTCCTTCCTCGTCACATCCGATGGTGATGAGGTCGATGCCGTGGGTATAGTCTTTCTCGGCAAACGACATCGGGAGGATACTTCCCGTATATCTTGCCCAGTCGGTGTTCAAGATATGTTGCCGTTTGTGGATGTGTCCGCAAGTCATATAGTCGGGATGGTCGTTCCATCCTTCCAGGTCCACTTCCTCCTGTCCGCCGATGATGATTTTCTCGCTCGCATCCTTTTTGGCGATATCCGAACCCTTGGCGTACATGTGTGCCATCATGATGCACTTCCTGCCCGGGTATTTCTTTCGAGCCTCAGCCGTCAGTTCTCTCAGAAAGTCGTTGACTCCCTGCGAGTAACTGGCGTTCTGCACCACATCGCTCCTTAGGAAAGGTACGGCGAGGATGATTACTTCTTCTCCTTCCTTGTTGGTTACTGGGATGATGAGGTCATCGAAGGAATAGAGCCAATGTCCGCCGGTTTTATCATCGTCCCCGCTTTCTCCCTGCTGCCAGATTTTCCTTACGTTTCCTCTTATTTCCACGTGGTATCGGGTGAGGAGCGGACGGGGAGCTTCCAGTCGGCTGGCGGAATCGTGATTGCCTGCCGTGATGATGACCTGCATGTTGGGGCACAGTTGGGTAGCATCGGCAAGAAACTCGTAATAAACGGTTTGTGCCGCTGCCGATGGATTTCCGTTATCAAAGATGTCTCCTGCGATGAGGAGAGCATCGGGCTTTTGTTCAGCGATTTGTTCCAGGAGCCATTTCAGGAAATGCTTGTGTTCCGGCAGACGGTCGTTGCCGTGAAACAGGTTGCCCAGGTGCCAGTCGCTGGTTGCTAATATCTTCATACTCATAAGAATGTCTAATCTTAATTCAAGTTTCGCAAGTGAGGGAATTAATTGAAGTTAAAGAAGTTATCACTCCCTACGGTCGTTCGGGAAGTTAAGAGACAATAGCCTTTTGGCGTAAAACGTAGGACATTTGTCCCTTAACTTCCCTCTAACTTCCCTTAACTTCCCCATATGTGAAAGTTCAGTCTTAGTCTTGCAATCCTTTGACCTTTGGTTTGCAATCTGACTACAAAGTTAACACAATTATTTGGGATACGCAAAGAAATAAGCTCAAAAAACGAAGAATTATGGCTGGAAATGTAAAGATATTCAGGAAAAGTCTTGTTTTATATCTGATAAAGTTGTATCTTTGCAAGGTAGAAATCTTCGTTCATAAACATTGAATGTCCGTTCAGTGTCTTTGAACGGCGGTTCATAGACTTTGAATGTCGGTTCAATGTCTATGAACGGAGATTTCTCCTAGGATAAAATACTTTTCTTCCTAGGTTTGTGGTCTTTTCTTCTTAAGTGTGATCATAAATGCTGTAGGATGCAAAGGCTGCTGCAATAAGAAATACAGATAAACTAAAATAAGAAAGGAAACTGATATGGCTAAGTACAAATTGCAGGAAATGGGGGATATGCGCTATGATGGCAAGCGCAGAGTTTATCCCAAGATGGTGACCAATCGTACACTATCCCGAAAAGAGTTCGTCAAGATGATGCAGAACTACCATCGCGGTATTTCGGAAAGTACCACGGAGGCTGTATTGACCGATGTGGTTGATATGCTGGCAGACATGCTCTCCATGGGGTACAACGTGAATCTGGAAGGTTTCGGCACCTTCTCCCTCTCCCTCGCTTTCGAGGATGAGAAGCCTAGGGAAATTCTGAATCCAGATGATAAGATGACGTACCGCAAGGTGGGAGTGAAAGACATCAACTTCAAGGCGTCTCCAGAGTTTGTCAAGGATGTAAAGCGTGAAACCGACCGTGACCTGGAGCGTGATATGGGTGGTGTAAAGGTGATCCGTAAGCAGCTCTATTCCAAGGAAGAGCGCATCGCCCGAGCTCTGGAGGTGATAGAGAAGAACGGAGTCCTCACCCTAGGCGATTATGCCTCCATCAACAACCTGAGCCGTACTGCTGCCTCTATGGAACTGAAGGAGCTGACCTGTGATAAATCTTCGCCGATAGATTCACTAGGCCGCGGCAGCCATAAGGTTTGGGTGAAGAGGAAAGAATAAATAAAAATGGTAGTGTTATGGATGCAACATTACAAACAATAATTTTGCAACTTCCTAGTTCCGATATGCAATTTTTGAAAGAATTGGCTAAAAGAATGGGATGGGTTGCTAGCAAAGTGAAGTCTAACTCTAAAATGTCAGAGTTAGATAAGGCAATTCTCGATGTGAAGGAGGGGAATGTCAAGAACTTCGATACATTGGAGGATATGATGAACTATCTGGAAGCTTAGATATGAGTATAAAATGCCTGGTTAAGAAGTAAATCATTGAACTTTTGCATGTGGTTCATGCACGGGCTGAAGGCCCAGAAGCTCCTAGCCCAGGGCAACACTCTGGGTGTTAAGGCATTGTCCCCCTGCGCCCTGTAAGGGCAAAAGCCTTGAATATATGCTGCTTTATAACCAATTTTATTTGAATTTGCAAGAAACTTTCCGATTTTCTTGCAAATCCCAATTCTTTTTCGTACTTTTGCAGTTGTCTTGCTGTGGATGGCTGGCGATGAGTCGCTGGCTAGGTAAAAGTCCATGGCTTGGCCTATCATAATTAAGAAAGACGTGTACTACGTTTTCTTCTGATCTTTCGAAACCTAGGAAATTTCAAAAGTTACACTCAGATGAAGACAGCGGTAGGCGCCTTCGCTTTATGTGTGTATGTACACAGGCATAGGTGTGCCCTTTCCATTCGTTTGGATAGGGTACATCCTGTGCTATTATATATGCAAGTTTGGCGTAGGTTTCTGTTGCTTCTTATCCTTGTTGCCAAAGGTTTTCCTAGGACCTCAATCGAGCAAGGGTAATGCGAGTGATAGATTCCCTACGCCATTTCTGTTTTGGTAGCAACCATACAAACTAACAAAAAGTTTCTGCTTAGGGGAATGGCGGAAGTGCCAATATCCTAAGGAGATACAGACAGATGAGCACTAAGTTTTTCAATAATACTCCAGATAATTCCCTGTTCGAGAAGTTCAAGGGAATAGCCCACAACATGCTTGATTTTCATACCTTTCAGGCAGTAGTAGGATATTTCCGAAGTTCGGGCTATTTCAAACTTCGTGAGGAATTTGAGCAGGTAAAAAAGATACAGATATTGGTAGGTATCAATATCGACAACATATTCCGTAAGCAATCCAAACTCTTTTTCGGACAGATAGATGAACAAGCCGTCATCGATGCCTATTCTCAAGATTTCGTTGAAGAAGTGAAGAATGCGGGCTATGATGAGCAGACGGAGAGAGGTATCCTCCAGTTTTGCCAGGACATCATCGACAAAAAACTGGAGATGCGTATCCATCGAAGCAAAAACCTCCATGCCAAATTCTATCTTCTTCTCCCGGAAAACCATAATCCAAACTCTGATGGCTGGGTTATCATGGGGTCCTCTAATCTATCCGATTCCGGTATGGGAACCATGCCTGGCAACCGATATGAGTTGAACGTGGCGATGAAAGATTATGATGATGTGGAATATTGCAAGCAGGAATTTGAGCAGCTTTGGGAGCAGGCTGTTCCTCTGAATCTGCAAGACATCGAGCAGATGAAGGCGAAGACTCATCTTGCCCAGTTGCCTACACCATACGAACTCTATATGAAGGTGCTGATAGATACTTTCGGTTCGCAGGTGGAGGATGATTTTACGATGGAAATGCCTGAGGGTGTGAAGGATATCCGCTATCAGCACGATGCCGTGATTCAGGGTTATCAGATGCTGATGCAGCACAATGGCTTCTTCCTTGCCGATGTGGTGGGTTTGGGTAAAACCATTGTTGCCACGATGATTGCCAAGCGATTTGTTGAAGCAAATGGAAGATACACCAATATCCTGGTGGTTTATCCGCCAGCCTTGGAAAAGAACTGGACTGACACTTTCAAGCTTTTCGGCATCAAGCGCTACGCCCAGTTTGTGAGCAATGGCAGTCTGAATAAAATCATAGAGAGCGAAGGCAACTTCCGTGAAAAGGGAGAGTATGACCTGGTGATTGTTGATGAGGCGCATAACTTCCGTGGAGCCACCGCTGGCAGATACGATGATTTGCAGTTAATCTGCAAGACTCCTCGCATAAACGAAGGTTTGGTAAAAGGCCATCACAAGAAGGTGATGCTGCTTTCGGCTACTCCGCTCAATAATCGTCCAACCGATCTTCTGAATCTCTTGCTTCTCTTCCAGAATGCCCGCTATTCTACCATCGAAGGCATCCAGAATCTGCCTGTAACCTTCTCTCCATGGATAGAAGAATATGATAAGCTGATGCGTGAGCGTAAGTTAGACAAGTATAACGAAAGAAATGCAGAATTTGCTAAGCGTACCGATGACCTCTACGAGAAGATAAGAACGCAAGTGATTGATAAGGTGACGGTTAGACGAACCCGAAACAATATCAAGAATGTGCCTGCCTATAAGAAAGACTTGGATGACCAGCACATCGTATTCCCGGATATTCTGCCTCCTAACGAATTGATGTATGAATTAAATGGCGGTTTGAACGATCTCTTCTATAGTACGATGGCGATTCTTACCGATACGCCTCATCCCGAAGATAATCCTACAGGCAAGGGCTTGCACTATGCCCGCTATCGTGCCGTGGAGTTCTTGCAGGGCGAGGCGCGCAAGAAGTATCCTACTGCCCTTCATATTTCTACCATGCTGACAGGCATTTATCGTGTTCACATGGTCAAGCGATTGGAGAGCAGTTTCTATGCCTTCCGCCGTTCGCTCCACACTTTCCTCCGCATTACCGAGGATATGATCAAGATGTTTGACCAGAACAAGGTAATTATCGCTCCCGATATCAACGTGAAGGATAAGCAAGCCAAGGGCTGGGAACTGGACCGCATCATAGAATATGCCGTAGAAAAAGGCTTGAAAGAGGAAGATACGGTCTTTAAAAACGAAGATTTCAGCGAACGGTTTTTGGAGATGCTGAAAGAAGATGCTGAGAATTTGAAGAAGTTGTGTAAACAATGGGATGGGGTAAGCGAAGACCCTAAGCTGGAATTGTTTATCGATAAACTGGAACATGAATTCTTTGATAAGGAGATAAATCCTACAGGCAAACTGGTCATCTTCTCAGAGAGCGTAGATACTGTGAATTATCTGACGGAGCAGCTGCAGAATCGTCTGCATCGCCACGACATTCTGGATGTCTGTGCCAGCAATCGTACCAACAGGCAGGATATTCTCCGCAAGTGCTTTGATGCCAACTATGCCGAGCAATCGGATGAATTCAACATCGTGATTACCTCTGATGTGCTTGCCGAAGGTGTCAATCTGCATCGTGCCAATGTTATCATCAACTACGATTCGCCATGGAATGCTACCCGATTGATGCAGCGCATCGGTCGTGTCAACCGTATCGGTTCGGTGGCAGACAAGATATACAACTACATGTTCTATCCGTCGATGCAGGGCAACCAGGAGATTCATCTCTATAGCAACGCCCTCATCAAGTTGCAGGGCTTCCATTCAGCCTTTGGCGAGGATGCGCAGATTTACTCTAGAGAGGAAATTGTGAAAGAGTTCCAGATGTTCAATCCTGATATTCAGGATGCCGTGGATAGAAACCTGAAGTTTCTGGAAGAAGCCCGTGAGCTTTATCGCATCCGTCGCAAGCTCTACAACAGCATCAAGGCTTTGCCGATGAAGAGCCGAACGGTGAGGGAAATCGGAAAACATTCTCATTCCACTATCGTCTATCTTTCTTCGCCTCAGAAGGTAGAGTATTATTGGGTTAAGGCTGACGGCAAGGCTTTGTCTATCCCATTCCTGGATGCGATGGACATCATGAAGGCTGAGATGGAGGAGAAGCCGGGTGACTTTGCGAAGGTGATGGATTTCCATTACGACCAGGTGAAACTGGCTTTGGAATCCTACCAGAAGGTGGTGAGAAGAGTGGTGGATGCCGAAAGCATGGAGAATAGGAAGAAAGATAAATCGACCAATGCCGTGCTGAGTATTCTTCGTACGATGAATCGGACCTTGACTGCTGTGGGTGCGGAGAAGACTGTGGCGCAAATCAAGAAGTTGGAGCAGATTGTGGAACTGGGTGTCTTCATCGGACTCAATTCCAGCATCAACAGTTTCAATCGTCTGGTAAAGAAGCAGAAACCATCCAGCGAAGAACTCGTAGCGCAAATCATAGACAAGGTAGATGAACTCTTTGATCGCTACAACATTCCGCTGGATACCGACGAGGAAAGAAACGAGGAAAGCTTGGAACCGCAGATTGTGGTATCTGAGTCATTCATCTAAGTCTCTATATATAATAAGGTGTAAGAACAGAAAAAACAAAGATAGTTATGGCTACATATAATAAAGAAACATTCAAGCGACTCTTTCAGTCAAAGTTCAATCTTTCGAAGTGGCAGATGTTGCTGCAGGATTACTTTCATGCCGACAAGGTGCGTGTGAGAGCTGAGGCTTTGGACGAGGATGCCGAAGACCGCAAGGGGTATTTCCTGGGCAGTATGACAACGCAAGACAATTATGAGTTAGGCTTCTTCTATTATGAAATGGAGGATGGTTCGGTGCTGCGTCGCAAGGTGGGGCTTCGTAATCTGATTCGCCCTTATCTGGGCTATGGCTTTGATGCAGCCTTGGCGGTATTTAATGATGGAACCAACTGGCGTCTGTCTTTGATTTGCGATTTGAAGGAAGATGCTACCAACACCAAGCGATTCACCTATGTGTTTGGTGATGAGAAGGCTTTTTATAAAACTCCTATACTTCGTTTTGAAAGTTTACGGACAAAAGCCAATGAGTTTCTTGAAATCAAGAAAGCGTTCTCTGTAGAAGCGCTTTCTGATGATTTCTTCGATGCTTACCGCAAGCAGTATGCCGAGTTCGTGAAGTTCATTACGGGTAAGGAATATGTAAAGAAGGGAAACAAATGGGTGGAGCAGGAAACTGGAGAGCCTGATGCCCAGTACTTTTCATCCTTTAAGGAGGATGATAAACTGGTTCGCGATTATATCAAGAAGATGATGGGTCGTATCGTGTTCCTTTATTTCCTGCAGAGTAAGGGATGGCTTGCTGGCAATCTGCATTACATGCACGATTTGTTCTATGATGCCTCTGATGAAGTAAAGGAAGATTTTCTGGATAAGGTGCTTGAACCGATGTTCTTTGGCTTGCTCAATACCAAGCCAGAGGACCGGAGTAGTGCGCCTTTGGTTAACGGAGTGGGAGTGAAGTATATTCCGAATGCCGATGAAATTCCTTATCTTAATGGTGGTCTTTTCCAGCAGGAGAAGATAGATGAAGTAGATTCTGTCTTCCCTGCCGGAATGTTCCAGTCGCTCTTCGATTTCTTTGATAGTTACAACTTTACGATTGATGAGAACGATCCGAATGATGCCGAGGTGGGTGTTGATCCGGAGATGCTTGGCAAGATTTTCGAGAATCTTTTGGAGGATAACAAGGACAAGGGAGCCTTCTATACCCCAAAGGAAATCGTTCGTTACATGTGTCAGGAGTCGCTGACGGCGTATCTGCAAACTGGCATAGATGATGCAGAGGTTAAGGAACATATTGCTAACTTTGTGAAAACCAATGATGTGGAGGAGCTGGGTGGAGCTTCTTCAGAACTTGCCATGTCTATCGACCGGAAGTTGATAGACGTGAAGATTTGCGACCCTGCCATCGGTTCGGGAGCTTTCCCTATGGGTTTACTCCGTGAACTCTATGCATGTCGCAAGTCTATCGAAATCTTCGAGGAGGATAATGCTGCCGACATCAAGCGCCATATCATTCAGAACAACATTTATGGTGTTGATATAGAGAAGGGAGCCGTAGATATCGCCCGTCTCCGTTTCTGGCTTGCTCTTATCATCGATGAAAAGGAGCCGATGCCTTTGCCTAATCTCGACTTTAAGATTATGCAGGGCAACTCGTTGCTGGAGAGTTATAAAGGGGTGGATTTGGATGTTACTTCCAAGAAGTTGAAGACCGGCAAGGATACCAAGAAAACTCGTGGTGTTCTCTCGTTGGGTTTTGAGGAAACTGATGTTCAGAAGACCATTCAGGATTTAGTAAAATCATATTTTAGTATCACCGATCATACCTTGCGTGCTCAGCGTCGCCAGCAGATAGATAAGTATGTGAAGGATTACATCAAGGTTTGTGCCGAGGGAAATCATGAGGTGCAGGATGCTGTAGATGAATTGGAGATTCCAAATGACCAGTTCTTCCTTTGGCATACATATTTTGCGGATGTATTCGAAAAGGGCGGATTTGATATTGTGATTGGTAATCCGCCGTATGTTAATGTGGAAGGTATTTCTGTGGAAGATAAGAAAATATATAAGGATACTTTTACTTGTTTTGAAAAGCGTGCAGATTTGTTTTCGCTATTTTTGGAAATGGCATTGACCAAATTAGCGTCAGCTAGTGCTGTTGTTACCTATATCATTCCTTCTATCATCCATTCCAATTTGTCGTATAAAAAATTGCGCAATCTTTTCTTAGATAATAAATGGTTATCGGAAGTATGTTATACTGGTGGTAAAGTTTTCCATGCCCCTACAGTTGATACTACTATTTTACGTTTCTGTAAAAGAGGAAACAAAAAAATCATATTGAAGAATGCTGTGGAGTTTGAAAATCAGAAAGTTAGCTCTGTTCCAAGTGATTATTTCTCTTTGTTCCAGAATCTTATTAGTATTAGTGATCAAAAGACTAATGATTTAATGGGTAAACTATTTAATCATGACTTCCCTCGACTTGATGAGAATTTCTCTGTATTTCAAGGCATTGTAACAGGTAATAATCCTGCATTTATTTTTGATTCGGAATCAGATGCGTTGTCGAATGGGATAGATAAAGAGTTGCTTCATCCTCTTTGTCATGGAAGAGACATAGAACGATATGCTGTTAGAAGTAGAGAACGTAGAATCTTATATCTAAATAATTCTGTAAATATAGAGACTTACCCAAATACAGAAACTTGGCTTGCTGCTTTTAAGGACGCATTGTCAAAACGGAGAGAAGCGAAGAATGGTGCGATTCAATGGTATTCTTTACAATGGCCTCGAGTGAAAAGAGAATTGGATTTGAAAGAGAAAATCTTAGTCCAAAATACAAGAAATGAGGCATTGAAAACAAGAATTTGTGCTGTATTGGATGATAAGTCTGTATATGGAAGTCAAGGTGTAAACTTCATAATTCCAAATGATGTTCATGCTTCTCTACGTTACCTGTTGGGAATATTGGATTCTACGTTAATCAATTATTTGTTTGCCACAAGGTTCTTGAATTTAGCAATAAAGGCTGAATATCTGAAACAATTGAGAATACCAATTCCAAGTGCGGTGATTCTGAAACAATTGGAATCATTGGTTTCAAAAGTGTTGGAGTTGAAAAAAGTAAACATAGAAGCCGACACTACTTCCTTAGAATATCAAATCGACTTCCTCGTCTATCACCTCTATGGCTTGACCTATGATGAAGTGTTGATTGTTGACCCAGAGACTCCAATCTCACGTGAGGAGTATGAGGCATATAAAGAGGAATAAAGACGGAATTTGTAAGTGAGATTAGCTTATTATGAAATTGATATTCAGTATTTTAGTTCTAGCGACCCCGTGAAATGCGGGGGCGCTAGAATCCTATTCCGAGTGTCAGAGCTGGGGAATATATTATAGGTGGAACTCTTTTTAAAGCTTTTGCCCTTACAGGGCGCATTGCTGATTGCTAGCATACCCAGGGCGTTGCCCTGGGCTAAGAGCTTTTGGGCCTTCAGCCCGTTCTTGAACCACCTGCAATGTCCTATTTTATGTTAGATCTTTCGAGTATTGTGCGCACAGCCCGATAGTGAGGATCTTTTTTGATGTCTCGCTTGGGACTAATATCATATTTGTGCTCTGTTTCGTCTGCCATTTCTTGGAAACGACGAGCCGCCTCACCATAGAGTGTTGGTATTGCTTTTATTGGATAAGCCATAATCCTTCTGCCTTTAATTCTTCTATAAATTCTTCAAAATCTGTAGCCTTGCCTGTCCTTTCGTATTCCGCTTCAATGGCTTCAATCCTAGCCACGGCTTCTTCTTCATTAGCCGGATGCCAGCCAACAGGATATCTTTTCTCTTTCATGAGCTCTTTCCTTTATAGTTTTCTTTTGAATTGTCTAATCAGATATCTAGGGCTTCTTCTCATATCCCATAAATCTACGAAAATGACGAGGTCGTTGGCTTCGTCGTAGCGATAGATAATCTTCCAATTCTCCTTGATGATCGCACTATGGTAAGGGTGGTGGTAAAGTGTTAATCTTATGCTAGCCATGGATATTGTGCAATTAGTTCTCTTTCAAAATCTTCAGCATCAATATATTGCCCATTCTCATATTCCGCCTCAATAGCTTCAATCCTAGCTATGGCTTCTTCTTCATTAGCCGGATGCCAGCCAACAGGATATCTTTTCTCTTTCATAAGCTTGCGTATTTTATCTGCTGCAAAAATACGATTATTATCTGAATCATGCAAGAAAAATGGGAGAAATGTTTTATAAAGTATCTTATAATCAAGGTTTTTGTTCTTTGTTGGGCTTGGGAACGGTTCTGAAAAAAAAGTCACAATACCTAGCTGATAGAGCTGGGTATTGTGACTTTGCTTTTTGTTATATGTGTTTATTCGAAAATAATCACTAAATCTTAGTGGTGTTTCAAATCACACGCAGCCTGCTCATAGTCGATGAGATGATCGATGGTAGGGTGGTCGCCGCAGATTTCGCAGGATGCACGCTTCTTTACCTTGATGGTGCGGAAGTTCATCGTCTTGGCATCGAAGGTGAGCAATCGGTCGGTGAGCAGTTCGCCTACACCGAGGATGTACTTCAAAGCCTCTGCTGCCTGAATGGTTCCGAGCATACCAGCGATGGCACCAAGGACTCCTGCCTGGCTACTGGTAGGAACAGTGCCTGCTGGAGGTGGCTCCTTGAAGAAACAACGGTAACAAGCCGTGCCTGGAAGATGGGTGAAGGTCTGCCCCTGGAATCTCAGGATGCCGCCATGCGAGAATGCCTTGCCCAGTCGCACACAGGCATCATTGATGAGGAACTTCACCGGGAAGTTGTCGGTGCAATCAATGACGAAATCCCATGGCTTGATGATTTCCTCGGCATTGTCTGAGGCGAGGAAGGTATGGTAGGTTGTTACCTCCACATCAGGATTGATGGCAATCATCTTCTCCTTGGCGCTTTCCACCTTAGGGGTGTTCAAGTCCTTGGTCTGGTGGATGACCTGTCGTTGCAGGTTGCTGAGGTCAACCACATCGGCATCTACGATACCGATATGTCCCACGCCAGCCGCAGCGAGGTAGAGGGCAACTGGGGAACCCAATCCTCCGGCACCAATGATGAGCACCTTGGCATTGAGGAGCTTTTCCTGTCCCTCGAGGCCTACATCCTGAAGGAGGATGTGGCGGCTGTATCTTTCTATCTGTTCTTCTGTTAAATCTATCATTTTATAGTACTTTATGTCTTTTTTCTTTAGTAAAAAATTACTTTGTATAGCAGTTTATGCTCATACAGCAGTATAGAAAAAGGTCGCAAACAATTAACAGCTTGCGACCTTTGATATTCTTTATAAGAACCCGAATTATAAATTCCCGAATCTGGAAGTATAATTCTCTCATTCTCAAATTCTTGATTTACTCGATAACCACGAGTGCATCCTCTTCGAGCACAGCCTGACCAGGCTTAACGCAGATAGCGGTTACCTTACCATCCTTCTCAGCCTCGATGTTGTTCTGCATCTTCATAGCCTCGAGAACGACAACTGTATCGCCTGCCTTTACCTCCTGACCAACAGCTACCTCGATGCTGGTAATAGTACCAGGGAGAGGAGCCTTTACAGCGTTGGCTGTATTTACGTTGGCAGCTGGAGTAGCCTCAGCATCATCAGATGCAGCTGCTGGCTGACCGAGCACAACCTTCTTCTTCTCTGGCTCAGCCTCCTGTTCCATCTCAACCTTGTAAGCTTCGCCATTTACGTTCACGCTTGCGATGTTACCCTCAACAGCGTCAATCTGAACCTTGTATTCTTTTCCGTCAATTGTATATTTAAACTCTTTCATTTCTATTACATTATGGTTTAGCTGTTAAACTCAAGAACTTGGCGTTCCACATCGTCTGACGTGGCTTGATAGTGATGATGCCAGGCTCCTTGTCGTGTACGTTATTGCCCTGGTACTCATAGAGTGCCATGGCAATCGCAGCATAAATATTCTTATCCATTTATTCTAATGTTTAATTATATCATTACATTGGCATACAGCCATGCTTCTTAGCTGGCAAGCTCTGACGCTTGGTAGCGAGCTGAGCCAAACCACGGCAGATGCGGAAACGGGTGTTACGTGGCTCGATGACATCATCGATGTAGCCATACTGAGCAGCCTGATATGGATTAGCAAACTTGTCAGTATACTCCTGCTCCTTCTCAGCCAGGAATGCCTTTACATCCTCGCCAGCTTCCTTCTTAGCCTTAGCTTCCTTACCACAGAGAACGGCAACGGCACCGCTGGCACCCATTACAGCAATCTCTGAAGATGGCCAAGCGAAGTTCAAGTCAGCACGCAACTGCTTGCAACCCATCACGATGTGGCTACCACCATAGCTCTTACGCAATGTGATAGTGATCTTTGGCACGGTAGCCTCGCCGTAAGCGTAGAGCAACTGTGCACCGTGGAGGATGACAGCGTTGTACTCCTGACCTGTACCTGGCAAGAATCCTGGTACGTCTACGAGAGATACGATAGGAATATTGAAGGCATCGCAGAAACGAACGAAGCGGGCTGCCTTGCGGCTAGCGTTTACATCGAGTACACCTGCGTAAGCTGCTGGCTGGTTGGCTACGATACCAACGCTCTGACCATTAAAGCGGGCGAAACCTGTAATGATGTTCTTGGCGAACTTAGGCTGAACCTCGAAGAACTCTCCGTTATCGGTTACAGCACCAATCACCTTATACATATCGTATGCCTGGTTTGGATCGTCTGGGATAATCTCGTTCAGAGTATCGTCCATGCGGTCGATTGGGTCTGTGCACTCAACGCGTGGAGCCTCTTCTGTATTGTTGCTAGGGATGTAAGAGAGCAGGCTCTTGATCATCTCGATAGCCTCTTCCTCTGTCTTAGCAGCGAAGTGGGTTACACCACTCTTGGTTGCGTGAACAGATGCACCACCGAGGTGTTCTGCATCGATGTCCTCACCAGTTACGGTCTTTACAACCTTAGGACCAGTCAGGAACATGTAAGAAGTCTGCTCCTTCATGATGATGAAGTCGGTCAAACCTGGAGAGTAAACGGCACCACCGGCGCAAGGGCCCATGATAGCAGAAATCTGTGGGATGACACCAGAAGCGAGGATGTTGCGCTCGAAGATCTCACCATAACCAGCGAGGGCGCAGATACCTTCCTGAATACGAGCACCACCTGAGTCGTTCATGCAGATAACAGGTGCACCCATAGTCATAGCCATATCCATTACCTTGCAGATCTTCTGTGCCATAGTCTCAGAGAGTGAACCACCATTTACGGTGAAGTCCTGAGCATATACGTAAACCAGACGGCCAGCTATAGTAGCGCTACCAGCTACAACACCATCACCGAGGTACTGCTTCTTCTCCATGCCAAAGTTAGTGCAACGATGCAACTTGAACATATCATACTCCTCGAAACTGCCGGCATCTACCAACATTTCGATACGCTCACGAGCGGTATATTTGCCACGTGCATGCTGCTTCTCGATGGCCTTCTCGCCACCGCCAAGACGAGCCTGTTCGCGCTTTGCGATCAGCTCCTTAATCTTTTCTACTTGTTTGCTCATAATTGATTATTATGTATTATTTCTTTATTCTTTATAGAATGTATTTCTGAATAGATGGGGTGGGGAACGGGCCGTCACCACATAATTCGGGCGCAAAGATACGAAAAAAACCGCAGATAGCGAACTATCTACGGTTAAATATTTAGAATATTGTGAAAAATCTCCACTTTTGGGTTCTAAAATTCCAGAAGTACACGGGCATTGAGCTGGCGGCCTGTCAGATAATTAGGCACGGCATACTGCTGGCTGGTTACATCGGTTACCCAGTAGTAGCTGTTCACGTTGTCGATGCCGAAGAGGTTGAGGCAGTCTACGCCCAGCGTTACGTTCTTCAGGAAGGTCTTCTTCTCCCGGCGGCTGTTGTCGAGCAGCTGATAGCTCATGCCGATATCGGCACGGCGATAGGCGGTGGCACGGAAACTGTTGGTCTCCAACTCCTTGTGGGGGGCGGCGAATGGCAATCCGTCGGCAAAGGCAAGCTTCAGCGACATGCGCCATTTCTTGCTGCCAGGGAAGTAGTCGGTGAAGAAGAGGTTCACCGCATAGCGCTGGTCGGTAGGCAGAGGGATGCTCTTGCCGTTGAGCTTCATCTTCGTATCCATCAGCGAGAGGCTGAGCCAGGAATCCGTACCCGGTACAAACTCGCCATAGAGCTTGAAATCAAGTCCGGCTGCATGACCGCTGCACTCGTTCTGACCGTAATATACCACCTTCACGTTGCTGACGGAATAAGGTACGATGTTGCTCAATGCCTTGTAGTAAGCCTCGGCAGAGAACTTGAACCGCTGGTCGTTCATCCGGAAACGGTAGTCGTAACCGGCGATGAAATGGATGCTTCGCTGGCTCTTGATCTTCTCGTTGAGCGATGCTACGGTCACTCCGTTGACGGTTGTCGTATCTCTCAGCTCCTTGAAGAAAGGTGCCTGATAGTATAGTCCGGCTGCCAGGCGGAGCGTGGTGTTCTCGTGGTTTGCCGGAATGATGGCGAGAGAGATACGTGGACTCAGGATCGTCTCGCGGTTGAAGTTCCAGTGACTCATGCGCACACCATAGTTCAGCGTGTAATGCGTCTGTCCGTTTCCAGTGCTGTCGGCAGTACCGCCCGAGAATCGGTAGGTGTCCTGTATGTAGGCTTCTATACGATTGGCATTCAGTTCGTTACGGGCTTTCATGGAATAAATCATATAGAGGTCCTTTCCGGTGTGGGGAACGCTGTATCCGGCAGAATCGCGCATCTCGTATTCGATGGAATTCTCTTCGATATGTTCCCTTTTCAGGGTGACAGCCGCTTCTGCATTGTGCTTCTTTACCTTGTGGCGCAGCATCAGCTTGGCGCTCATCACACGGGCTGTGAGGTAGTTGCGGGCATGCTCGAAATAGGTTCCCACACCCAGGTTTTCCGATGTCTCGGTCTGGTCGAGCCAGTATTGTCCCTGGATGTCGTATTTCTCCTGTTCCTTGGTATGGAAGGCACTTCCCAGGAGGGAGAGGCTGGTGTTCGGGGTGATGTGGCGGGTGATGCCAAGGGTTCCGAAATAGGTGAGGAAGCGGTCTTTCTCCTGTCCGTCGAAGTACACCCTGAAACTCTTCACGTTCTCCATCGTTCCGAACGAGGTCTCGCGGTCGGACGGTTCGAAGTTGTAATGATTGTCAGAGATATATCCTATGAAGTCTATCTTCCATCGCTTGTTGGGCTGATAGCTCAGATAGGTCTGGTAATCAAGATATTGTGGCTTGTATTCTCCCTTAGTCTCCAGCGAACCGAGGAGGTAGGAGGTGGTCTTGTATCTCACGCTGTTGAGCCATGAGAGTTTCCGGGTTCCTATTCCGATATAGGTATCGGCTCCCAGCAGGCTGGCAGCCACGCTTCCTTCTACTACAGGCTTCTTGCCCTTGGCTTTCAGCGTCTTGTAGGTGATGTCGAGTGCCGAGCTCATCTTGTCGCCGTATTTCGCTCCGTAGCCTCCGGTAGAGAAGCCTATCTTGTCTACCATATATGGATTGATGACGGAAAGACCTTCCTGCTGACCGCTTCGGACGAGGAACGGACGGTATACTTCCACATTATTTATATATACGGAGTTCTCGTCGAAGGCACCGCCACGCACGTTGTACTGCGAGGAAAGTTCGCTGTGGGTACTCACGCCAGCCTGCTGCTGGATGATGCCTTCCACGCCGTTGCCGTTGGCAGAAGGAGCCATCTTGATGTCCTTGACCTTGATGTCCTGCGTCTGGTCAGACTGTATCTTCTCTCCCGTCACATTCACGTCGCCCAGCATCGTGGCATCGGTATGTAGCACCACCTGGAGGGTCTGCTTTCCTCTAGGCTTTCTCAGGACGCGCACCTTGGTCTTGTAGCCGATCATCGAGAATTTGACGGCTACGCTGTCGGCAGAATGCAGATGCATGCTGAATTCACCCTTGAGCGAAGTGAAAGCCACCTTTCCCTGGCTTACGACGGAAACCGTGGCAAGTTCTACGGGGTTGTTGTCATCATTGGTGACTCTACCCTGCAGCGTGAATTCCTGTGCCATCATCTTCAGGGTAGCAATCAGGCATATTATAATGATAAAAAATTTCTGTTTCATGTAGTATTTAACGAAGAAAGTTGATTTTTATTATAAAAAGAACGCCTAAAAAGGCAAAAAATAGCAAAATAGAGCATTTGTTTTGAGTTTCAAGTGGTTGTGGCAGTCTTTGGCTTTAGTTGTCAGTGACAAGGAAATGAGGAAAAAGCAGATTAGAGAAGTAGAAACGCTTTCAAATCATTACCTCGCAGAAACGCCCTAATAAGCATTTTTAACGGTGGCGGTTCATATTTCTCCATTCTGCGTAAGTTTTGGTTTTGCCATGCAACTCTCATAGTTTAATTTTGCACCGAACAAAAAAGTAAGAATTATGAGATGCACTTTCAAGACAGTCTTCTATGTAAATGGAAGCAAGGAGAGAAATGGAATTGTCCCAATCATGGGGCGAGTGACAATCAACGGAACTATCGCACAGTTCAGTTGCAAGCAGAGCGTGACCAAGGCAATCTGGGATGCCAAGGGCAACAGAGCCATTGGCAAGAGCAAGGAAGCCAAGGAGGTGAACTTTGCGCTTGACAACATCAAGGCTCAAATCGCCAAGCATTACCAGCGACTTTCCGACCGTGAGGCGTTCGTTACCGCTGAAATGGTGAGAAATGCCTACCAAGGCATAGGCACGGAGTATGAGACCTTGCTCAGAGCCTTTGACAAGGAGAACGCTGCTTTTGCCAAGCGTGTAGGCAAGGACAGAGCCAAGAACACCTACCGCAAGTATCTGACGGTAAGAAAGTACGTTGCCGAGTTTATTAAGTATCAGTACAAGCGCAGCGATATGTCCATGAATGAGCTTACCGAGGAGTTCATCCGTGACTATTGCCTGTATTTGAAGAATGTTGTCGGACTAGCGCAGTCCTCCATTTGGATTTACTCCATACCACTGAAACATATCGTAACGGCAGCCCACTACAACGGCAAGATACCGAGAAATCCATTTGCCATGTACCACGTTGACCCAGACCACAAGGAACGTGAGTTCTTGAC
>NZ_VZCB01000005.1 GCF_009494395.1 Segatella copri | reverse complement strand
TCATTCAAGTTTTTTATATTACTTGCTTATAATTCGAAAATTTTATATAAATTTGCATCGTGATTAAGAGAAAGGTATCACCCTTTCTTTTGCACCATCAATCGGAGGATATAGGTACCAATCGGAAGAAAGATGAATCAGAGAACATTAAAACATTAACCCTTTAAAAATTAATTGATTATGGGACTTGGAACTAGTAAGTATCGTAAAGTAATGCGTACCCCACAAAGTGGTGAGAACGCTGGTAAGAAACTCTGGTATGCTACTGCAGTGAGCGACCGAGAGATGAGCTTCGAGGACTTCGTAACTCACATCTCTGAACACAATTCGCCTTACAGCCGAGGCACCATCCACGGAGTGCTGATGGATACGCTCGACTGCCTGAAGGAGCTGATTCTCGACGGCAAGAGCGTGAGACTCTCCGACCTCGGCCTGTTCTCCATCGGTATGACCTCGCGCGGTGAGGAAACCAGAGAGAAGGTGACGGCTGCAAGCGTGCAGGGGGTTCACCTGATTGTGAGAAATACCAAGAACTGGAGCAATGCCGAGCTCAAGAAGCTCACCAAGATCGTGGCATACGATGAGTATGTAGCCGGCGAAGGTGGAGGTACCGCAGGCAATCCTGGCGGAGGCTCAAGCTCCGGTGATACCACTCAGGGTGGCGGCGGCACTCAAGAGGGCGGCGGAACTCAGGAAGGTGGCGGCACTCAAGAGGGCGGCGGCTCTCAGGGCGGCGGCGGAACCCAGGAAGGTGGTGGCGGTAAAACCGACAGTGGCGACGTAGGCCTCTAGGCATAGCCCCTTCGGGGGCATGCCCAGGAACTGAAACTGAATTAATCACTAATAAATAATAAATAATGACTAATAAATAATCACTAATAATTAATCACTAATGAAATGAAAATGAAACGTGAAACTTGGAAGACAATCATTCAGATCTTGTTGTCAATCGTAACGGCAGTAGCCGCATCGCTCGGAGTAACGAGCTGCATGTAATAGCAGTAATGTGCTGCATGTAATAGCAGTAACGAGCTGCATGTAAATTTAGGTTCTTAATATCCTCTCCATTCTGAAAGCCCCTCTCCTGTATCCCCATGTTCAGGAGAGGGCTTTTTGCTGGGGCAAACGAAAAAATATCATTTCTTTTTAAGGTATGCCGTGATGGCAAACCAGATATAGGCTACCAATAATACATAGCCGATATAATATAAAGTAAGCACACTGAAGATGATGTAATCCAAGGCGCAGACACTAGCCAATCCGCCCAGATACAAGACTCCTTCGCCCCGTGGCAACCGATGATACACCTCATCTACGCAAGCCAGTCCTACTATGACAACAGCCCATACGGCAGCAAGGAAGACTCCCAGGATGCGGGGTACGGCAAAGGGATTGAGCGTGGGATGGAAATAGAAATGGCGCCATGTTTCCGGTTCGAAGGTCTGAATGGTGGCATAGAATGCAGCTGAGATTGCTACCAGTATGACCAATGCCGTAGGATACGGGGAATCTATATCATTGTAATGCACTATATAGATGTTGCTGCAGCTCACCTTGCGTATCAGGTAAGCTATGGCTATCACAACTATAATGACCATGAAAATCAGTAAATGCACATTACTGAATGTCATGATAAACTCAGATATCGGGTCGGCAGGAACAACCTGTTGCAGCATTTTCGATTCCCGTATCCAGCCGAATGTATTATCTTCTGTTGCAAGCTGAACCCATACGGAATCGATGGAATCCTTTGGAACCATACGGATATCCGTTACTACCAACAGCCTGTCTTTCTTTACTGCAAACGAATCTACCGGCAATTCACTCATCAGTTCCTCAGGCTGTTGCTTGACAAGTACGAGTGAATCCTTGAATACCATAAAGTTGAATTTATTGGTATAATGGTGCGTCGTAGAAAAGGAAATGGAATCCAGCTGCTTGTTGCTATATTCAATGAGCGCAGCATGCTGCTGATGAGAATTATAACGATGATAGCAGCTACTGAGCATCATTGTGATGCCCAGTAACAGTAAGATGTATAAGTGTTTCATTCTCATCATTTTCTATCGTTTTGAATTTAGTCAGAATATATGTTCATCTGACAAACGTTGCACGCAAATTCCAGTCTGAACCTTCTGCCATCGCCCAACTCCAGATAAAGCGGTTCTTTCCATGTTGGCTTCTTGCCACCACGCTTTACGCAATAGCCAAGGGAGTAGCGGATGCAATGGCGACACTGCATGATGAGGCAATCGTCAGTCTTCGTGCCTTGAATGGAGGTCTTGCCTAATTCAAAGGCGTTCTCCGTATGATTCATCCCATGCAGCTTGTAAAACTCATGTGCACTCTTGTTGGCAATGTTGTAGAGATAACCATATTTGCCATATTCCCGCTGCCAGACTTTCACTCTGTTATCTCCTTCCGCATTACTCAGATGGTTGGAAACAGCCTTTGCTTCTGATGAAATATCAGCATTCTTTTCGATGTCTTCCATCAGATTTCTGCGCAACTCAGTCAGTACGCTGCTCGGAATGAAATAGTTGTCAGCCTGGTTCTTTATCTCCACTTCCCTGCACTCATAGATGGTACCGCCAAGCTTGCTGAGCTGTCTGACGATATTATCATGCTGAGGCTTTTGAGCCGGATTGTGTTCAAAAGCCACAATACCCTTGCCCAGATAGTTGGAATCATCAGAACCCCATCCTATTCCCTGTTCACTGACATATTGCGCTTCGGCAGAGAATCCCTCATCATTCAGACCGAACGTAATCCTGACAGGAATCTTCCTTTCTGCCGTTTTGCCTGCGAGAATCTTTTCAAAAGCCTGGTCATTGTTACGGTACAAGCCCATTCCCGGGCGTAAGTTCATCGGCATTTTCAATGGGAACAAACGGTTGCCCTGCGCACGGTTCACACGGAAGCCTTCCAATTCATGCTCATCATTGATGAAGCACAAGCCATCACCATTGGTAAAACTGGCGATACTGGCAACATTGAAGCTGTTGCCACGGATTTCCTTGACCTTGCCTACAAACTCGCCGATTGCCTTCGGAGTATCGAAACTTGCAATATCCGGCTGGCGTCCTTTCAGGAAATAGTTTGTAAAACCACGATTGAATGTCTTCTTTAAATTGGCTTCAAATTCATATCGTGGACGTCCAAAAGACGGGCGTGCATACTTCTGGGGATGTTTCCTGCAGATTTCATCAAGGCGCTGGCTATAGGCTGAAACAACGTTCTTGACATAACCTGCATCCTTCAATCTTCCTTCTATCTTGAATGAACAGGCACCCGCATCAGCCAAAGCCTCCAGATTGTCTATCTGGCACATATCCTTTAAGGAAAGGAGATGACGCTGATGTTCTATTTCCTTGTTGTCCGAATCCAGCAAGTTGAATTTCATGCGGCAGAACTGGGCGCATTCGCCACGGTTGGCAGAGCGGCCAAAGCATCTCTCGGAAGCATAGCATACGCCGGAATAGCTTACGCATAATGCACCGTGGACAAACACCTCGAGGTCCATATCCGGAACAGCCTGATGGATGTCTGAGATTTCCTTAACAGACAGTTCTCTTGCCAGGACTGCACGGTTGAATCCCAAAGTCTGAAGCCATTTTACCTTTTCAGCACTTCGCGTATCGCATTGCGTACTTGAGTGTAATTCCCTTGTCCAGGTGAAGTCTACAGCTGAAGGACCCTTACCCTGCAAAGCATACAATACTCCCATGTCTTGCAACAGGAGAGCATCAACGCCAGCCTCCTGCAAGTCATGGATCATATCCAGCGTATCATTGAGCTCAGAATCATAAATGATGGTATTGACAGTAACATGCACCTTTGCCTGATATTGATGGGCATAGCGGCATAGCTGCCTGATATCATCCAGAGAATTGCCGGCTGCAGCACGTGCGCCAAATCTTGGTGCACCTATATAAACTGCATCTGCACCATGGTCAATGGCTGCAATTCCACATTCAAGATTCTTGGCTGGTGCCAAAAGTTCGAGTGTTCTCATTATCTATATCTTCTTAAACTTTAGCTTACTTGATATCATCAATATTGTATGGTGTCTCCTGGTAAACGTAATAGTTGATCCAATTGCTGTAAAAGAGATTGGCATGGGCACGCCATGTCACCAATGGTGCCTGCATAGGGTCATCATTGTAATAATAATTCTTCGGCAAGTCAACATCATCACGTTTTCCCATATCCCGTTTATACTCCTTGTCAAGCGTATTTGGGGCATATTCCAGATGACCGGTAACAAAAAACTCTCTTCCACCTCGTGCCATCACGATACTGACTCCACTTTCCTGCGATTCGGCAATAATGTCGAGTCCCGGAACCTTGATGATATCCTCACGGCGTACTTCAGTATGGCGACTATGCGGCATATTGAAATAATCATCGAATCCGCGGAAAATAGGAAGAGTAGAATCAAGCGGCTTCTGTGGAAATATACCAAACATCTTTTTATCCAGCTGATATTTTGGAACTCCATAGAAATGGTATAATCCAGCCTGAGCACCCCAACAGATATACAATGTTGATGTAACGTGGGTGCGTGCCCAATCGAATATTTCCGTGATTTCCTTCCAATACTGCACATCTTCATACTCCATGGTCTCGATAGGAGCACCAGTTACAATCATGCCATCAAACTTCTGTTTAGACAATTCCGGGAAGTCCTTATAAAACATCATCATGTGTTCTATAGGTGTATTCTTTGGAGTATGACTCTTCAGTTTCATGAAATAAACTTCCAACTGGAGTGGCGTATTGGAGAGCAGACGCACAAGGTCTGTTTCCGTTGTAATCTTAAGTGGCATCAAATTGAGCACACAAATCTTCAATGGACGAATTTCCTGGCTATGAGCACGGCTTTCATCCATGACAAAAATATTTTCATGCTTCAGCAATTCTATTGCAGGAAGCTTATCCGGTAGTCTTAATGGCATATTCTGTTTTTCCCTTTCTTTTTAATTTGGTGCAAAGTTACTAATTTTAGGCGATTTAAACAAAAAAAGGATGCTAATTTTCTTTAGCATCCTTTAATTAATTACGATTTATTCATTTTACCAAAGCTCCAGACGCTCATTCTTAGGAATGAACATCTTGTCGCCCTGCTTTACACCGAATGCCTCATACCAGGCATCAATGTGAGGAAGAGCACCATCTACACGCCACTTGCCAAGCGCATGAGGATCGTTCTTCACACGGTTGCGGATTTCCTTCTCGGTGATATTCTGACCCCATACACCTGCGTAAGCAAGGAAGAAGCGCTGATCAGCAGTAAAGCCATCCTTGTTCTTCAAAGGCTTCTTGGCTGTCGCATTCTTGAATGCATTGAAAGATACCATCAAACCACCGTGGTCGGCAAGGTTCTCACCCAATGTAAAGCGACCGTTGGCATTCAGATCAGGCAAAACCTTGATGTTGCTGAAGAAATCAGCATACATATCTGCACGCTTGTTGAAGCCCTCAGCATCAGCAGCAGTCCACCAATCCTTCAGGTTACCGCTGGCATCATACTGGCGACCCTGATCGTCGAAACCGTGAGTCATCTCATGACCAATCACCACACCGATAGCACCATAGTTGAATGCCGCGTCTGCCTTGGCATCAAAGAATGGATACTGAAGGATACCTGCTGGGAAGCAGATCTCATTGGTGGTAGGATTATAGTATGCATTCACAGTCTGTGGAGTCATATACCACTCATCTCTGTTGACTGGCTTACCAGCCTTCTCAGCAATCTCCTTATTGTTACGGAACTGACGGCAAGCCATCACGTTCTCATAGAAACTCTTAGATGGGTCGATGGTAAGCTTGCTATAGTCGGTCCACTGGTTAGGATAACCAATCTTGACATAGAACTTATCGAGCTTATTGTGGGCTGCAGCCTTGGTCTCTGCACTCATCCACTTCTGAGCATCGATACGCTGACCGAGACTCACCTGGAGATTCTTGACCAAAGTCTCCATCATCTTCTTGGATGACTCAGGGAAGAACTTCTTGCAGTAGATTCTGCCGAGCGCCTCACCCATCTGAGCATCTACCTGAGAAGTAGCACGCTTCCACAATGGATGGTCTTCCTTTCTGCCGCTCATGGTCTTGCCGAAGAAATCGAAGTTTGCCTCACGGATCTCATCGGTGAGATAAGCAGAAGAGCTGCCGATGACACTCCACTCCATCAATGCCTTCAAGGTCTCAGCATCCTCTGCAGCAGTAATCTTGTCGTAACCAGCCATGAATGCAGGCTGACCCACAATCATCTCCTGGATATGTTCGCTCTTGATGCCCTCGCCGTTAGCCAATGCCTCGAGAGGAATGTTTGGATAATTCTCCTTGAACTGCTTCAGGCTCATCTTGTTGTAGTTAGCCTGTGGGTCACGGAGCTCGGTACGGCTCTTGGAGATAGTAGCAAGACTGGTCTCGTGGAGGAATACCTTCTGTGCCTTCTTGGCAGCATCGGCAGCAGAGAAGCCATAGAGCTGGAACATCTTTGACACGTAGGTCTTGAATGCCTCACGGATGGCTACGGTAGCAGCATCGTTGTTGAGGTAATAATCCTTGGAACCGAGAGTCAAGCCACCCTGCATCACATTGTAGATGTTCATGGTAACGTTCTTCTCGTCAGCACCGAAACCGGTACCGAAACCTACGCCCAAGCCCTGCATGGCATACTTCACCTGCAAGTTCTGGAGCTCAGCCTTGGTCTTGGCAGCAGCAATCTCGTCGAGGAGAGGCTTTACGGGAGCAATGCCCTCCTTGTTGCGACGGTCGATATCGAGCGCCAACTTGTAGAAGTCGGAAAGCTTCTGCTCAATGGTTCCAGCCTTGTAGGTCTTCTTCTTGAGTTCATCAAGGATAGAGTTGATACGCTTGTTGCTGTTCTCAGCCAACTGATCGAAACTACCATAACGGCTGTAGGCAGCAGGAAGCGGATTGTTCTTCTGCCAGCCACCGGTAGCAAACTGATAGAAATCATCAGCAGGCTTTGCTGTCTTGTCAAGATTGCTCAAGACAAGTCCCGACTTGTTCTGAGCATCAGCAGCCAAAGGCATGGCTGCGAGCATCATCATCGGAAGGATAAACTTCATTTTCATTTTCTCGTTATTTATTATTGTTTTAACTATGAATTCTTGATTTCCTCCAGCTCTTCTGAGAGCATCATCCAGTTCTCGTTTTCCTCATCCAGGCTCTTCATCAGCTCGGTATATTCGGTAACGAGTTCCATATTCGTAGCGTTCTCAGGCTTCATCAGGAGGGCATCAATCTCTGCCTTGCGGGTTTCGAGCTTTTCAATCTTCGTCTCGCATTCCTTCACCGCCTTCTCAGCCTTGCGTATCTTCTTCTGCTGCTCCTTGTGCTCGGCATAGCTGAGCTTGCCGGAGGATGCCTCGGAAGAATCTGCAGATGATGAAGAAGAAGATGGAGAGCCGGCAGATGACATATTCTGACTTACGCCCTGACTGGCGAGCGCCTGACTGATGCTCTCGGCATTGTGGGCACGGAGATAATCGTAGATACCGCCCAGATGCTCACGTACCTTGCCACCGGCAAACTCATATACCTTATCTACCAGTCCGTCGAGGAACTCACGGTCGTGGCTCACGATAATGGCGGTGCCGTCGAATGCCTTGATGGCTTCCTTCAACACATCCTTCGACTGCATGTCGAGATGGTTGGTAGGCTCATCGAGAATCAGGAGATTCACCGGTTCGAGCAGGAGCTTGATCATCGCCAGACGGCTGCGCTCTCCTCCACTCAACACCTTGACATACTTTTCTGATGTCTCGCCACCAAACATAAAGGCACCCAAGAGATCGTTCACCTTGAGGCGCATCTCGCCGGTAGCCACATTGTCGATGGTCTGGAAAATGGTAAGATTCTCATCGAGGAGCTGTGCCTGGTTCTGTGCGAAATAACCTATCTGCACGTTATGACCTATCTTGAGATTGCCCGTAAAAGGAATCTCGCCCATGATACACTTCACCAGGGTAGATTTACCCTCACCGTTCTTACCTACGAACGCCACCTTCTCGCCACGCTTGATGGTAAGGGTCACATGGTCGAAGACGGTATGATCGCCATAATCCTTTCTCACCTCATCGCAGATGACCGGATAATCGCCGCTACGGAGACAAGGAGGGAACTTGAGATGCATCTGCTTGGTATCCACCTCATCCACCTCGATAGGAACGATTTTCTCCAGCTGCTTGATGCGGCTCTGCACCTGTACAGCCTTGGTTGGCTTATAGCGGAATCGCTCGATGAAGTCCTTGATATCGGCTATTTCCTTCTGCTGGTTCTCGTAGGCACGGAGCTGCTGCTCGCGGCGCTCGGCACGAAGTACCACATACTCATCGTATTTCACCTTGTAATCCTCTACCCTTCCGCAGGTAATCTCCAGGGTGCGATTGGTTACATTATTGATAAAGGCACGGTCGTGACTTACCAGCACCACCGCCTTGGCACTCTGCGCCAGGAACTGCTCCAGCCACTGGATACTCTCGATATCGAGGTGGTTGGTAGGCTCATCGAGGAGGAGCACATCCGGCTTCTGGAGCAGGATCTTTGCCAGCTCGATACGCATACGCCATCCACCAGAGAACTCCCGGGTAGGACGGTCGAAGTCTTCACGGGTGAAACCCAGACCGCTCAGCGTGCGCTCTATCTCCGCCTCGTAGTTTTCACCGCCCATCATCATGTAGCGCTCGTGCTCCTGGGTGAACTTCTCCACCAGCTGGGCATAGCTCTCGCTCTCATAGTCGGTGCGGTCAGCCATTTCCTGCTGCATCTTGTCGAGGCGCTCCTTCATCTCGGTATTGTGGGCGAAAGCCTTTCGGGTTTCCTGCTTTACGGTGGTATCATCCTGCAGTTTCATCACCTGAGGCAGGTAGCCGATAGTGGTTTCGTTTGGGATAGCCACCACGCCGGAGGTTGGCTTCTGCAAGCCACAGAGAATCTTCAGCATCGTAGATTTGCCGGCACCGTTCTTACCTACCAGGGCAATGCGGTCGCGGTCGTTGATAACGAAGCTTACATCATTGAAAAGTGGCTTTACGCCAAACTCTACTTTCAGTCCTTCTACTGAAATCATATTATTTTACTTTGAACTTTGAATTTTGAACTTTGAACTTTATGATTAGCAAAGCAAATGAATTCTTCACTCTTCGTTCTTCACTCTTCACTTTTCACTCTTCGTTCTTCACTCTTCACTTTTTCTACGGAATGAGCAGGGAGGAATCTCCATAGCTCAGGAAGCGGAAATCATGAGAGAGGGCATAATCATATACCTTCTTCCAATCACCATGCAGGAAGGCACTCACCAGGAGAAGGAGGGTGCTCTGAGGCTGATGGAAATTGGTTACCAGCATCTTCACAATCTTATAGGTATAACCCGGAGCGATGATGATCTGTGTGCTGGAATGCAAGGCTTCCAATCCGTTGCGGTCGAGATAATCGACGATTGCCTGGATAGCCTTCACCGGAGTGATGCCATCCACCAGATTGCCATCTGCCGACAGCTCGTATGGATCCCACTGTTTTACATGCAGGTCCTCTTCACTTGCCTCAGGATGCTTGATGAGATGCACACCCATATAGTAGAGACTCTCGATGGTGCGCACACTGGTGGTTCCCACGGCGATGACCTGGCACTCGTGCTTGATGAGCTTCTCCAGACTGCGACGATGAACCACGATATATTCGGTATGCATCTGATGACCTTCTATCTCAAGACTCTTCACCGGCTTGAAGGTTCCCGCTCCTACATGAAGGGTTACCTCTTCACGGTCGATGCCATGCGCATCCAGGTCCTGGAGCACCGCATCGGTGAAATGCAGACCGGCTGTTGGGGCAGCCACGCTACCCTTGATCTTGGAATATACGGTCTGATAAGTGGTCTTGTCACTTTCTTCTGTCTTGCGGTTCAGATAAGGAGGGATAGGCAACTCTCCCACTGCTTCGAGAATCTCGGCAAAGGAAACATGCTCGTTGTCCCAGTCGAAATCCACCCAATAGTTGGTGCCGCCACCCTTGGCTACCATCTCTGAAGCCTCTACACTGAGGGCATCTCCACGGCGCATGGTAGCAGAGAGAGTAAGCTGATGACCCTTGATTTCGAAGTCGCGCTTCAGGCTTCCCTCTTTCCATTTCTTCAGGTTACCAATCATACAGAGCCATGAGCAGTGACCCGATGTCTGGAACATCAGCTCATAGTCGGTAGGTGCAGCAGGCTCCATCAGGAACACCTCGATGAGTGCTCCCGTCTCCTTGCGGAAATGCATGCGCGCCTGGATTACCTTGGTATTATTGAATACCATCATGGCACCCTTTGGCAGATATTCCGGAAGATGGAAGAACACATCGTCACTCACCTCGCCATGCTTATAGACCAGCAGTTTACTGTGGTCGCGCTGTGAGATAGGAAACTTGGCGATGCGCTCATCTGGCAAATCGTAATTATAATCGCTTATCTTAATATGTTTTGTATCCATTATGTTTTATTTATTGTATTCTTTTATGTAGAGTTTATTAAACGAAACCAGTCATGACAACACTTCTTGTCACTACATATACTAATGTGAGCATTAAAATGACCATTGCCTTATCGATATCGTCATGATCATATCCTGTACTTGTATACTGGTTGGAGATATAATTAATCTTTGGAGAGATCCGACGATAAATCTTATAATAAAGCAGATAGACCAGAATGCCAACGATGATACCGATAATCATGCCGCAAAGAATATCTGAAGGGTAATGTACACCCAGATACAATCGCGTCCAACAGTTTATGAGAGACCATATTACCAGTGTTATCGTGAGCATTTTACTACGGATAAGTAAGGAGAAGAAAACAGCCAGCGACATCGTATTGGCAGCATGTGCAGAGCAGAAGCTATAACCTTTCAGACGGATATCGTCCACAACCTGAACCATATACTTGAATGTAGGATCATTTGAAGGTCTCCATCTCTCAGCCAGCTGTTTGATGATGCCGTCAACCAGTCCATCAGCAAATAGAACGCAGAAGATTGCGCTTCCCACCACCAGGGCTATCTGCCCCATCGTCTCATTGTTGCGCATAACAACAAAAAAGAGCATGACGTAGAGTGGTATCCACGTCAGGCCCGATGTTAATATCTGTACCATCTGGTCAAGCATGATGTTGTCGCTACCATTGAAAAGGCTCAACACCTGCATGTCCATGTCTTGTATTTTACTGAAATCCATTATATTTCCTCTATATGTTTGGTTTCTATCCAACCTTCTCTGCCATCAGCAACACGAATGCCTCGCCATCCATTTATTGTCTTGTCGGTAATATCCACTCGGGTTCCTTCATGCAGGACAAACAAGTCAGCACTTTGTTTGGCAGGTGTCTTCTTGATATTTACCGATGGTTCCATAATGATGGCACCCGTCCTGTTTATCTGAACCTGTTTTTGCTGATAGGCAAACAGATTACTTATCAGGAAGGAAATCAGGAAGAACAAGCCTCCGAAAAATCCTATCTTACGCATGAAGAGCTGAGGTCCAAAGAGATAAACCAATACGAGTATCAACGCCATGATGATACTGAAGATTCCAATCTTTGCCCAATTGTCTACACTCGTGTAGTTGACAAGCATCCTGTACCATGTGACGAAGAACATTTCTGATGCCGGTGTAATCTTGTCAATGGTCTTGCTTCTTGCAAACTGGAGGTTGAAATTGATGTCCTCATCTCCTGGGGCGTATAAGTGAGCACGCTCATAGTTGAGCACAGCCTTCGTGATATTGTCTGTACGGAAATAAGCATTGCCGAGATTATAATAGATGGCAGCAGATGCCCTGGTCTTCAATATCTCCTCGTAGTCACGAATCGCTTGCTGATAATTGCCTTTCTGATACTCTGTATCTGCATTCTGTTTGGTGATGGCACCAGCCTCAAGAGTGAAGCCAAGCATCATTGCCAGAAGCATGATGAGGGAATATCCGTTGCGATTGGTCTTGCGCTTCTTACGTGCCATATTGATTGCATTCTCTATTTCCATGATTCCTGTTATTGCAGCATTGAATGTATGATTCATATTACCCACTGAATCGCCTGGTGCATAACGCTCGAATTCACACTCATCAATAGCAGTAGTAAACTTCTTGATGGTATCTTCGTCTACGTTGTGAGAAATCATTTTCTCGCGGATGTTCTCACGATTCAGCTTTTCTACAGGTATATTCAGTTTGTAACTGATATATCCCCATAAAGCACGTAATACTTCATCATAAAACTCTCCCTGTTTGTGCTTTACCATCAAGAGATGAGCTTTCTTCAAGCGCTTGGTTGCCATCTTCTTTGCCTTGTTGGAGCGCATCTTGACGATGTCGGCATTTTCCATAGCTCTGCGATGGAAGATGATAATCAATGCGATGAAAGCAAGCAGAGGAATCAACAGACAGATCCAATAGCTTGCGCTGCCATAAAACAAGTCGTTGATGTTCTGGTGACAGTCTTTGCCGAGCTTCAGGGTATGAATGTCCTTGTCTTTGTTGAAATCAGCACCTTCATTGCTGCTGCTTGAGCCGTCACCCTTATCAACCTTGATGGTGAATGGTTGAGTCTTGATGGTCTTATACCTGGATGATGATGTATCATAATAGGTAAATTCGATGGCTGGTATGGTATACTGACCTTGATTGCGAGGTACCGCAAGGAAGTCGTAAATCATATTGCCCTCCAGACCATTGGAAGTAAGTCGGGTTTTGTCTGTTATTTTTGCATCATACTGATCGAAGTCTTTCGGGAATTCGATAATAGGCTGTTTCAGCAGCTTCAGGTTTCCGATACCTCCTACAACCACACGTATATTGATAGGTTCGCCGGCTTTTACTTCTTTCTTGTCGATAGTGGCAGAAATATTAAACTTACCTACTCCGCCTGAGAAATCAGCAGGACGTTGAGGTAATGGGTCAACCGAAATGGTAATACCCGGAGCCTTGATATCCTTGTGGACCTCAACATAGCCGGAACCTCCATTAAAGAAAGCTTCCATAGGGTCGACATTGCGGTTTTGCTGGACAACGATTCCCTTGAAATTGATGGAAGGTATTTCCAGCTTTCCTGTCATCTGTGGATACATGACGTATTGACTCCAGGTCACGCATTTGTATGGTCGGCCGTTGACCATCTCTGTATGGAACTGCTTCTGTTGAGGAAGCGGAACTTCCTGAGTATGAAAACCTTTCAAATCAGGCATCTTACCCTCCAGTTGGGTAAGTTCAACCAGAGTATAAACCTTATAAGTCAGCAAGATAGGTTCTTGTTCTGTGACATGTTTCTTGTTGGCAGAAACCTTGATGAAGAGGTCGCTGCCAGAAATGCTGGAACCAGCCTGTCGCATATGAGGTTCATCATTATCATTTCTGCCATGCATCTTGGTAGAACCATTAGGATTATGGGCAGCCTGTCCGGTAACATTAATCTTAACAGCGCGGGATGCCAGTTTTTTTCCCCCTACAAGGACCTGGGAAGAACCGATGGTGAAAACACCATTCTTGGCTGCATAAAGCGTATAAGTAATCGTTACGGAAGAAGATGATGATGTATGTCCGTTTATCATCTGATAACTGGACTGTTGCGATGTATATGGACCTGCAATGACCTCCAGCCCGTTCGGCACGTTTCCCATGCGGAATTCCTCCACGTCGCGTGCATTGATGGTATACGCAACACGGAAGTTTTCACCTGCCGCTACATGGGATGGAGCCGATACTTTCAGGTGTTGGGCAACAGCATTTATGCTGACGCTCATCAGTATCATCAAGATGATAGTAAACCTACCTATATGTTTCATATTTATTATCTAATTACAAATTATATTCTTTATCTTACAAATGAATATCTAAAGAGACAGAGCTACCAGTTTTTGTCATATACCTTTCGGCGTGGCTGGCTCATTGCCTTCTGCATCTTGCGCTTCGTAGCTTTCTCTTGCTGGATAGCAGCGTTCAAGAGCTGTTCGGCATTGTCGCGACTCATTTTTTCCTGATTCTGCTTGTTCTTGTCAGAATTATTCTTGTTCTGATTCTTGTTTTGCTTATCTTTGTTTTGGTCGTTCTTATTTTGCCCGTCCTTATTTTTGTTCTTGTCGTTCTTCTTGTCCTTGTTTTTATCGTTTTTATTCTTGTCCTTATTGTTCTTGTTATTTTGATTCTGCTGGTTGTTCTTGAGCAACTTTTTGCAGAGGGCAAGATTATAACGAGTCTCATTGTCTTGAGGGTTGCATCTTAAAGCCATCTTGTAATACTCGATGGCCTGTGCATATTCCCGGTGGTTTTGCATCACCACTCCCATATTGTGATAGCTCTTGGAGCGGCGGAAGATATTGCTCTCCAATTGTGCAGCATTACCAAACTGAACCATTGCCAGTGAATCTTTCTGCTGAGCCAGCAAGGCGCAGCCAAGGTTATATATCGCCTGCGGATTCTTCTGATTCTTGAAGATAGCCTTACGATATTGGGTCTCAGCAGCTGCCCACTTCTGGGACTTGAAAGCCCTGTTTCCCTGGCGTATCAAGTTGCGGTCGGTTTGTGCGACAGCGTTTGTCCCACCTACCAACAGAAAAGCTACCGTTACTATTATATAATGTATATAGTTCATATCTTATATCATTTCTTCAAATCTTTCTTAAAGAACTTGATGTTCCTGAGCATCGGATTCTTCACTTCCATCATGCAGACCTCAACGAGGAGCAAGAGAATAATCAAGATTCCTACAGCCTGGAACTGTTCGTCATAAGCACTGTAGATGACACTGGTCATATCCCCTTTCTGCAATTTAGCCAAGTCATCGTTGAGCGCTTTTTCTGCATCGCTAGTATTATCTACATGGATATACTGTCCTTTGCCAGCCTGTGCCAATTCGCGGCACATCTGCTCATTCAAGGCGGTCATTACCGTATTGCCGGCATTATCTGTCAGATAAGAGCCGTCTCCCATAGGGATTGGAGCACCCTTGGCGTTACCAATACCCAGGATAAACACGTTGATGCCTTTCTTGTTGGCCATCTGGGCTGCATCCTGAGCACCCACCTCATGGTTCTCACCATCAGTTATCACGATGATAGCCCTACCGATATTTTCCTGCTGGGTGAAACTCTTTGAGGCAAGACTGATAGCCTGGGCTATGTTGGTGCCTTGAGTTTGTATCAAGCTTGGCGAAATGTTCTGCAGGAACATCTTGGCAGAAACATAGTCGCTGGTGATAGGCAACTGCACGAAGGCATCGCCAGCAAAGACGATAAGACCAATCTTGTCGTTGCTGAAGTTATCTACCAGATTCTCTATCAGCATCTTGCTCTTGTCGAGACGGGATGGTGCCACATCTTCTGCCAGCATGGAATTGGAAATATCCAGACAGATCATAGTCTCAATTCCGTTGCGCTTGTCGTGAGAAACCTTGCTACCCATCTGCGGACGCGCCACCATCACGATAAGTAATGCCAGGGCTGCAAGCATCAGCACAAATTTCACCGTTGGGCGGTATTTGGATATGTCGGGCATCAACTGTTTGAGCAACTCAGGGTCTCCCAGTCTTCTCAGTTTCGCCCTTCTTTTTCTCCAACCGATAAAGCGTACCAGTATGAGTACCGGGATTATCCATAGAAGCCAGAGAAATATAGGATCTTCAAATCTTAACATTGTTCTATATATTTATGGTATTCTTCTGAGCCAAGTAATGCGCAGCAAAATCTCCAGGAGCAATACCAGGAGTGCTGCCAAGGCAAAAGGCTGATAAGCCTCATAGCGTTTGGCATAATGCTTCACATTGAATTTTGACTTCTCCAGTTTGTCGATATCTTGATAAATCTTCTTCAACTCCGCATTGTTGGTAGCACGATAGAAGTTACCGTCTGTGGTTTGCGCAATGTCGCGCAGGGTCTGCGTGTCAATTTCTACTGGAATATTGACATATTGCACACCACCAGCTACTGGCATTGGGTATGGAGCCACCTTGTTGGTTCCCACGCCGATGGTATAAACACGGATGCCATAGCTCTTGGCTATTTCTGCAGCTGTCATAGGCGATATGTCGCCCATGTTGTTACTGCCATCCGTCAAGAGAATCACCACCTTGCTCTTTGACTTTGAATCCTTCAATCGGCTTACTGCATTTGCCAAACCCATACCTACAGCAGTACCATCATCGATGAGTCCGCGTGCGGCAATGTCAGTTCTTGTATCTTGCAACAGGCGCAGCAGACTGGCATGATCGGTAGTCATTGGACATTGGGTGAATGCTTCACCTGCAAAGATGGTCAAGCCGATATTGTCGGTAGGACGACCAGAGATAAACTCATTTGCCACATCCTTAGCCGCTTCCATTCGGTTTGGCTTCAGGTCTTCAGCAAGCATGGAGGTTGATACGTCCATAGCAAGCATGATGTCAATTCCCTCCACAGTCTTGTTGTCCCAAGAATGATGAGTCTGTGGGCGAGCCATGGCACACACAATGAGCACGAAGGCGATGCATCTCAGTACCATAGGCAGATGGATGAGTCGCACTCGAAGACTCTTTGGCGCATACTGATACATTCGGGTATCGCTCATGCGCATAGTTGGCTCACTTTTCTTTCTCCCAAGAAAATACCATAAGATATAAGGTATCAGCAACAGGAGTAGCAGAAAATATGCTTTACTTGCAAATTCCATTTCTTATAACATTTATAGTTTGCATCACTCTGATGATTTTGTCTATCAGTGATGGTTTTACATCAACAGCATGACAACTTGATAGATGATATAGCCTAAGATAGCAACAGCGCTGAAGCCTCCTATCCAAAGCAGCGTTTTGATGAGGCGGCGTTGCTGCTGAGACTTCTGGTCCTCGCTGCTGAGCGTAGGCACAATTTTCTCTTCCTTAGGCAGCTCATTGGTCTTCGTCTGGTCGATGAAGTTAATTGCATTTACCAGGTTGGCATCATTTTCATTCATCGGAATCTCGTATTTGGCGAACTTGACGAGGTCGGCTGTTGAGAAGAGCATTCTCAATTCGTCTATCATCTTCTGATCGCCAGAAGCACGCAGGTTCTCAATGATTTCAGTACTGGTCATCTCCATGGCATTGAAACCAAACCGGTTTACTATATATTCACGCAGCGCATTGGTAAGGTGAGTATAGTACTCCTTCTGTGTTTCCTGGTTCGATGTACTGTGATGCTGTTTGATGTCGTTAATCTCTTTCAATGCCTTCTCATGGGCAGGCACACGTTTGATGATACGGATGCGGGCAATGATAGGCTTATTCTTCTTCAATCGGTTGCGCAGATAGAGCATTGCTCCACAGACGATTAACAGCAGAAAGCTCAACCAAAAGGCGAAGCTCCACTCACTCCAGAGGAAGGGATTCTCCTGCACCGTCTTGGGAGGATAGAACTGATTGGGATGAACCGTATCCACGGGTACTGTGAGCACCTTCAGCGCCAATGGGTTGCCGTGGCAGTTCTTACCGTCTATCTTCACATTGAGTGCCGGGATAGCATACACCTTCTCATCAAAAGATGTGATGGTATAGTCGCGGCTTACCACCATCTGGTTGTCACCTACATGCATGGTGTCGCCCTTGCTCTGCTCCACCACCTCAACGCCTGGAACTATCTGGGTCTGAGGCTTGAAGGATGGCATCACCACCTTGGCTCCCTTTCGGGCTGTAGCCTTGAGGTGCAGGATGGTCTGCTGTCCGATAAGCATCTGCAAAGAATCGATGCGCTGTTCCACTGTCTGGCTGAAAGCCAAACCAGAACAGCCCATCAGAGCCATTGTCAATATGATATTCTTAATTTTCAACATTGTTGCTTTACTTTGAACTTTGAGCTTTGAACTTTGAACTTTATGATTAGTAAAGCCGTAGAATTCTTCACTCTTCACTCAATTTATCCTCTTTGTTTGAACAGTGCCAGGAGCGACTTGGAGAAATCCTCGTTGGTCGCTATCGAAGTCCAGTCTACCTTGCTTTTGGCAAAGAGCTGGCGCAAGTTGTCCTGGCGTCGGAACCAGTTCTGTGCATGAGCCACTCTCAACTTCCTGGAACTGGTGTCAATATACATCTCATGCCCTGTCTCTGCATCCATTACTTTCAGCAATCCTACGTCAGGCAACTGTTTGGCTCTCGGGTCATATACCTGAATGCCCACCACATCATGTTTCTGGTTGGCAATCTGCAAGGCATGCTGATAATCCTTCTGGTCGTAAAAGTCGCTGATGAGGAAAGCAGTACAGTGGCGTTTCATCACGCGTGTGAAGTATTCCAAGGCACAGCCAATGTTGGTACGCTGGCTCTGAGGGTGGAAGTCGAGCATTTCTCTGATGATATAAAGAATATGCTTTCTACCCTTTTTAGGTGGAATATATTTCTCTATTCTGTCGGAAAAGAAGATGACACCTATCTTGTCGTTGTTCTGAATGGCACTGAAAGCCAAAGTGGCAGCTATCTCGGTTGCCAGGTCGCGCTTCATCTGGCGCATCGTACCAAAGTCGAGCGAGCCACTCACATCCACCATCAACATCACGGTAAGCTCTCGTTCCTCTTCGAACACCTTGACGAAAGGACGATGAAAACGTGCCGTGACATTCCAGTCGATGTCTCTCACGTCGTCACCATACTGGTATTCGCGCACCTCGGCAAAGGCCATACCCCTACCCTTGAAGGCAGAATGGTACTGACCGGCAAAGATGTTCTGGCTCAATCCGCGAGTCTTGATCTCAATCTTCCGAACTTTCTTTAAGATATCTTGTGTATCCAACTTATTACTTTGAACTTATTTACTTTGAACTTTGAACTCCTTTACATTGAGCTTTGAACTTTGAACTTTGAACTTTATGATTAGCTAAGCAAATGAATTCTTCACTCTTCGTTCTTCACTCTTCACTTACTTCATCAAGGCACTTCCACCTTGTTGATGATGCGGCTTACGATTTCCTCGCTGGTCACTTCGCTAGCCTCAGCCTCGTAGGAGAGACCGATACGATGGCGGAGCACATCGTGAGCCACAGCACGGACATCTTCAGGAATCACGTAACCACGGTGCTTGATGAAAGCATAGGCGCGGGCAGCCTTGGCAAGAGAAATGCTGGCACGAGGACTACCGCCGAAGGTAATCATGTCCTTCAGGTCGCCCAAACCATAACGGTCAGGATAACGGGTAGCGAAGACGATGTCGGCTATATACTGCTCAATCTTCTCATCGATATACACCTCGTTCACGATGCTGCGGGCCTTCAGGATTTCTTCTGCTGTAGTTACTGGAGTAACCGTTGGCAGACCGCCCTGGATATTCTCACGGATGATGAGCTTTTCTTCCTCGATAGTAGGATAGTCAATGATGACCTTGAGAAGGAAACGGTCCACCTGAGCTTCAGGAAGCTGATAGGTTCCCTCCTGTTCTACCGGGTTCTGTGTTGCCATTACCAGGAACGGATTTGGCAATTTAAATGTCTGTTCGCCGATGGTAACCTGATGTTCCTGCATCGCTTCGAGCAAAGCACTCTGTACCTTGGCTGGAGCACGGTTGATTTCATCTGCCAGAACGAAGTTGGCGAACACCGGACCACGCTTTACATGGAAGGCTTCGTCTTTCTGAGAATAGATCTGTGTTCCCACCACGTCGGCTGGCAACAAATCTGGTGTAAACTGTATGCGGCTATAGTCTGCACTTACTAACTGTGACAATGTTTTGATTGCGAGAGTCTTCGCCAAACCAGGCACACCTTCAAGCAAGATGTGGCCGTCAGAGAGAAGACCGATGAGAAGACAGTCAACAAGGTGTTTCTGACCTACGATGACCTTGTTCATGCCCATTACCAAATTGGTAACAAACTGACTCTGTTGTTCAATCCGGATGTTCAACTCACGGATATCAATAGCTTCTGCCATAATTCTTATAATATTATTTTACGTTTTATTCTACTTTTTACGATGAATTAGGGTGTGTATTTACACCCTCCCTCTTAAATCAAACGCAAAAGTACTGAATTATGGGGACAAAAGCGAATAATGCTAACTAAATAATATTAAAAATGTTTCACAAAAGCTATTTTTAGAAACTTTTAATGAAACCCTTCCTATATATGGAATCTTTCTTTCAATAAAATGTCATATTTAGGAAGGGCTGGATGATATAAGTAACCTTAGCGATTACGATGTTTCATATACCAGGGATGTACGACGAAATTATACAGGACAAGTGACAGACCTGTAAATATCATGCCTGGAATAAGCACTTCGTGAACGGTTGGGTTGAAGATGACGTTATTGACGCCCGGAACTTGCTTGTAAGCATTTTCCAAAAACATAAAACCTATCGCAATACCTAATGATAACCCAAATTCCCATGCCAGAAAGAAGGAACTGGTACTGGTGCCGCGCTGACAATGCTTGGCCAGCTTGATGTAGAAAAGCAGAAATCTGCTACCGATCACACCTATTCCCATACCTAGCAGCAAAGGCACAAGCACCTCTACGGCAAAGTCCTGGTCGTTTAATGAAACGAACTCGGCTGCTCCCATTAATACCAAGCCCACGAGAGCCTGACTCTTCAAGTCGGCATCAGCAAAGACATATTTCTCTGCAACAATAGCCATCAGCAGTCCAGACAGAAACATCAGGTAAACCGTCAGGTTATGAGGAATGGCAAAATACATTCCTGCGCCTATCAATATGAGTACAATGTTGATGAACAGCGGGATGCCTTGTGGCAGGAAGAAACGGTCGTAACTGAAAAGCGGCAAGTGCTCAGAGGGAGCCTTGAAGGGGAACTTTACCAGCGATACAAGTACGAAAGCTCCAAGGGCCAACAGGGAAGCTACCGGGAAGATAAGGTGCATGTCTGAAAAATCATCAACAAGCCAAACTATAATTGGTCCCGTGGCAATAGATAGTCGGGCGAACCAGGAGGTGATATAATTCGCTTCGGTGCGCTGGAAAGACTCGCAAGTGTCAATTACCAACGTGCTGGTCAGGGCCATTTGTGCGAGTCCTAAGAATGCGCCCTGTACTACTCGTGTTGCTACAAGAACTCCAAAGCCGAACTTGATGTTCCAGAAGGTCTCCAGATAATAGAGTGCAACGAGACTGATTGCCACGCAACAGATAGAAACCAGACATACTCTGTTACGGCGATAGCGTTGCAGGAGATAGGAACAGAAGCCACCCAGAAGGAATAAACCAAATCCGTAAGCACCTACTACAACTCCTATCTGCCAGTAACGATAACCTTCAATGGTCATAAAATAAGGTATGCCGATGATGAGCATGCAGACACTCGTCATCAGAAGCAGGTTGGCAAAACAGAGTCTCCAGAAGTCCCGATGCCATAATTTAATATGTATGGGCGTGTTTTGTGTATCCATAACCAAAAACTTTATGAACTATATGACGCTAAAATGTAGAGAGGAGGCTTAATAGCTCTCCTCTATGCTTGGATATTCTGTACTCTTAACGGCGTCGATGTATGCCTTCACACCCTTCTGCATCTCCTCGCCTACCTGGGCGAAGTGGCGCAGAAACTTTGGCTTGAAGCCTTGGGTCATACCAAGAGCATCAGCATAGACCAGAACCTGTCCGTCGCAACCGTTGCCGGCTCCGATACCGATAGTTACGGCTTTCACCTGTCGTGTTACTTCAGCCGCCAATTTAGCTGGAACCTTTTCCAGAACAATGGCGAATACGCCAGCCTTATCAAGAGCGATAGCATCGCTGATGAGCTTCTGAGCCTCAGCCTCATCCTTGGCACGGATACCATAACCGCCAAACTTGTTGACGCTCTGTGGAGTGAGTCCCAAATGACCATGCACAGGAATGCCGGCGTCTACCAGAGCCTTGACAGTATCAGCGATTTCGATGCCGCCCTCCAGCTTGAGTGCGTCTACTCCTGTTTCCTTCATCATGCGGCAAGCATTGCGAAGAGCCTCTTCCTTGCTGATCTGATAGCTGCCGAAAGGCATATCGCATACCACGAAGGCATGCTTGCAGGCACGAGCCACGCTGCGGGCATGGTAAATCATCTGGTCAACAGTAATTGGCAAAGTATCTGCATTTCCAGCCATTACATTGCTGGCAGAATCGCCAATCAGGATGCTGTCGATGCCAGCGGCATCCAGAATGCCTGCAGTTGTAAAGTCGTAAGCTGTAAGCATTGTAACCTTCTCGCCTGCTGCTTTCATTTCAGCAAACGTCTTGGTTGTAATTTTCTTTTTGTCAGTAGATAAATATCCCATGATTATTATATTATCTTTTTCTGTATTTATTACTTCTTGTTTTCTTCTACAACTTTCACTAAGTCGGCAAATGTAAAGCTAGAGTAATCGGCAATTACATAGTCGCTATATGGCTCAATCGACTCCTTGGAATTGGTAGTGGAAAGTCCGAGGGTGAATGCACCTGCAGCACGTACTGCCTTCAAACCGTTGAAGCTGTCTTCCAGTCCTACGCACTCTTCCGGCTTGGCATCAAAGCATGCTGCGCCCTTCAGGTAGCAGTCCGGATCCGGTTTGCTCTTGGCGAAGTCTTCGCTGGTCAATACACGGTCAAAGTAGCCTTTGAATTCTGGGTGCTGTCTGTAGACATTCTGCATCTTCTGGACGTTGCTACTCGTTACTACAGCGCACTTTACACCATTCTGCTTCAAGTCTTTGATGAAGTCTTCGAAGCCAGTGATGTAAGGGTACGACATATTCTTCTCAAATTCATTGAGACGAGTAGTAATCTTATCCTGTTCTGACTTCACATCGGTATAACCTTTGATATGAGCAAAAACAGAATCTTCAGAGAAGTACTTATCATAAATCTGTACTAATGTCTGTCCTTTGATGCGGTACTCGAAATCTGGGATTTCCGGATGATATTCACGTCCAATCATACCCCAGAAGATGGAATACTGTGATTCGGTTTCGAACACTACGCCATCCAGGTCAAATAATGCAGCCTTTATCATATTAACTATTCTATAATATCTGTTATGTTTTACAATCTAATTGAGTCGAACAAGCAGTTTTATGCATTTTTCTGCTCTACAACATCTTTTTTCGGGTGCAAAGGTACACATTTTTTTAATAAGTTGGGACCAAAATCTAAATAAATATATAAAAAAAGCTATATAATTTTGTTTTGTCCACTAATTGCGTTAACTTTGCACCTTAATATATTAAAAGATTCACTTAAATAAGTAATATAAACGAAAGATAATAGAAGGATGAACATCATAGAGAAATATTTCACCCATCTTACTGATGAGCAGAAAAAGCAGATAGCAGCGCTCGATGAGCTGTATCGCGACTGGAACAACAAGATCAATGTCATCAGCCGTAAGGATATTGACAACCTTTATGAGCACCATGTGCTTCATTCCATGGCAATAGCCAAGGCCATCAATTTCCGTCCTGGTACAGAGATTCTTGACTTCGGATGTGGTGGCGGGTTCCCGGGTATTCCGCTTGCCATCCTCTTCCCAGAATGCCAATTCAAGCTCATCGATGGAACCGGCAAGAAGATTCGCGTGTGCAATGAGGTGGCTTCTGCCATCGGCTTGAAGAATCTTGTGGCTGAGCACTTGCGTGGTGAGGATGAGAAAGGAAAGTATGATTTCGTGGTAAGCCGTGCTGTGATGCAGTTGCCTGACCTGATGAAAATCATCAAGAAGAATTTCAAGAAGAAGGGGCAGAACGCTCTGCCTAATGGCTTGATTTGCCTGAAGGGCGGCAATCTGCAGGAAGAGCTCAAGGATTACCGCAACGTGGCAGAAATCACACCGCTCAGCACCTTCTTCGAGGAAGAATGGTTCAAGCAAGACAAGCAGCTCATCTATGTTCCAGCGTGAAAAGTGAAGAACGAAGAGTGAAGAACGAAGAATTCATTTGCTTTACTAATCATAAAGTTCAAAGTTCAATATTCAAAGTTCAAAGTAATATGTTCAATATTCAAAGTTCAAAGTAAAAATGTTACATATCGAAAGATTCCAGGTCAACATGTTGCAGGAGAACTGCTATGTTGTAAGTGATGAGACCAAGGAATGCGTCATCATCGACTGTGGAGCGTTCTATCCTGAAGAGCGCAATGCCATCACCCAATATATCCGTAAAAACGAGCTGAAGCCGGTTCATCTGCTCGTTACCCATGGCCATCTTGATCACAACTTCGGCAACGACACCATCTACAAGGAGTTTGGCTTGAAGCCGGAAGTGGCTCAGGGCGATGAAAAGCTGATGAAGGGGCTGGCCCATCAGGCAGAGACCTTCTATCAGATGCAGCTGGATACGAAGTTCCCTCCTATCGGTCATTTCTTCGAGGAAGACGAAATCATCAAGTTCGGCAGCCATGAGTTCAAGGTTATTGAGACTCCTGGTCACAGCAACGGTTCCGTCACTTTCTATTGCGAGGCTGAGCATGTTGCGTTTACCGGCGATACCCTCTTCAAGAGTTCTATCGGCCGTACCGATTTCCCTGGTGGCAGTATGTTCCGAATCATCAACAGCCTGCGCCATCTGGGTATGCTCCCTGATGAAACCAAGGTGCTTCCTGGTCATGGCGATGCTACCAGCATTGGCGAGGAACTGGCGCACAATCCTTACATGGACCGATAATTTTAACCAGAGAATCTGAAATTGAAAAAGAATAATACAGAGAAGATCATTCTTGGAATTGACCCGGGAACCAACGTGATGGGCTATGGTGTGATACGCATCATGGGCAATAAGGCGGAGTTGGTGGTGATGGGTGTCATCGACATGCGCAAGGAGAAGGATCCCTATCTGCGACTCGGCAAGATATTCGAGCGGGTTACGGGCATCATCGATTCTTATCTCCCTGACGAGATGGCGATTGAGGCTCCCTTTTTTGGAAAGAACGTGCAGTCGATGCTCAAACTGGGTAGAGCTCAGGGAGTTGCCATCGCTGCTGCCATCCATCACGATGTGCCCATCCATGAATATGCTCCTCTGAAAATCAAGATGGCAATTACCGGGCAGGGACAGGCTTCCAAGGAACAGGTGGCTGCGATGCTGCAACGCATGCTCAACATCAAGGAGGATGAAATGCCGAAGTTCATGGATGCTACCGATGCACTGGGCGCTGCCTACTGCCATTTCCTGCAAATGGGCAGACCGGAGATCAGCGACAAGCATTATAGCAGCTGGAAGGACTTTGCACAGAAAAACCAGTCACGCATTGGCGGCACCAACGGCATGACTGGGCCGCAAGCCAAACTTCTGGCTGCCATCAATCGCACAACACATAAATAAATTATAAGAGAGATGCAAAAGATTATTAGCATTAAAGATGGCGTGACTCGTATGCCGGAATGGCGTATGGCCGAGCCTGTAAACTTTGAGTCCTGCGAAGGTGAACATATCGCCATCGTTGGACCAAATGGTGGTGGAAAGTCGATGTTTGTTGACATTATTGTCGGCAGACACCCTCTGTTAATGCACGACCCTGATTATGATTTCTCACCTAGCACCAAGAAGATGGTGAGCGATAACATCAAGTATATCACCTTCCGTGATACCTATGGTGGTGACAACGACCGCACTTATTTCCTTCAGCAGAGATGGAACCAGCTCGAAATTGATGAGAACACTCCGATAGTGAAGGATAAGTTGGAAGAGGCCTACAATATGGCAGGCGAAGATACCCTGGAACGACGCAATTTGCAGAAGCATATTTATGAACTCTTCCACATGGAGCATCTGCTCGACAAGTACACCATCCTGTTGAGCAGCGGCGAGCTGCGCAAGTTCAAGCTGGCTTCTACCCTCTTCTCAGAACCACGTGTCCTCATCATGGACAATCCGTTCATCGGACTCGATGCCGATACCCGCGACCAGCTGAAGGAACTCCTCAAGACTTTGGCACAGGAGCATGCCCTGCAGATTATCCTCGTATTGAGCAAGAGCGACGACATTCCTGACTTTATCACCCACGTAGTGGAAGTAAAGGACATGAAGGTTATGCCGAAGTTGGTCAAGGAAGAGTATCTGGCTCAGCGCACTCCAGTCCCAAGCCGGATGTTGAGTGATGAGCTAGAACAGAAAATCATCAATTTGCCTTATAGTGACCGTGAGTATAAGAGCCAGGAAGTGGTCAAGATGAACAAGGTTCGCATTCAATATGGCGAGCGCATCATCTTGAAGGATCTGGACTGGACCGTTAACAACGGTGAACGCTGGGCGTTGAGCGGACAAAACGGAGCCGGAAAGAGTACCTTGCTGAGTCTGGTATGTGCAGACAACCCTCAGAGTTATGCCTGCGACATCGCCCTCTTCGGTAATCCTCGTGGCAGCGGCGAGAGTATCTGGGACATCAAGAAGCATATCGGTTATGTTTCTCCTGAGCTTCACCGTTCATACCAGCGCGATCTCCCTGCCATCAGAATCGTGGCAAGCGGTTTGATGGATTCCGTAGGACTTTATGTAAAGCCGAAGGAAGAAGATATGGATAAGTGCCGCTTCTGGATGAAGGTGTTTGGATTGGAAGGATTGGAGGAGCGTGGCTTCCTGAAACTCTCAAGCGGTGAGCAGCGTCTGGTTCTTCTGGCTCGTGCCTTCGTGAAAGATCCGGAACTTCTTATCCTCGACGAACCTTTGCATGGTCTTGATAATTACAATCGCCGTCTGGTAAAGGACGTCATCGAGGCTTTTTGCAAGCGAAACAATAAGACCATGATCATGGTTACGCATTACAAGGAAGAACTTCCTGCATGCATCGACCATAGCATTTTCCTCATGCGTCATGCATGATGAATATCCACTTCTGTACTCTTGCCTATACGGGTAAGAGCGCAGAAGGCATATAATGAGGACTTGGCATTACACCTTATTATATTAATAAACGGGGTTCTTTCCGTTAATGAAAGTTAACTTCAAAAAAGTATTCGGTAATATTTTTCTATGTTCGGAAAATATTCATTACCTTTGCAGATAATTAAGAAAAGAGTTATGCCATGATGGCTCAGTTGGTAGAGCAACGCATTCGTAATGCGTGGGTCGCGGGTTCGAGTCCCGCTCGTGGCTCTCTTGTCATTATGTACGATAAGCTAATTCAAGCGAGATTAGCACATCGGTAGTGCACGGGCTTCCCAAGCCTGTGAGGCGGGTTCGACTCCCGTATCTCGCTCGTTCATCTTTCCAGAAGTTATGGAAAGATTTTTTTTGTAAAGTTTCGTAAACCTTTACGCACGTTTTTTCAACATTTCCGATATAATGTACCGATTTTTTTTATACCTTTGCATCAGATTTCAGAAAGATAACAATATCGATTAAAGAAATAGATATGACATCTGGGATGGAACTAATAGTAAAACGAATAACAAACATAATAACAAATCATGAAAGAGCTTAAAGCATTAAACAAGCGCACTGCTCCTAAGAGCGTCGCTCCAGAGAAAATTATTCAGTTTGGTGAAGGTAACTTCCTCCGTGCATTCGTTGATTGGATTGTATGGAATATGAATAAGAAAACTGACTTCAACGGTTCTGTTGTTGTCGTTCAGCCATTACCTGGCGGTATGGTAGACTGGTTGAACGGTCAGGATTGTCTCTATCACGTGAACCTTCAGGGCAAGGAGAACGGTCAGGCTGTCAACACATTGGAGCGTATCGACGTTATCAGCCGTGCATTGAACCCATATTCTCAGAACCAGGCTTTCATGGCTTTGGCTGAGCAGCCAGAGATGCGTTTCATCATCTCTAACACAACTGAGGCTGGTATTGCATTCGATGATTCCTGCAAGTTCACAGATGCTCCAGCTGCTTCTTACCCAGGTAAGTTGGTTCAGTTGCTGTTCCACCGCTACAAGTTCTTCGAGGGTGACCCAACTAAGGGTATGATCCTGATGCCTTGCGAGCTGATCTTCTTGAACGGTCACCACTTGAAGGAGTGCATCTATCAGTATATCGAACTTTGGAAGGAAGACATGGGTGCTGACTACGAGGGCTTCAAGGAGTGGTTCACCAACCACTGCTATGTTTGCGCTACACTCGTAGACCGTATCGTTCCTGGCTTCCCACGCGATACCATCAAGGAAATCCAGCAGAAGGTTTGCTACAAGGATAACCTCGTAGTAAAGGCTGAGAGCTTCCACCTCTGGGTAATCGAGAAGGCTGAGAACATGACTGTAGAGCAGATGCAGGAAGAGTTCCCTGCTCACAAGGCTGGTCTCCACGTTCTCATCACAGACAACGAGAAGCCATACCACGAGCGTAAGGTTACTCTCCTGAATGGCCCTCACACAGTATTGAGCCCTGTTACATACCTCAGCGGTGTGAACATCGTTCGCGATGCTTGTGAGCACCCAGTTTTGGGCAAGTACATCCACAAGGTACAGTTCGAAGAGTTGATGCAGACATTGAACCTCCCTATGGACGAGCTTCAGAAGTTCGCTTCTGACGTATTGGAGCGCTTCGAGAACCCATTCGTTGACCACCAGGTAACCAGCATCATGCTGAACTCATTCCCTAAGTTCGAGACTCGCGACCTCCCAGGCGTGAAGATCTATTTGGAGCGTAAGGGTGAGTTGCCACAGGGATTGGTATTCGGTCTTGCTGCCATCATCACTTACTATAAGGGTGGTGTTCGTGAGGACGGTGCTCCTATCCAGCCAAACGATGACCAGAAGATCATGGACAAGCTCACAGAGCTTTGGGCTACTGGCGACACCCAGAAGGTAGCAGAAGGCGTACTCGGCTTCGACTACATCTGGCATGAGAACCTGAACGAGACAGTTCCAGGCTTGACAGAGTTGGTTAAGAAGGACCTCGACCTCATCCAGGAGAAGGGTATGTTGGAGGCTGTGAAGACTATCCTCTAATCTTCAATTGATAAATATAGGGTAAAAAGATATGTAAAAGAGTCCGGTAAGGTGAAGTGATGCTTCATTCTTGCCGGACTTATTTTGTTGAAGGTGAAAAAGTCACTCGTCACTCGTCACTTTTTATTTTTTGAGATATTGTCTTATTGTTAAAAAGAAGATATCATATTAATATATATATATTATATTTCTTATATAATAATGTACGCGCGAACATTAATAAATATATAATTATTATAATCTTTTATTCTTAAGGCTTATCAACCTACTTTTGGAAAAAGAGAAAAAAAACAAAAAGTGACGAGTGACGAGTGACTTTATCACTTTTTGTGGAAGAAGGATACTGCTCATCTGCCAGCTGCCGATGGAGCTGAAAATACGTGGCGACGCAGCCGGAACTACGTCGGGACGTAGAGGTTGCTACGTCGGGACGCAGTGATTGGTACGTCGGGACGTATTTTTGTCTATCTCTCCATGCTGTTGGACAAGGCATGAAACACCCGTTGCTTTACGACAGATAAAGCCAGTAAATAGCAAAGAGAACGGCAATCATGATGACGCCTACTGCCATTTTAATCATGCAGGTGGCTACCTTTTTCAGAATAAACAGGCCTACCACCAGGACTACTAGCGCAAAAGCATAATAAAGGAAATTATCCATTGCGTCCCTCCTTTCTGAATGGTTTGCGGTTTGCATGATTTGGCTTATTGCCAGCATCATAAGGCTTATTGTCTTCCTTCATTGCTCTGATGAACTCATTAGGAATTGGAGTTTCAAACTCCATTGGCTGATGAGTCACCGGATGATAGAAGCAGAGCACATAAGCATGCAGGCAAAGACGGCCGCATGGGTCATCACCGTTTCCGTACTTGATGTCGCCACAGATAGGATGGCCCATATCTGCTGTATGTACACGAATCTGGTTCTTTCTACCCGTCTCCAGCTTATATTCTACCAGGGAATGCTCGGTAGTGCGCTGCAATGTATGAAAGTGGGTTACTGCATATTTGCCGCCATTGTCTGTTTCGCTGGCATAAGTAATATATGCCTTGTTGTCCTTCAACCAGTTGGCAACGGTCCCCTCGTCTTCCTCCATCTCTCCGGAAACCAAGGCAACGTATCGGCGGTCGTATACGTTGTGGTGCCAGTCATCCTCCAGCGCAAGCTCGGTCTGCTTGTCCTTGGCGTAAATCATCAATCCCGAAGTGTCACGGTCAAGACGGTGAACTACGTGAGCCTGACAGTTCTGTCGGGTCTTGTGGAAGTAATCATCCAGTACGGTCTTTACGTTGAGCGTAGAATGTCCGGCAGCCATACTGAGGATGCCCACGTTCTTTTCAACCACGATGACGTAGCGGTCTTCATAAACAATCTTGATGTATCTGCTCTTGAAAACCTCCTGGTTCTTCTTGGTCTTGCTTACGCTCACCTTCATGCCAGGTTTCAGAGCATAGTCGAACTGGGTGATGGTCTTGCCATCCACCTTGATTCCTCTACCCTGCAACGTCTGCTTCACCTTGGTCTTGCTGGGACCCTTTACGTTCTCCATCAGCCATTCCAACAACTGCGCCGGCTTCTCCACCTTGTAGTGGTCATATTCATTCGGATTGCCATAGCCGTAAGCATTGTTGGTATGCTTATTAAAATAGCCCTTATTATTTTGTTGTTTCATTTTCAATTTGCTGTTTCGTGTTATTTATATCTATTTGTTCGTAACACATATTCAACGGTATTGGGATACCGTTGATGCCTTTTAGCATGCAAAAGTAAGACTTTTCTGCAAAATGACAAAGAAGAGCTGTGTTTTTAACTAAAAAAAAGCAACTTTTACCAATAAATCATTGATATACAAATATTTTTTCGTAACTTTGCACACAAATTAAAGATAAATTCAGAAAAAGATATTTAGTAAACAAGAATGATAACAGTAACAAATCTTGCAATTCAATTCGGTAAGCGAGTGCTTTACAAAGATGTAAACCTCAAGTTCACACATGGTAATATTTATGGTGTAATCGGTGCCAACGGTGCTGGTAAGTCTACCCTCCTCCGTGCCATCAGTGGCGATTTGGAGCCAAACAAGGGTACAGTAGAAATGGGACCAGGCGAGCGTCTTTCCGTTTTGGAGCAGGACCACTTCAAGTATGACGAGTTCCGCGTGATGGACACCGTTCTGATGGGTCATCAGCCATTGTGGGAGAACATGAAGGAGCGCGAGCGCCTCTATGCAAAACCAGAGATGACAGAAGAGGATGGTAACCTCGCTGCTGAGCTGGAACTTAAGTTCGCTGAGATGAACGGTTGGGAAGCTGAGAGTAATGCTGCCCAGTTGCTTCAGAACCTCGGCGTGAAGGAAGATCGTCACGATAAGCTCGTTGGTGAGCTTTCTAATACAGAGAAGGTACGCGTGATGCTGGCGAAGGCTCTCTTCGGTAATCCTGACAACCTCCTCCTCGATGAGCCTACCAACGACCTCGACCTCGACACCGTAGAGTGGTTGGAGGAATATCTCAGCAACATCGAGCAGACAGTTCTCGTGGTTTCTCACGACCGTCACTTCCTCGATGCTGTCAGCACACAGACCGTGGATATCGACTTCGGTAAGGTAACTATGTTTGCCGGCAACTACTCTTTCTGGTACGAGAGTTCTCAGTTGGCTCTCCGTCAGGCTCAAAACCAGAAGATGAAGGCTGAGGAGAAGAAGAAACAGTTGGAGGAGTTCATCCGCCGATTCTCTGCCAATGTAGCTAAGAGTAAGCAGACCACATCCCGCAAGAAGATGCTGGAGAAGCTGAACGTAGAGGAGATTCGTCCTTCTAGCCGTAAGTATCCAGGAATCATCTTCCAGATGGATCGTGAACCAGGTAACCAGATTCTGGAGGTTGAAGGCCTGAAGGCTTGCGATGAGGACGGAACAGTTCTCTTCGACAATGTAAACTTCAACATCGAGAAGGGCGAGAAGGTGGTATTCCTTTCTCACAACCCTAAGGCGATGACCGCTCTCTTCGAGATTATCAACGGCAACCGCAAGGCTGACGCAGGTGATTACAAGTGGGGCATTACCATCACAACAGCTTATCTCCCACTCGACAACACCGAGTTCTTCCAGAGCGACATGAACCTCGTAGACTGGTTGAGCCAGTATGGTCCTGGCAACGAGGTGGCAATGAAGGGTTATTTGGGAAGAATGCTCTTCAGCGGCGAGGAAGTACTGAAGAAGGTAAACGTACTCTCCGGAGGTGAGAAGATGAGATGTATGATTGCCCGCATGCAGTTGCAGAATGCAAACTGTCTGATTCTCGATACCCCAACCAACCACTTGGACTTGGAGAGTATCCAGGCATTCAACAACAACCTGGTAGGTTTCAAGGGCAATATCCTTTTTGCCAGCCACGACCATGAGTTCATCAATACCGTGGCTAACCGTATTATCGAGCTCACCCCATCAGGAACCATCGATAAGCTGATGTCTTACGATGAGTACATCTATGATGAGGCTATCAAGGAGCAAAAAGCTAAGATGTACGGTCTGCAGTAATAGAAAATACACCTAAATGAGATAAGTGCCAATTCGATGAGAGTCGAGTTGGCACGCTTTTTGTCAAAACAACCATAAAAAGGAATAATCATGTTTAAAAAATTTAAGACTATGTCAAAAGAAAAGAAGATTAATATAGAGGACGGTAACGCTAAGGAACAGGTTCTCAACGAGAATGCTGAGCAGAACGATACTCAGAATAATGCAGAGCCTAAGGCTGAAGAGACAAATACAGAGGATGCTGACAATAAGGCGGCAGATGCTGACAGTAAGACTGACAATACTGACAATGCGGCAGAATCTGAAGAAGCAGATCCATTGGCAAAGGCTCAGCAGGAAGTAGAAGAATTGAAAAAGCAACTGCTCTATAAGACTGCAGAATTTGAGAATTACCGCAAGCGCACCCTGAAAGAGAAGGCTGATTTGATTCTCAACGGTGGCGAGAAGACTATTGCTGCCATTCTTCCAATTCTTGATGACTTCGAGCGTGCCATCGCTGACAAGAGCGAGGATCCTAAGGCTATCAAGGAAGGTGTTCAGATGATTTTCAACAAGTTCATCAAGACTCTTGAAGGTCTCGGAGTAAAGAAGATTGAGACTGCTGACAAGGATTTCGACGTTGATTTCCATGAGGCAATCGCTATGGTGCCAGGAATGGGTGACGACAAGAAGGGCAAGGTTATCGACTGCGTGCAGACCGGTTATACCCTCAACGACAAGGTAATACGTCACGCTAAGGTTGCTGTAGGACAATAAGTCTAATGAAGAATTACGATCAGGAATAAAGAAATAAAAATCCATATTTAACAAATGGCAAAGAGAGACTATTACGAGGTGCTTGGCGTTGATAAGCAGGCATCTGAAGACGAAATAAAGAAGGCTTACCGCAAGATAGCCATCAAATATCATCCAGACCGCAACCCTGGAAACAAGGAGGCTGAAGAAAAGTTCAAGGAGGCTGCAGAAGCATACGAGGTTCTTCATGATCCTCAGAAGCGTCAGCAGTATGATCAGTTCGGATTCGACGGTCCGCAAGGCGGTTTCGGTGGATTCGGTGGTGGAGCCAGCATGGATATGAATGACATCTTCTCTATGTTCGGCGATATCTTTGGAGGTCACGGTGGATTCGGTGGCGGATTCGGCGGTTTTGGCGGCAGTGCCCAGCCACAGCAGTACCAGGGAAGAGATTTGCGAGTACAGGCAAAGCTTACATTGGAAGAGGCTTTTGCGGGTTGCACCAAGAAGTTCAAGATTCGTAAAGACGTAACATGTTCTGCTTGCCATGGCACAGGATGCGAAGGCGGCTCACAGCCGGAGACTTGTCCTACCTGTCATGGTACGGGTTACACAGTCCGTACCGTGCGCTCTATGTTTGGAACCATGCAGACTCAGGCTGCATGTCCTACATGTGGCGGCGAGGGTCACGTCATCAAGAACAAGTGTAAGGCTTGTGGTGGTGACGGCATTGTTGCTGGCGAAGAAGTTGTAGAAATCAATATTCCTGCAGGTGTGGATGACGGAATGGTCGTTACCGTACCAGGTAAGGGAGGCGCCGGTAAGCACAATGGCGTCAACGGCGACCTTCAGGTTATCGTACGCGTAGAAAAGAGCGATGTCTTTGAACGTAAAGACAAGGACCTCTACTATAATCTCGTACTCGACTTCTCTACAGCTGTTCTTGGCGGTGAAGTGGAAATCCCTACATTGGAGGGAAAGACTACCATCAAGATAGAACCAGGAACCCAGCCAGGTAAGCAGGTTCGTCTGCGTGGTAAAGGTATGCCTGCCATCAAGGGATATGGTTATGGACGAGGCGACATCATCGTGAACATTACCGTCTACATTCCTAAAACCCTCAACAAGGAAGAGAAGGAATTGGTGAAGAAGTTCAAGGAATGCGAGAACTTCCAGGCAGACAATGCCACCAAGAAGTCAATCTTTGACAGCATCAAGAATCTGTTCAATAAATAGATTCCTTGAAATTCCATGGAAGAAATCTCATAAAAGATAAAAGTAACAGGCAATCCTGATTATTGGCTCAATGCCAGTATTGGGATTGCCACTTTTTGTACCTACACATTTATAATATATAAGAAATGAATTATCAAGAAACGACAGAATATCTCTTCAATAGTACTCCGGTGTTTGAAAAAATTGGTGCCAAGGCATATAAGCCTGGTCTGCAGACTACCCATGAGCTGGACGAGCACTTCGGTCATCCTCATCGTCAGTACAAGACTATACATATTGCCGGCACCAACGGCAAAGGTTCCTGCTCTCATACGATAGCAGCCATCCTTCAAAGCCAGGGTTACAAGGTGGGATTATACACATCTCCTCATCTTGTTGATTTCCGCGAGCGCATCCGTGTGAACGGAGAATGCCTGCCGGAACAGTATGTCATCGACTTTGTAGAAGAGAACCGTGCTTTCTTCGAACCTCTTCATCCGTCTTTCTTCGAGCTGACCACGGCCATGGCATTCAAGTACTTTGCCGAGCAGAAAGTAGACTATGCGGTAATCGAAGTAGGACTTGGAGGAAGACTTGACTGTACCAATATCATCACTCCGGTTCTTTCTGTCATTACCAATATCAGTTTTGACCATACCCAATTTCTGGGCAACACCCTGGCAGAGATAGCTGGCGAGAAGGCAGGAATCATAAAGCCTGACGTGCCTGTAGTCATCGGTGAATACATCGAAGAGACCCGTCCTGTTTTTGAGAAGGTTGCAGAAGAACGCCACTCTCCTATCCTCTTTGCACAGGATGAAGACATATCTATGAATGTAGATATGGAACTGAAAGGTTCCTATCAGGAACGTAACAGAAAGACCATTCTTGCAGCACTCAAAGTCTTGCGACAGACGATGACCATCAGCGACGAAGCAATCAGAAACGGTTTCGGACATGTATGTGAGCTGACAGGGTTGCGAGGTAGATGGGAGAAGCTGGGAGAAGCACCGCTTGTCATCTGTGATACGGGTCACAATCTTGCGGGATGGAAGTATCTTGCCACACAGATTAATGATGTTGACGCTCAGGTCAAGCACATCGTTTTTGGAATGGTGGACGACAAAGATGTTGAGCACGTATTACAACTTTTGAGGGATAAGCTCAAATATGGGGTAAAATTCTATTGGACGCAGCCTTCTACTAAAAGAGCCATTCCTGTGGAGAAATTGCGAGAAACTGCATTAAAGTATAACTTGCATGGTGAGATGTATCATTCTGTAAAAGAAGCATATATGACAGCGAAAGCAAATGCAAAAAATGATGATTTTGTCTTCGTTGGAGGTTCAAGTTACGTAGTTGCTGATTTGCTCTCCTAAAAATTTTTAGTTTTTTTAAATCAAATAATTGCTAAATATTTTGTCATATTCATTTTTTTTTAGTTACTTTGCAGTAGATTACTTTAGAACATAAAGTAGAGTAACTAAAAAATGATATATTATGAATACAGAACCAGTTAACAAGTGTGGTTTGAAAAGAGAAGATTTTCAGACCACAGTAAATGGAAAGAAGACTGATCTCTTCGTGTTGAGAAACAATCAGGGCAATGAGATTGCAGTGACCAACTACGGTGGTGCTGTTGTTGCCATCATGATGCCAGATAAGGACGGCAACTATGCTAACCTCATCGAGGGTCACGACAACATACAGGATGTCATCAACTCACCTGAGCCTTTCTTGAGCGTCCTCATCGGTCGTTACGGAAATCGCATCAAGGAGGGTAGATTTACCCTTCATGGCAAGGAGTATCAGTTGGCATGCAACGATGGAAAGAACCATTTGCATGGAGGTCCTACTGGATTCCACGCCCACGTTTGGGATGCAACCCGTATGAGTGATAATGCAGTTGTCTTGAAGTACACCAGCCCATACGGCGAGGAAGGCTTCTCTGGAGAATTGACTGTTTGGGTAGCTTACACCTTGACAGACGACAATGAGTTCGTCATCAAGTATCAGGCTACAACTAACAAGATGACCATCTGCAACTTGACTCATCACGCATTCTTCGCAATCCAGGGTATTGCAAATCCTACCCCAACTATTGACAACATCATCTGTGAGGTGAACGCAGACTACTACCTCCCTATCGATAAGGAGTCTATCCCAACAGGTGAAATTCTGAAGGTAGAGGGTACACCATTCGATTTCCGCACTCCAAAGCCAATCGGCCAGGACATCGATGCCGACAACGAGCAGATCAAGAATGGTCAGGGTTACGATCACAACTATGTATTAAACAAGAAGGAAGAGGGCGAGTTGAGCTTTGCTGCCCGCATCAAGGACCCTGTTAGCTGCCGTACCATGGAGGTTTATACCACAGAACCAGGTTTGCAGATGTATACAGGTAACTTCCTGGCAGGCATCAAGGGTCAGCATGGTGCAACATTCCCACGCCGCAGCGCAGTTTGCTTCGAGGCACAGAAGTTCCCAGACACACCAAATCATCCATACTTCCCAAGTTGCAGATTGAACCCTGGTGAGACATACACACAGAAGACAATCTATAAGTTTGGCGTAGACAAATAAAATCAGATTAAACAATATAGGAGTTGCTGCCTCTAAGTGCACAATGCAGGGGCAGCTGCTCCTTTTTGCGGTTAAACTAGCCAGTGAACAATCATGTGGTAACAACCAGCAATACAAGCAAATAACGAATATAACAATAACAAATATCAACTATCAAGATTAAACAATGGAACAAAAAAGTGTAAATAACAACGGTCGTGTCATTGCCATCATCACGATGTGTTTTATCTTTGCAATGATCTCGTTTGTAACTAACATGGGAGCGCCTTTTGGCAACATCTGGGGCTTCAAGTACTCTTGGGCAGCCATGATGGGTAACTTCATGAACTTTGCCGCTTACCTCTTCATGGGTATTCCTGCCGGCAAGATGATTGAAAGCAAGGGTTACAAGAAGACAGCATTGATCGCACTCGCTGTCGGTACAATCGGTTTGATGATTCAGTACTTGTCAAGTATCTTCGGTGACGACATTCCAGTATTTAACCTCAGCTCTGGTGCCGTTTGCCTCAACCTTATCATTTATCTGTTGGGTGCTTTCATCTGCGGTTTCTGCGTATGTATGCTTAACACCGTGGTAAACCCAATGTTGAACTTGCTCGGTGGTGGTGGTAACCGCGGTAACCAGCTCATTCAGATTGGTGGTACATTGAACTCTTTGAGTGGTACTCTTACCCCATTGTTGGCAGGTGTACTCGTAGGTACAGTTACAGCTAACACAAGTATGAGCGACGTTGCTCCTCTCCTCTTCATCGGTATGGCGGTGTTCATTGCAGCCTTCTTCATCATCTGGTTTGTTGCTATTCCTGAGCCAAACATCAAGAAGGAGAACGTACAGTACGATCACAGTCCTTGGTCATTCCGTCACTGCGTACTCGGTGTCATCGGTATTTTCTTCTATGTTGGTGTTGAGATTGGTATTCCTGCTCAGCTTATTTTCTACATCAGTAGCATGGACTTCACAGGTGCTGCTTCTGTAGGTGGTGCTTTCGCAGCAGTTTACTGGTTGCTCATGATGTGCGGCCGATTCCTCAGCTCATTTATCAGCGGTGCCGTTTCTACCAAGACACAGATGACAATAGTATCAACAGTAGCTATCCTCCTGTTGCTCACAGCCATCTTCTTGCCAGAAACCAACACATTGAACTTCTCTTTGGCTGGTGATTCTGAGATTGCAAACCTTCTCAAGCTCGACGACCACGGTACTGGTCTTGTAGCATTTACTATCCCTACCAAGTGCGTACTCATCGCTATCTGCGGTTTGTGTACTTCTATCATGTGGGGTGGAATCTTCAACCTTGCTGTTGAGGGTCTCGGCAAATACACAGCTCAGGCATCAGGTATCTTCATGATGATGGTAGTTGGTGGTGGCGTAATGCCTCTCATCCAGGACGCTGTTGCTAAGGCTGCTGGTCCTATCGCATCTTATTGGGTTATCATCGCCATGATTGCATACATTCTCTTCTACGCCCTCGTTGGTTGCAAGAATGTAAACAAGGACATTCCAGTAGAGTAATAATGAAACATCTTATTCCCGGGTGAAGCAAAACTTGATTTATCCGGGAATAACTAGTTTATAATCAAATCTTTAATAATAACTTTTAAACAACAACAATTATGGATATCGAAAAAGTAAGAAGCCGTTTCATCAAGCACTTTGATGGCAAAACAGGTAACATCTATATGTCACCAGGTCGTATTAACCTGATTGGCGAGCACACAGATTATAATGGTGGATTCGTATTCCCTGGTGCAGTAGATAAGGGTATTATGGCTGAGATCCGTCCTAACGGAACAGAGACAGTGATGCTCTATTCTATCGACTTGAAGGACCGTGTAGAGTTCAAGGTAAACGACCCAGAGGGTCCTCGCGCATCTTGGGCACGCTACATCTACGGTATCTGCCAGGAGATGAAGGCGCTGGGTGTTGATGTAAAGGGCTTCAATGCTGCATTCTATGGCGACGTGCCTCTCGGTGCAGGTATGTCTTCTTCAGCTGCTCTTGAGAGCTGCTTCGCTTTCGCCTTGAACGACCTCTTCGGTGACAACAAGGTTTCTAAGTGGGATCTCGTTCTCGCTGGTCAGGCTACTGAGCACAAGTACGTAGGTGTAAACTGCGGTATTATGGACCAGTTTGCTTCTGTATTCGGCAAGGAAGGCAAGTTGATGCGTCTCGACTGCAACAGCCGTGAGTTTGAGTACTTCCCATTCGAGCCTAAGGGCTACAAGCTCTGTCTGGTTAACTCTAAGGTTAAGCACGAGTTGGCTGGTTCTCCATACAACGACCGCCGCAACTCTTGCGAGAACGTGGTTAAGCACATCGCTGCCAAGCACCCAGAGGCAAAGTTCGAGACTCTCCGCGATTGCACATGGGAGCAGTTGGAAGAGGTTCGCGCTGAGGTAGGCGAAGAGGATTACAGCCGCGCTCACTTCGTATTGGGCGAGAAGGACCGCGTATTGGCAGTCTGCGATGCTCTTGAGAAGGGTGACTACGAAACTGTAGGTCAGAAGATGTATGAGACCCACCACGGTTTGAGCAAGGAATACGAGGTAAGCTGCGAGGAGCTCGACTTCTTGAACGATGTTGCCAAAGAGAACGGTGTTACTGGTAGCCGTATCATGGGTGGTGGCTTCGGTGGCTGCACCATCAACTTGGTTAAGGACGACATCTATGACAAGTTCGTAGAGGATGTTACAGCTAAGTTCACAGCTAAGTATGGTCATGCTCCTGAGATTTACCCAGTAGTTATCTCTGAGGGTTCTCACAAGGTTTGCTAATATACATATTATATAATATAAAGGAACTGCAGTTAGTGTTGGCTAGCTGCAGTTTTTTTTGCCCCAATTTAGCCAAAAGCAGGCGTAATCATGCAAATAGTGTTAAAAACACACTTTAGAATGAAAAAAGTTAGGGAAAACTATTGCCGTTTCGAAATAAAATTGTAATTTTACACCCAAAATAAAGTAAACAATTAAAAACAGCCTAAAAATGAGTACATTTAAGACCCTTTTCATGGGAGTAGGTTTTGCGGCAATCGCTACCCTCTCTGCTTGTTCATCAAGCAACAACGCTAGTCTTACACAGTCTGGTTTGAATCCTGCAGATTTCGATTCAACCGTATTGGGAAAGAAGACTGAGTTAGTAACCCTCAAGAATGCCAACGGCATGGAGGTATGTCTCACCAACTATGGTGGACGTGTGGTTTCAATCTCTGTCCCAGACAAGGACGGCAAGCCAACTGATGTAGTTCTTGGTTATGACAATATCCATCAGTATGCAGATACGCTTAACTCTCCTTCTGATTATGGTTCATCAGTAGGTCGTTACGCTAACCGCATCAAGGATGCCAAGCTTTCACTTGCAGGTTCTACCTATCAGTTGAAGGCAAATGACAATGGCAACTGCCTGCACGGTGGTGGTGCTACCGGTTGGTTGAACCAGGTATACGACATTACTGAGAAGAACGATTCTTCTGTAACCTTTACCATCAATGCGAAGGATGGTGAGAATGGTTTCCCAGGCAACGTAACTGCTACTGCTAAATATACAGTAAAGAGCGACAATACGCTTGACATTGAGTTTGGTGCAACTACCGATAAGGAGACTGTGGTCAACATGACAAACCATAGCTACTTCAACCTGAATGGCGACCCATCTAAGGAAGGTTTCGACCAGGTTATGTACATCAATGCTGATAAGTTCACACCTGCAGATTCTCTTTACATTCCAACAGGAGAGATTAAGGACGTAGAAGGAACTCCAATGGATTTCCGTACTCCAACAGAGATTGGCAAGAAGGTAGATTACAGCTTCGACCAGATTAAGAACGCTACTGGTTACGACCATAACTGGTGCTTGAACACCTATAAGGATGGCAAGGGCGATGACAAGACTGTTTGCGCCAGCCTCTACTCTCCTAAGAGCGGAATCCTCCTCGAAGTATTCACCAACGAGCCAGGAATCCAGGTTTACACCGGTAACTTCCAGGGAACAGGTATTGCCTGCAAGCACGGAATCAAATATCCTAAGCACGTGAGCGTCTGCTTCGAGAGCCAGAAGTATCCAGACTCTCCTACCAAGATTGCTCAGGGCGTGAAGGACTGGACTGATGCAACCTTGAAGCCAGGAGAGAAGTATTACTCTCACCTCGTCTACAAGTTCAGCGTAAAGAAGTAAGGAAAGGTCAAACTATTGACAACTTGCTTGCCGGCGGATTGCAAATCTGCCGGAACGCATACGGGATAAAGCATCCGAAAAGGATAAAGTATCCCATAACAAGGATAAAGCATCCAATAAAAGAAAGAATAAACAAACAAATAATAAACAAACAATCTTATAGTAATTATGAATTGGAATTCAACAGAATTCGTATGGCTTGATTGGGCAGTACTCGCCATTGGTGTTATCGGCGTTATCTGGGCTGTCTGGCATGCGATCGTGAAAGACAGAAAGGCACAGAAGGGCGAAGACTCTTCAGCTTACCTCTTCGGTAAGGGTGAGCCATGGTATGTAATCGGTATGGCTATCTTTGCTGCCAATATTGGTTCTGAGCACCTCGTCGGTTTGGCTGGTACTGGTGCCAAGAGTGGTGTAGGTATGGCTCACTGGGAGATGCAGGGTTGGATGATCCTCATCCTGGGTTGGTTGTTCGTACCATTCTATCAGTTGCTCATCAACAAGATGGGTAAGATTATTACCATGCCTGACTTCCTGAAGTTCCGCTACACACAGCGTACAGGTTCATGGCTCTCTATCATCACCCTCGTTGCTTACATCCTCACCAAGGTGAGCGTTACCGCTCTTACCGGTGGTATTTTCTTCGAGTATCTCTGGGGCTTGAACTTCTGGGTAGGTGCTATCGGCTTGATCATCCTCACTACCATCTTTACCGTATTCGGCGGTATGAAGGGTGTGATGACCTTGTCTACCATCCAGACTCCTATCCTCGTCATCGGTTCATTCCTCGTACTCTTCCTCGGTCTCTCTACCCTCGGCGGTGGAAGCATTTCTGCAGGTTGGGCTGACATGATGGACTACTGCGGCAAGTTGAACAACGGTTATGGTACTACTCACATGTTCCACTGGGAGGCAGGTGACTCTATGTATCAGGAGTATCCAGGTTTCGTAGTATTCATCGGTGCAACCATCATTGGTTTCTGGTACTGGTGTACTGACCAGCATATCGTTCAGCGTGTACTCGGTCAGGTTCCTGGCGAAAGCAACGTAGAGGTTATGAAGCGTGCTCGCCGCGGTACTATCGCAGCCGGTTTCTTCAAGGTTCTCCCTTGCTTCATGTTCCTCATTCCAGGTATGATTGCAGCAGCCTTGGCTCAGAAGGGCGCTATTCAGATGAACGAGACTGACGCAGCCTTCGCCATCATGGTAAAGACCGTGCTTCCTGCAGGTATCAAGGGAATCGTAACCATCGGTTTCATCTGTGCATTGGTTGCTTCATTGGCAGCATTCTTCAACAGCTGTGCTACCCTCTTCACCGAGGACTTCTATAAGCCATTGAAGAAGGGAATGTCTGAGGCTCACTACGTACTCGTTGGCCGTATCGCTACCGTAGTAGTTGTTGTTCTCGGTTTCGCATGGTTACCAATCATGATGAAGATGGATACATTGTACAATTATCTCCAGGGTATTCAGTCACTCCTCGCTCCAGCCATGGTAGCCGTATTTGCGATGGGTATTTTCTTCAAGAAGATTACTCCAAAGGCTGGTGAATACACCATGATTACCGGTTTCCTCATCGGTATGCTCCGTCTCGTTACCAATGTCATTACTGATACAGGTAAGGCAACAATGGATGGTGCATTCTGGGATTACACCGCATGGTTCTGGCAGACCAACTGGTTGGTATTCGAGTGCTGGTTGCTCGTCTTCCTCATCATCTTCATGGTAGTAGTGAGCTGCTTCACTCCAGCTCCAAGCAAGGAGCAGGTAGAGGCAATCACCTTCACATCCGACTTCAAGAAGTCAATCCGTGAAAGCTGGAGTGCCTTCGACATCATTGGTACACTCGTAGTAATCGGTCTCTGCGCTGCATTCTACGCATACTTCTGGTAATATTCAGTTACCGGTAAATATATAAAAGTTAGGAGTTGGAAGTTAGGAACAGGAAGTTTTCCTTTGGACTGGATCTTTTAGAGAAATCTCCTATGGATGACATTCTTCCTTTCTTCTCCTTCCGACTCCCAACTTTTCTCAATATTCAAACGCTCCAAGGAGCGACCTGATGAAATAACAATAACGAAATAAACATTCTTTGAATCTTAACATAAACTCAACAAAAGACCATGACGCAGTTTTATAACGAATACTCCAAGGTTTTAGTATCCGTGGATTGTATTATCTTCGGATTCGACGGTAGCAACTTGCAAGTTTTGATTGGAAAACGCCAAATGGACCCAGGACGTGGCGAATGGTCACTCTATGGAGGTTTCGTTGGCGCAACAGAAAATCTGGAAGATGCAGCCAATCGAGTCATCCTGGAGCTTACTGGAATGAAGAACCTCTATATAAGACAAGTGGGTGCATTCGGCCGCATCGACCGTGACCCAGGTGAGCGAGTTATTTCCATCGCCTACTGCGCCCTCATCAATGTGGTAGACTACGACGACAGTCTCCGTATTGAGCATGGTTTGGAATGGGTCAGCCTGAATGAACTTCCAGCTCTCTATTCAGACCACAGAATCATGATTCACGACGCCATCTGTCAGATTCGCCGTCGCATCAATCATGAACCACTGAGCTTCAAGCTCCTCCCTGATCTCTTTACGCTGACACAGCTTCAGCATGTGTTCGAGGCGGTAATGGGAGAAGAGATTGACAAGCGCAACTTCCGCAAGCGCGTGAAGGATATTGACTTCATCGAAAAGACAGAACTCATCGATAAGGTCACATCGAAACGAGGTGCAGCCCTCTATCGCTTCAACAAGAAAGCATACGAGGAAGACCCATCGTTCAACTTGAAATAGAACAAAAGCAGGCTCTTCATGGGAGAGCCAATAGATAATAAAGAGAATAACTTAAAACTCAAGATATTATGTTAGAAGAATTAAAAGAAAAAGTGTTCAAGGCAAACCTTGACCTGGTGAAGCACAACCTCGTGCTCTTCACATGGGGAAATGTAAGCGGAATCGACCGCGAGAAGGGTCTGGTTGTCATCAAGCCATCTGGCGTAGATTACGACACCATGAAGGCTAGCGACATGGTAGTAGTTGACTTGGAAACAGGTAAGGTAGTTGAGGGTGACTTGAATCCATCTTCAGACACTCCTACCCACCTGGTGCTCTACCGTGCATTCCCTGAGTTGGGTGGCGTAGTTCATACTCATTCTACTTATGCTACAGCCTGGGCTCAGGCAGGTTTGGACATCCCTAACATCGGTACAACCCACGCAGACTATTTCCACGACTGCATTCCTTGCACTGATGCAATGACAGAGGATATGATGGCTGAGTATGAGTACAACACAGGTGTGGTTATCGTTGACCGCTTCAAGAAGGACAACATCAACCCGGTTCACACTCCAGGCGTATTGGTCAAGAATCACGGTCCTTTCACATGGGGTAAGGATGCTGACCAAGCTGTTTATCACGCAGTGGTAGCCGAGCAGGTGGCAAAGATGGCGTTCATTTCATTCAGCGTGAATCCAAACACCACCATGAATCCATTGCTCGTAGAGAAGCACTTCAACCGCAAGCACGGTCCTAACGCTTACTACGGACAGAAGAAGCACTAATTGAAGAGGCAATCAAGCTTAATGATTCATTGGTGCAAGAAATAAGATTTTCAAAATTCAAACAACAATAACAATTTAACAAAAAAACAATCATGATCAAGGCATTTGAGAATTTAGAGGTATGGTTTGTAACTGGTGCACAGCTTCTTTACGGAGGCGAGACAGTTAAGATAGTAGATGGTCACTCAAAGGACATGGTAGATGGTCTGAACAACAGTGGCATCATCCCAATCAAGGTAGTTTACAAGGGCACAGCTAACTCTTCTGCAGAAGTAGAGGCTGTCATGAAGGCTGCCAACAACGATGAGAAGTGCGTAGGTATCATCACATGGATGCACACCTTCTCTCCAGCTAAGATGTGGATCAAGGGCTTGCAGGCTCTCGAGAAGCCTCTCCTCCATTTCCATACTCAGTACAACGCAGAACTCCCTTGGGATTCTATCGATATGGACTTCATGAACCTCAACCAGTCAGCTCACGGCGACATCGAGTTCGGTCACATCTGCACCCGTATGCGCATCCCTAGAAAGGTAGTTGTAGGTTACTGGAAGAGCGAAGAGGCTCAGAAGCAGATTGCTACATGGGCTCGCGTAGCTGCAGGTGTTGCTGATGCTCACAACGTACGCTGCTTGATGTTCGGTATGAACATGAACAACGTAGCCGTTACAGATGGCGACCGCGTAGAGTTCGAGCAGCGCTTGGGTTACCATGTAGATTACTACCCAGTATCTTCACTCATGGAGTACTACAAGAAGGTAACTGATGCTGAGGCAGATGCTCTCGTTGAGGAGTACAAGAAGGAATACACCATCAAGATCGATGAGTCTGGCGAGGAAGTTTACTGGGAGAAGGTGAAGAACGCTGCTAAGGCTGAGATCGCTCTCCGTCGCGTATTGAAGGATGAGAACGCAGTAGCATTCACAACCAACTTCGATGACCTCGGCGATGCTGACATCGACGATCCAAACTTCTGCGGTTTCGACCAGATTCCTGGTTTGGCTTCACAGCGCCTGATGGCAGAGGGTTATGGTTTCGGTGCTGAGGGTGACTGGAAGACAGCTTGCCTCTACCGCACACTCTGGGTAATGAACCAGGGCTTGGAGAAGGGTTGCTCATTCCTCGAGGACTATACACTCAACTTCGCTGCCGACCGCACATCTAGCCTCCAGAGCCACATGCTCGAGGTTTGCCCATTGATCGCTTCAGATAAGCCAAAGCTTGAGGTTCACTTCCTCGGCATCGGTATCCGCAAGCAGCAGACTGCTCGCCTCGTGTTCACTTCTAAGACAGGTAAGGGTGTTAAGGCAACTGTAGTTGACCTCGGCAACCGTTTCCGTCTCATCGCAAGTGAGGTAGAGTGCATCGAGCCAAAGGCAATGCCTAAGCTCCCTGTAGCTTCAGCTCTCTGGGTTCCACAGCCAACCTTCGAGATTGGTGCAGGTGCTTGGATCCTCGCTGGTGGTACTCACCACAGTGCATTCTCTTACGACATCACTGCTGAGTACTGGGAGGACTTCTGCGAGATCCTGGGTATTGAGTTCGTCAACATCGACAAGAACACAACTATCAGCAGCTTCAAGCAGCAGCTCCGCAACAACGAGATTTATTACATGCTCAACAAGGCGTTGAGATAATTTAAGTGAATAGTGAAGAACGAAGAGTGAAGAATTCGAATGATTTTCAAGACTTTACCCTTTGTTCTTTACATTAAAGAATGAAAGTATAATGAGCGCAAAAACTATTATAGAATCAGGTAAGGCAATTCTCGGTATTGAGTTTGGCTCTACCCGAATCAAGGCTGTCTTGATTGACACCGACAACAACCCTATCGCACAGGGTAGCTTTGAGTGGGAAAACCAGTTGGTTGATGGTCTCTGGACTTACAGCATCGACACAATCTGGAAAGGTTTGCAGGATTGTTATGCCGACCTCCGCAAGAACGTGAAGGCTGAGTACGACTGTGAAATTAAGCAGTTGGCTGCCATCGGTATTTCTGCGATGATGCACGGCTACATGGCTTTCGGTAAGGATGAGAACATTCTCGTTCCTTTCCGCACATGGCGTAACACCAATACAGCCAAGGCTGCAGCTGAACTTTCAGAGCTCTTCCACTTCAACATCCCATTGCGTTGGAGTATCTCTCACGTATATCAGGCTATCCTGAATGGTGAGGACCACATCAACAAGATTGACTTCCTTACCACTCTCGCCGGTTATATCCACTGGCAGCTCACAGGCAAGAAGGTTTTGGGCGTAGGCGACGCATCAGGTATGCTCCCTATCGATTCCAACACCAACAACTACGATGCAGAGATGGTGGCTAAGTTCGATAAGCTCATCGAGCCTAAGAACCTGGGCTGGAAGATTCTCGACATTCTCCCTGAGGTCTTGAACGCAGGCGAAGACGCTGGCGCCCTGACCGAGGAAGGTGCTAAGAAGCTCGACCCATCAGGCACTCTCCAGGCTGGTGTTCCTCTCTGTCCTCCAGAGGGTGATGCTGGCACAGGTATGGTGGCTACCAACGCTGTCCGTCAGCGCACCGGTAACGTAAGTGCAGGTACTTCTTCTTTCTCTATGATCGTATTGGAGAAAGCCTTGAGCCAACCTTACGAAGTCATTGATATGGTGACAACTCCAGATGGTAGTCCTGTTGCCATGGTTCACTGCAACAACTGTACTTCTGACCTCAATGCATGGGTTGGTTTGTTCAAGCAGTACCAGGAGTTGCTCGGTGTACCTGTGGATATGAACGAGGTATTCGGCAAACTCTACAACCACGCTCTCGAAGGCGATGCTGATTGCGGTGGTTTGATTGCTTACAACTATATCTCTGGTGAGCCTGTAACCGGTTTGGCAGAAGGTCGCCCAATGTTCGTACGTTCAGCCAACGACCACTTCAACCTCGCCAACTTCATGCGTGCCAACCTCTATGCTTCAGTAGCTGTATTGAAGATTGGTAACGATGTATTGTTCAAGGACGAGAAGGTACAGGTAGACCGCATCACCGGTCATGGCGGTTTGTTCAAGACCAAGGGTGTAGGTCAGCGCATCCTCGCTGCAGCCATCAACTCCCCTATCTCTGTGATGGAGACAGCAGGCGAAGGTGGTGCATGGGGTATTGCCCTGCTCGCAGGCTACCTCGTAAACAATGCCGAGAAGTTGAGCCTGGCTGATTACCTCGACAAGAAGGTATTTGCCGGCAATACTGGTGTTGAAATCGCGCCTACTGCAGAAGACGTAGCTGGTTTCGACAAGTATATTGAGACCTACAAGGCAGGTCTTGCCATTGAAAAGGCAGCTGTTGAGAACAAAAACTAACAAAATATCAATACGTTTGTGGGGAATCAGTCTCCACAAACGTATTCTTATAAAAGAACAATAAAAATAAAACTTATAAGATAATGAAGAAACTTTTCGCAACCACATTGCTTTCTGCAGCAGTTGCATTCACCGCACAGGCTCAGAATGTAACCGGAACAATTCATGCCAACCAAGGCAAGCAGAAAATTAATAAAGAGATTTACGGACAGTTTGCCGAGCATCTCGGTAGCTGCATCTATGGTGGACTCTGGGTAGGTCCTGATTCCAAGATTCCTAACACACAAGGTTACCGTAACGACGTGCTCCAAGCTCTCAAGGACTTGAAAGTGCCTGTATTAAGATGGCCTGGAGGATGTTTCGCAGACGAGTATCACTGGATGGACGGAATCGGCCCACGTGAAAATCGTCCTAAGATGCAGAACAACAACTGGGGTGGAACCATCGAAGACAATTCCTTCGGTACTCATGAGTTCCTGAATCTCTGCGAAATGTTGGGTTGCGAGCCTTACATCAGCGGAAACGTGGGTTCGGGAACCGTTGAGGAACTTGCCAAGTGGGTAGAATACATGACCAGCGACGGCGATACACCTATGGCTAAGCTCCGCCGACAGAACGGTCGCGACAAGGCTTGGAAGGTAAAGTACCTCGGTGTGGGTAATGAGAGCTGGGGCTGCGGTGGCAACATGCGCCCAGAATACTACTCTGACCTCTTCCGCCGTTACTCTGTTTATTGCCGCAACTATGATGGCAACGAACTCTACAAGGTTGCTTCCGGAGCCAGCGACTACGATTACAACTGGACCAAGGTGCTGATGGACCGTGTTGGTCATCGTGCCAACGGAATCTCCTTACATTATTATACAGTAACCGGCTGGGAAGGCAGCAAGGGTTCGGCTACCAAGTTCGACAACGACGATTACTACTGGACCATGGGCAAGTGCCTCGGCATTGAGGATGTCATCAAGAAGCACGAAGCCATCATGGACAAGGCTGACCCAAAGAAGCAGATTGGTCTGCTCGTTGATGAATGGGGAACCTGGTGGGATGAGGAACCAGGAACCATCAAGGGCCACCTCTATCAGCAGAACTCCATGCGCGATGCTTTCGTGGCAGCCCTCTCGCTCAATGTCTTCCATCGCCATGCTGACCGCATCAAGATGGCAAACATCGCTCAGGTGGTCAACGTGCTCCAGTCTATGATTCTCACCGACACCAAGGGAACCGGTCACATGGTTCTGACTCCTACCTATCATGTTTTCAACATGTACAAGGACTTCCAGGAGGCTACCTATCTCCCAATGGACGTGAAGTGCGACTCTATGGACGTTCGTGGTGACAGCCATGCGAAGGACGGCAGAAAGATTCCTCTGGTTTCTACATCTGCTGCCAAGAAGGCAGACGGAACCATCGTGGTTTCTCTTGCAAATGTAAGTCTTGACAAGGCTCAGGAAGTTGAGTTCAAACTGGATGGCGCAGCTGCTCCAAAGGCTGTAAACGGACAGATTCTATCTTGCAAGAAGGTGACCGACTATAATGATTTTGAGCACCCTGAGGTAGTGAAGCCTGCCGTGTTCAAGGATGCAAAAGTCAAGAAAAATACCCTCAAGGTTAAAATTCCTGCAAAATCTATCGTAGTTTTGAAAATAAAGTAGTATATTTGTAGGGTAAAATCTAAATTTCATCAGCTCTTTTCATATAAGGAGCTGATGAACAAACTGTTCGACATTCTGAAACAGAATTGTCAAAGGAATATTTCAGCAGAAAATAATCAATAATAACAAAATAAAGTAATTTGTGTTATGAACGACATTAAAGTAATGAATCATGCAGCAGATAATATCCGTATTTTGGCTGCTTCAATGGTAGAAAAGGCAAACTCTGGTCACCCAGGTGGTGCTATGGGTGGTTCTGATTTCATCAACGTACTCTTCGCTGAGTACTTGGTTTATGATCCAGCAGATCCAACATGGACTGGTCGTGACCGCTTCTTCCTCGACCCAGGTCACATGAGCCCAATGCTCTATGCTGGTTTGGCTATGCGTGGTTTCTTCTCTATGGAAGACCTCAAGCAGTTCCGCCAGTGGGGTTCTGTAACTCCAGGTCACCCAGAGCTCGACCTTGAGCGTGGTATTGAAAACTCATCAGGTCCTCTCGGTCAGGGTCACGCCCTCGCAGCTGGTGCAGCTGTTGCTGAGAAGTTCCTCGAGGCTCGTCTGGGTTCTACTATGATGCAGCACAAGATTTACGCATACATTTCTGATGGTGCTGTAGAGGAGGAAATCTCTCAGGGTGTTGGTCGTATCGCTGGTAACCTCGGTTTGAACAACCTTATCATGTTCTACGATTCTAACGACATCCAGCTCTCTACAGAGTGTGGCGTTGTAATGAACGAGGATACAGAGATGAAGTACAAGGCTTGGGGCTGGAATGTCATCAAGATCAACGGTAACGACGTGGCTCAGATTCGTGAGGCTCTCGATGCTGCCCAGAAGGAGCAGGATCGCCCTACCCTCATCATCGGTAAGACTGTAATGGGTAAGGGTGCCCTCCGCGCAGACGGCACAAGCTACGAGGCTTGCATCAACACTCACGGTGCTCCTCTCGGTGGCGACGCATACGTAAATACTATCAAGCACCTCGGTGGTGATCCTGAGAATGCATTCGTTATCTTCGACGATGTAAAGGAGATCTACGCAAAGCGTGCTGAGGAGTTGAAGAAGATCGTTGCTGAGCGCAAGGCTGCAGAGGCTGAGTGGCGCAAGGCTAACCCAGAGAAGGCTGCTCAGATGGATGAGTGGTTCAGCGGCAAGGCTCCTAAGGTAGATTGGAGCAAGGTTGAGCAGAAGGCTGGTTCAGCTACACGTGCTGCTTCTGCTGCTTGTCTCGGTGTTTTGGCAGAGCAGGTTCCTAACATGATCTGTGCATCTGCTGACCTTTCTAACTCAGATAAGACAGATGGTTTCTTGAAGAAGACCAAGAGCATCGTTCGTGGTGATTTCTCAGGTGCTTTCTTCCAGGCAGGTGTTGCTGAGTTGACAATGGCTGATATGTGTATCGGTATGATGCTCCACGGTGGTGTGGTTGCAGCAATGGGTACATTCTTCGTATTCTCTGATTATATGAAGCCAGCTGTACGTCTCGCAGCCCTGATGCAGGTTCCTGTGAAGTTCATCTGGACTCACGATGCATTCCGCGTTGGTGAGGATGGACCAACTCACGAGCCAGTTGAGCAGGAGGCACAGATCCGCTTGATGGAGAAGTTGAAGAACCACGCAGGTAAGGACAGCGTCCGCGTATTCCGTCCAGCTGATGCTGACGAGACTACCGTTTGCTGGAAGCTCGCTATGGAGAATGTTGAGACTCCTACAGCTTTGATCTTCTCTCGCCAGGGCATCGCTAAGTTGCCAGAGGGAACAGACTATGAGCAGGCAGCCAAGGGTGCTTACATCGTAGCAGGCAGCGACGAGAATCCAGACGTTATCCTGGTAGCTAGCGGTTCTGAGGTTTCTACATTGGAGGCTGGTTGCGAGGCTTTGCGTGCTGATGGCATCAAGGTTCGCGTGGTAAGTGCTCCATCAGAGGGCTTGTTCCGCGGTCAGAGCAAGGAATATCAGGAGAGCGTATTGCCAAAGAACGCTAAGATCTTCGGTATGACTGCCGGTCTTCCTGTAACACTCCAGGGTCTCGTAGGCGCCAACGGTAAGGTTTGGGGTATGGAGAGCTTCGGTTTCTCAGCTCCTTACAAGGTACTTGATGAGAAGCTCGGCTATACAGGCGAGAACGTTTACAAGCAGGTAAAGGCTTTCTTGGCTGAAGCATAAAGTTAAGTGAAGAGTGAAGAACGAAGAGTGAAGAATTCAATAGTTTTTATTTTCGGATAATCTTTTGAATCATCTTCAGCTATTCGCTCTTCACTCTCCTTTTCATATTTATCAGGAGGGTTGTGTTTCGTGTTTCATGTAAGATGAATACAGAATCTTATCCCTCTATATATTTTATTAACCTGGTGAAGCGATGAAGCAGGTATGCGAGAGAAAAAGGATTTGAATTCTTCACTCCCCACTCTTCGTTCTTCAATCAAAAAACTTAAGTATTATGGAAGTAAAGACAGTTGGTATTGCATGCGACCATGCAGGTTTTCCATTGAAGCAGTTCGTTTTGGAATATTTGGAAAAGAAGGGTTATCCTGTAAAGGATTACGGTACTTATAGCGATGCTAGTGTAGACTATCCAGACTTTGGTCACGCTCTTGCTGAAGGCATTGAGAGCGGTGAGGTTTATCCTGGTATTGGTATTTGTGGCAGTGGTGAAGGTATTGCCATGACATTGAACAAGCATCAAGGTGTGCGTGCCGGTTTGGCATGGTGCAAGGAGATTGCTCATCTTGTTCGTCAGCATAATGATGCCAATGTTTTGGTTCTTCCTGGCCGTTTCGTTGACAACAAGACCGCTGAGACTATTCTCGACGAGTTCTTCAGCACCACATTCGAAGGTGGTCGTCATGAGCGCCGCGTTAAGAAAATCCCTGTTCAGCACTAATCCCAGTCTGAATTGAAAGGATTTTTAAAAAAGGTTTTCAAAAAAATATCGCCCTGAAATGAAACTCAACTCATTTCAGGGCGATTTGTATATATGGGGTAATTTAAAGCTTCTGCCCTTTACCTTTCCCTTCGGCCGGTGACCGTTGGTTCTGGGCATGTGGGCTTTTTATTCCGTTACAAGAGTGAACTCAGCTCCGGAAGCATAGTCCTGACCGCTCTGTTCATTCAGTGCACGCAAACGTACATAGCGGGCCTTGACTGGCTTTCCGAACATTACCTTCTGCAGCTTGGCGGTCTTCTCAAAACTGCCCTTTGCAACAGGCTCACCCCAAGTCTTGTTGTCGTTGCTTACATAGATTTCGTAATCCTTGATGCAACCATTCAGCGAACCGTCCTGACGGGTCAGGTAAGTGAAGCCCTTGATTACCTTCTGCTTACCAGCATCGAAGTCAACCCAGTGAGGATACTTCGCCAAGGTGATGGAATACATCGTGTGCCAGATGGTTGATGGGTCACCGTCTACCAGATAAGAAGCGTCGCCCTCATCAGGCTCCTGGCTGGAAGCAAAGGCAATCTGCAAACCGGTGTTCTGTTGGTTCTGCTTCATCTGCTGCATGATGTCCTTCACCATCTTTCTGCCCGTAGCTGAAACCTTCACGAGATTTGGAAGCTCTGATTTCACGGCTGGACGGATGATGAATCCGAAGGTGGTTGGAGTGCTGCGAACCTGATCAGGAGTCAAAGGACCACCCTGTCCGCAACTTGCGCCACCCAGACCGGTAACCTTTGCATCCAGGTGCAGATGAGTTCCGCTGCTCTTTGGCAACTGATAAGGATGAGCAGCCAAGGTCAACTCCTGCTGGCTCCAAGGGAGAGCCGAAGCCGACATCGTACTGTCGGAGATGAACACCACGCCCTGCTGCTGGCTGTTGGTAACTGCGCACCAGCGAACCTCCTCGCGGTTGCCCTGTGCCTGAGGCTTAGGAAGCATAATGCCCTGCTCAGCCACCGGACTGTGGTACCAACCGATAAACTGGCTGGTTTTGCGGTCGTTATAGTTGTTCACCGGTCCACGGCCGTAGTAATCATACTGGTTCAGCTCGCTTGGCAATACCATAGAGTAACCGATGCGAGGCAGGATTACCTTAGAGCGGTTGGCTCCGATGGCGCTCTGCATTTCGATGGAACCGTCCTTGTAGATGGTGTAGATCTGACGGGAAGTGAACTTCAGGTCAGCATCTGTCAGGGCGTGCTTGTTCTTCTCGAAATTGTAACAAGACTCTGGGTCGCGGTCACGGTTGCCATAGTTCACGTCGCAGCCTTCCTTGCCCTGGCTCTCCACGGTGAAGTCGAGCTTGTAGGTTCCATCCTTCTTGTTAGGAGTGCACGTCCAGCTCTTCACTACGTGCTGCAGGTCATAGAGTCCGTTCTTGAACCATGCGTTGTGGTAACCGATTCCTGCATCATTGTCTGTAGGCGCACGGTAAGCATCCAGCTGAGGACCATTGCCATCCTTGATGATTTCCTGGTTGCCATATTTCAGACTGTAGATGGCTCCGGTGTTCAGGTCGAAAGCCACCTGGAAGTTCTCGCCCGTGATGCTGGCACGTTTAGCAGCCTTATCCAGCTGATATTTCATCGCCTTGCCGTTCTTGGCAACAGCAGCGATAGTAGGTGCGGCAACATCAGCTCCCTTCACTCTCAGCTGCTCTTCCATCTGAGGATAACCCTTCTTGGCCCAAGGCATGTCCTTGCCCAGAAGGAACTGGACGGTCACGAAGTACTCGCTGTTAGCATCAAGACTTGCATAGTCGTATGGCAAGGTGTAGATTCCCTTCTCGCGAGGACCCACGATGTTCTTGGCTCCCTGCAATGGCTGGTTCTTCTTCACGCAGACTCCGTCCTTATAGAGCGACCATACTATCTGATAGTTCTTCAGAGGCTCGAAGTAGTTCTTGTTGAAGATTTCAATCTGTCCCTGCTTCATGTCGATTGCCTTGACGCCTACGTTCTGGTAAACCTTCTTCACCTCGAAATACTGAGCCTTTGGAGTGAGGTCAGGACGCATGATTCCGTTCATGCAGAACATTCCGTCGTTAGGCTTGTTGTCCTTTCCGAAGTCACCGCCGTAAGCCCAGTAGGTCTTGCCTGTAGCAGGATCCTGCTTGTCCAGTGCCTGGTCTACCCAGTCCCAGATGGCGCCACCCATGAAGAAGTTGGTGCTCTCTATTGCGTCCCAGTAGTCGATGAGGTTTCCGCAGGCATTTCCCATGGAATGCGCATATTCTGAGATGTGGAACGGATACTTCAGCTTGTACTTGCCCTGAACGGCTCCCTGCACCCATGCGATGGATGGATACTGGTTGGAACCCATGTCCACGATGTCGTTGTTGCGCTCATACTGAACCGGGCGACTGGTGTCATAAGCCTTGATGGCATTGTAGCAGTCCACGAAGGTCTTGCCCGGACCAGCCTCGTTACCCAGACTCCAGATCACCACGGAAGGATGATTGACTGTAGCGTGAACCATCTCCATGTTTCTTGCGATGTGGGCGTTGCGGAACTCAGGAACGTGAGACAGACTCTGCTTGCCATAGTAATACTCATGGCTCTCGATGTTAGCCTCGTCCTCCAGGTAGATTCCGTACTTGTCGCAGAGATAATACCAGTATGGAGCATCAGGATAGTGGCAGTTGCGCACGTGGTTGATGTTGCCACGCTTCATCAGGAATACCTCATGCTCCATCTGTTCGCGGCTCACGGTGTGGCCTGCCTTGACATTGTTCTCATGACGGTTCACACCCTTCAACTTGATAGGCTGACCGTTCAGATAATAGTATCTTCCCGCCAGTCCGAACTCGTCCTTTTCTGCCGGAGTTTCCTTGATTTCCACCTTTCTGAAACCAACGAAGGTAGAGAAAGTCTGCACGGTTCTGCCCTTTCCGTCCTTCAGCTCGCCCACCAGCGTGTAGCGATGAGGCGCTTCTGCACTCCAAAGGTTCACCTTGTTGGCAGCATCCAGCGTAGCTTCAAGACTGATTTCTCCCTTGGCATTCAGCTTGCCTGCGAGCTTAGCCGATGCGGTTACACCGTTGAGCAGGGTATTCTCGTCAGAATAAAGACGGTTGGCATAGAGCGAATACTGGATAGTGTAGCCCTTGATAGCCTTCTTCGATAGGTTCTGAAGCTGAGCTGTGATGTGGAGCTTGGCGTTGCTGTAGGTTTCGTCCAGGTCAGGAATTGCCTTGAAGTCTCTCACCTGCACCTGAGGCTTTGCCGTCAGCGCCACGGTACGGAAAATACCTGGCAGTCGGAACATGTCCTGGCTTTCGAGGAACGAACCGTCAGAATGGCGGTAAACCTCTACTGCCACCGTATTCTCTTCACCCTCCTTATTTAAATAAGGTGTAATATTGAATTCAGCCAGATTTCGGGAGTTCTTCGAGAATCCTACGTATTTGCCGTTGATGTAGAGATAGAAGAAGGAATCCACTCCGTCGAAGTTGAGATAGATTTCCTGTCCCTTCCAGTCGGCTGGCACGGTGAAGGTTCTGCGATAGGAGCCCACCTCGTTGCGGTTACGGTAGGTCATCCAGTCTTTTGGCGGTGTACGCATCACTCCACCCTTCCAGTCGTTCATCGGCTGCCAGGAGTGCTGGAAGATGACGCGCTGGTTGGAGTAAAGCGGATCTCCGTACTTGTTCTTTCCATCTCTCTGCAGTCCAGCCATGTTCCAGTTCATCGGCACCTTGATGTCGTCCCATTTCGAAACGTCATAGTCTGTACGGAAAAAGTCCTTTGGCCGTTCATCAGGATTCGGCGCCCAATGGAATTTCCACATTCCGTCGAGTGATTTCCAATAGGAACTGTTTTCCGGCAATACCTTTCTCGCCTCGTCAATATTTCTGAACGAGAAGAACCAGGCATGTGGCTGTAGCTTGTTAACTGCCACGGAATCAGGACTTTGCCATTCCCATCCCGTTGGTGCTTCCTGCTGCTGGTAGAAATATCCTCCCAGCGTGCCATCTGCCCAGGCAGCTGGAGCACAGAGCATTCCAGCCAATAGTAATAAATAAGATCTATTCATTTAGTTATGTTGTTATTATAAAATTTGCTTCTTGGAAGCCAAATACTTCCAAGAAGCAAACTTTTCTTGATGATGCTTATTTTCTAATGATTTTTATTTTCTGATGATTATCTTTATTTCTTGATCATCCTTACTTCTTGGCAACCATTGCCTTCTTAGCTGCAACTACCGCCTTCTTGTACTTGGCTGTTGCGCTCTTCACTGCCTTTACATTGTTTGCCTTCTTGGCAGCAGCTACGGCGTCGTAGAGCTTCCACAGATTATACTTGGCTGTTGCAGCCTTCTGAGCCTTGGTGTAAGCAGCGGCAGCTGCCTCGGTAGCAGCCTCGTCCTCAGGAGAAGCATACTGGTGCTTGTAACCCTGCACCTTGTTCCAGAAACCACGGGTGAAGTCTGGGAAGGCTACGGGTGCACAGTTGTTGTCCATAGAGATGGCTCCCAACTCTGCCAGTGAGCACCACTCAGCCAGGTCGTAAACGTCCATATCCAATGGCAAACCGTTCTGCAGACAGTAAACCAATCGAGAATCCATGATGAAGTCCATACCGCCGTGACCCATCTGACGGCCCAGCTCACCATACTTCTTCAGGATAGGATGATAATACTTCTTCACCAACGCTTCCTTCTGCTCCTTGTTCATGAATCCGTGAGCATTGAGGTTGTCCATCTGAGGAGCACCTGTACCCTTCAAAGCATCACCAGAGAGAGCAAACTCCTCGGTAGGATACTTGGTAGCATAACCCTTGGTTCCGGTCAACTTGAACAATCGGTTGTATGGCTGAGGAGTCATCACGTTGTGCTGAATCTCTACTACCTTACCCTTGGCTGTACGCATCAAGGTAGTAGTGTGGTCGCCATTGCGGAACTCCTTGCACTCCTTGCCGCTCTTCTTTGAAACCCAGTCCTTGCCGACGAATGATTCCGTATCCATTGCAACCAATGTAGTAAAGCGGTCGCCACGGTGGATGTTCAGACACTGAGCCACAGGACCCAAGCCGTGAGTAGGATAAACGTCACCACGGTTCTCCATGTTGTACTTCATGCGCCAGTGCAGATTGTCCTTGTCATTGTCATTAGGATCCTGCCAGTAAGCATTCCAGAAGTCCTCCAGACAGTGGATGTAAGCACCCTCAGCACGGATGATGTTTCCGAAAACACCGTCCTGCGCCATAGCCAGGGCGTTCATCTCATAATAGTCATAGCAGCAGTTCTCCAGAATGAAGCAATGCTGACGTGTCTTCTCGCTGAGGTCAATCAGGCTCCAGCACTGTTCCAGGTTCATTGCACTAGGCACCTCGATGGCAGTATGCTTGCCGTTCTCCATCGCCATCTTAGCCACTGGGAAATGGTGATTCCAGTCGGCAGCGATGTAAACCAGGTCGATGTCCTTGCGCTTGCACAGCTCCTCGTAGCCCTTAGCTCCGCTGTAGATGTCGGCAGGCTTCAATCCCTCCTTGCGGAGATACTCCTGAGATTTCTCAGCTCTAGCCTCCTCATAATCACAAAGGGCAACGATTTCTACACCAGGAATGTGGCAGAAACGCATCACTGCCCATGGACCACGCATTCCCAGACCCACAAAGCCCACACGTACCGTCTGCAACTTTGGAGCCTTCAAGCCTAATACGTTCTCCTGTCCGGCAGGACGCTCAGGTGTGTCAACTACGATTGTACCCTTGTCCCAATGCCATTTAGTACTTGGTGACAAAGACTGTGCGCCAGCTGTCAGAGAAAATGCAGCCAAAGACGCAATCAAAAAACTCTTAATTTTCATCCCTAAATTCTGCGACACAGTTAGTTAGCAATATTTTATATTAGGTTTCGGAGCATCTGAAAGCCCCAGTTTATCATCTCAGATGTTCCGTCTGTCTTTGTGTCGCATTAAGAGACAAGGCAAAAATCTGAATGACAGTACAAAGTTACAAATAATTTCTGAAACCACAAACTTTTTTTATAGATTTTTTATGAATTAATAGGTGATAAAGCAATTATTTTAAAAACGTAGACGTTTATAAAGCTGACCAACCGGTCGAAGATGGAAGGGCAAAAGCTTTATAAAAAACGAGTTTTTAAGAAATAGTTGAAAAAAAATTTGGTAGTTCCAAGAAAAAGTATTACCTTTGCAGCCGCAAACAAGAAAAAGGACTAAGGAAAATGGTTCCGTAGCTCAGTTGGATTAGAGCAACAGCCTTCTAAGCTGTGGGTCTTGGGTTCGAACCCCAACGGAATCACTCAGTTTTAGTTTTTTTAGGAGACTCTGTGAAGAGTCATGGTTGTTATTTACAGCCGCAAGTTTAATTACTTGCGGCTGTATTTTTTTATAAACAACTTCTGGAACATTTACTCACACTCAACGGCCGAAGAAAAAGGACGTATGGTGCCTAAAGGGTTATTCAGTATTCAGTTATTCAGTTTTTTTCGCGATAGTTACCCATTTTGTAGTTATAAATTGTAAGTAATTACTTTATATTATATATATATATTTATATATATATAATATACTATATATACAGAGAATGGTAACAACAGCAAAAAAAACTGAATAACTGAATACTGAATAAGTTTCCCGAAAACGGTTATTACTTTGTAATATGCTGATTTATATGACAAAACATAGTTTTCCATACCGCAAAACATAGAGATGCGCCCCATAAAATATAGAGTTAGTTTTCTTAACATAAAGCTCTAAAGCAGCCAAAGGAGAATAAGAGAGGTTGGAACGTAAACAGTTGGGAATGAGTAGATTTGCACAAAGTTGCCAAATCGGCATAAAGCAAGCGAGTGAGGAATATTGAAGTAGTTCAGTTACTAAATCGTGAGCCACAGTTACCTATGCAAAACAGGTAACAATGCGGAAAGGCGACTTTGTGCATCAACGGATTTTATTGCGCTGATTCTCAATGTTTTGCGTATCAAGGAACGCTTACAAAATGATTATATTTGCACACTCAAAATGTAAGCGTTATGAAAATCGAAAAATTCAAGGTGTTGCTCTACCTAAAAAAGAGCGGAATGGACAAGAATGGAAAAGCTCCCATCATGGGACGCATCACGGTGAACAGGACTATGGCGCAGTTCTCCTGCAAGTTGTCTTGCACTCCATCGCTTTGGAATCCTCGTGCCAGCCGATTGGAGGGCAAGAGCAAGGAAGCCGTGGAAACCAACAAGGACATCGAGCAGTTGTTGCTTTCCATCCAAAAGGCTTTCGATGTGCTTGTGGAAAAGAGAACG
>NZ_VZCB01000083.1 GCF_009494395.1 Segatella copri | reverse complement strand
CCGAATACCTGCTGTTTGTTTTTGGATGCATATTGTGTTGGTAAGCATCAGATTTAACTCAAAAAGTTCTAAATTCCGTAAATTTCTCCTTGCTAGTTATGGGATATTTAGAAAATTGTCGTATCTTTGTCCCCGAATTGAGGCGTTCTTTGCATATTGCAAAATACAGAAACGAGCAGAAGTCCGCTCGTTTCCATATTGTTACCTATATAATATAGGCAAACGCCCAACTTCTTGATTTTCAATCAAAGCCCAATTTAGAGCGAGTTAGTGTTTTTAAGAGATGATGTATGACAAAAAACGGGAATACATTCAGGCTAGGAGGGATGAAGAACTGGATAGAATTGCTAATTTGATGCAGTTATACAAATTTAACGGAAGAGATGTAATGGCTTTGGACAATAATGTGTACTTTTGTACTAGATAATGATGAAATAAAAACATATTGTAAGAATGAAGACGGTTTTTTGCTCTTTTGGACTGCTGATGGCTGCTGTGCCCGTGTTCGCTCAGAACACTGGGAAGGACTCTGTTGTCTCTACTAAAGCTTTGGATGATGTGGTGGTATCAGCCTCCAATATCAGTCGTGTGGGTGATCATCTCGTCATCTATCCCAACAGCCAGCAACGAAAACATGCGGTCAATGGATTCGGGGTGTTGGAAAACCTGAATATCCCAGGACTCATCATCGACGCGAAGTCGAATCAGGTGGATGTGATGGGACTGCAAGCCACCTTGTATCTGAATGGGCAGGAATGCGACATCAGGGAAATACAGATGCTCCGTCCTCGTGACATCGAGAAGATAGAATATCATGATGCTCCATCGGGAAAATACGCCAAGGATAAGCTTGTCGTCAACTTCATCACCAAACAATACCGATATGGAGGATATGTGCAGGCTGACGGACTGCAGACGATAGGATATGACCATGGCGACTATAATGTTGCCACCAATTATGTAAAAGGTAACAATTCCTATACTGTATTTGCTGGTGCAAACTATAGTCATGTGGATGGTACTGAGACCTGGAACAATGAGAACTATCAGTTTCCGCAATCCCTATTTGATAGGGAGAGCTATAGTAAGAATTCTTACCGGAACCACCAGGAATATATGCAGTTCCGCTATCAGAACCAGAAGGGAAAGAGATATTGGGTGGGCAAGTTTACGCTCGTCAATCTCTCTACTCCAAGAAATGCATCTTCTGGTTTTGCGAGGGAAAGCACAGAGACGGACATCTTCTCAAATATCCGGAAGAAGAGTCTGTCTCCTAAGATTGACCTGAACGCCAACTTGCCTTTAAGCAAGAATCAGACGCTTACTTTGGGAGTACATGGCAAGTATTCTGCCAACTCCTATCATCGTCTTTATCAGGAACAGCCTTTCGAGACAATGACCGATGAAGACGAGAAAGCGCTGTCGTTCCAGCTGTCTGCCATCTATAATTATTTCTCTCAAAAGCATTCTTTTTCTGTGGAACTGTTTCATTACCACGATGTCTGGAATGCCGATTATTCCGGCAATTGCGAACTTTGGCAGCATCTGTGGAAAGGGGAGTCGTTGGCTTTCTTCTCCTATAATTTCCAGGCTAGCAGGCGCTTGAGCCTGAAAACCCGCATCGGATTGGATTGGCTTCAATATCATCTGCACGGAGACAACAGTTTTAGCCAGCTGTCTCCTCGCATCAATACGAATGTGCAATACCAACTGAATAAGGGAATGCTCTTGTGGTCATTCAACTTTGTGAACTCCAATCATGGTATGGATGTCATCAACCGGGCTATGATTCAGGTCAATTCCCACATGATGGAAAAGGGAATGCCCGAACTGAAGAAATCGCATGACATCAACACCTATTTATATTATATGGGGCGTTTCAACAGGTTGAGTATTTCTGCCATCGGACAATTCCGTTACAATCATCATCCTGTAACTGATGATTATTACCTGGATGAGGCAAACAGGAAAATAGTGAAGACTTACTCGAATGGTGGAAATGCTCAATATTATTCTGCTATCCTCGCTTTGCAGTACAAACTGTGTAAGTTTGCCAATCTGTCGGGAGATATCAGATATAACCATGCGGAGGTGAAGACTACCTGGTCGAAGCATAACAACAATTTGACGGGTAATCTTGGGTTGAATATGTTCATGGGTGATTTTGCCTTGAAGCCTTACCTGCATTTTGGCAAGAAGTCTTTAGATGAAGCTGCTTTGGTGATAAACAAGACTCCTATCGACTATGGAATGTCGTGTTCTTACAGCAGGGGCAACCTCTATGTAGAACTTCAGGCAGTATCGCCTTTCAAAAAGCAGGAGAAGCGGTATTGGTTGGATTTGCCTATCTACAGTTACAGTAAGAGCATCAAAGACCAGACGGCTTCGCAATATGCCAGCATCAAGGTTGCTTACTCCTTCGACTTTGGCAGGAAGACCCAAAAAGTAGAGAAGGATGTTAATAAGAATATAAACAGCTCTTTGTTAAGAGTGGAATAGAGTTGAATAAATCTAGATATATGTAATAGCAATAAGAAATGAAGAAGATAAAACAGAAAAGGATGAGAAAGATAGGCATCGCTTCGGCTCTGGGCTTGGTGGTGCTTGTGGTGCTGGGACTGTATGGTGCCAGCAACTATATGCTCAATTATTCGCTCAACTATCCGAAGGAGGAGAGAATGACGGCTGAGCATTGGAAGAACAGAATGAAGAACGAGTGCCCATGGATGATTGGCTGGATGGACTCTGTGTATCAGCACCATTGCGTGAAGGATACCTTTGTCACGATGCCATCGGGCTACAAGGCCCATGCCATCTATCTCTATGCACCGAAGACTACGGAAAAGACTGCCGTGGTGGTGCATGGCTATCAGGTGCGCTCCGAGGGAATGTTGCACATCGCCTATCTCTATAATCACGATATGGGGTATAATGTGCTCCTGCCAGATCTGTATGGACATGGAGAGAGCGAGGGCGACCATATCCAGATGGGATGGAAGGATAGATGGGATGTGATCAGATGGTCGGAAATCGCCAATGAGATTTTTAAAGTGAAGAGTGAAGGACAGAGAGTGAAGGGGGAAGACCGAAGAGCGAAGAATACCCGTCAGGTGATTCACGGTATTTCGATGGGTGCGGCAACCACGATGGCAGTATCGGGAGAGAAGACTCCCGATTACGTGAAGTGCTTTGTGGAGGACTGCGGCTATACCAGCGTGTGGGATGAGTTTTCCGCTCAGCTCAAAGACCAGTTTGGCTTGCCTGCCTTTCCGCTGATGAATACCACTTCTGCTCTTTGCCAGCATCGCTACGGCTGGTCGTTTGCCGAGGCGCAGCAGATAGAGCAGGTTCGCAAGAGCACCAAACCGATGCTCTTTATCCATGGCGATAAGGATGCCTTCGTGCCCTACGCCATGCTTCATCCGCTTTATGAGGCAAAGACGAAGGGCAGAAAAGCTATTTTCATCGCCAAAGGTTCCGTTCATGCTATGGCATATCGCGACCATCACGAGGAATACACCCGCATCGTGAAAGATTTTGTTTCTAAAGAAGAATAGGCTATTCTCTAATATGCTGGCCTACCACATATCCTGTGGTCCAGGCAGCCTGCAGATTGAAGCCGCCGGTGATGGCATCGATGTCGAGCACTTCTCCGGCAAAGAAGAGGTGAGGGCACAGCTTGCTCTCCAGGGTATGCAGGTCGATGTTGTTGAGGCTGATGCCGCCGCAGGTAACAAACTCCTCCTTGAAGGCTCCCTTGCCGTTCACCTGATAGAGGTCGTTGGTGAGGGTTTCTATCAGCAGGTTGCAGCCCTTCTTTCCCATTTCGCTCCATTTCTTCTCGGGTGCATATCCCATCTTCTGAATCAGGAAGAGCCAGAGGCGGGATGGCAGATTGTAGGGGCGGATGCTTGCCAGCTGCTTCTGCGGGTTGGCGATGATGATGCCCTGGATGTTCTCTTCCACCAGCGAGCGGTTGCTCTCGTGTACCCAGTTCACGGAAATCTTAATCTGATAGTTGTTCTTGTGCAGATAGCGGGCTGCATGGGATGAGAGCTTCAGCACGGCAGGACCGCTCATGCCCCAATGGGTGATGAGGAGCGGACCCTCTGCCTTCAGCTTGGTGCCCGGAATGCTGGTATATACCGGCTCCACCACCGTGCCCATCAGGTTCTTGAAAGCCTTGTCGGCGATGTTGAAGGTGAAGAGCGATGGGATAGGCAGCTCTATCGCATGTCCCAGGTCTGAGAGATGCTTGAAACCCTCCTGCTTGGGATGACCGCCCGTGGTGATGGCTACCCGGTGGAAGGCAATCTGCCTGATTTCGGAAACGGGATGAGAGGTCTTGAAATCCAGGAGCAGGCGCTCATCCTCCAGTTCGGTGATGGCGGTGAGCTGGTGGTTGCATTGTATCTTCACGCCCAGTCGCTTGGCGGTATTCACCAGACAGTCGATGATGCTGTGCGAATCCTGCGATTGCGGAAACACGCACTGGTCTTCCTGCGTAACCAGTGGCACGCCGTTCTCCTCAAACCAGTCGAAGGCATGCTGGTAGTCGAATCTTTTGAAGAGTCGCTTCATCAGTTTATGTCCGCGAGGGTACGCCTGTTTCAGGTCGGAAATTTCGTCAAAGGAATTGGTAAGGTTACATCTTCCTCCTCCCGTGATTTCCACCTTGGCGAGAACCTTCGAATTCTTCTCGAAAATCGTGATGTCGGCGTGAGGGAAGTTGCGCTTGGCCTCTATCGCCGCAAAGAATCCTGCGGCACCCCCACCAATAATTGCAATATGTAGTGATTGTGGCATATCGTATTTTTTGGATGATTAGGGTGCAAAGGTACTGCTTTTCTTTGATAAAAGAAGAAAAGTTCCCCTTTTTCTTTTGCAGATACGATAGATTTTTGTAACTTTGCGCAAAAATCATAGTATATCAAGTATCAAATAGATTTATGGCAAAAAGAGAATATGTTGAGGCCAACAAGCGTTGGCTGGAGGAAAAGGCAAAGGAGGAGGGCGTTTTGGCGCTGCCTCGTGGTATATATTATAAGGTGTTGAAGCAGGGCGACCCGAAGGGAGCACAGCCTAGCCGACGCAGTATCGTGACGGCTCATTACACCGGTTGGACCATCAATGGCAAGAAGTTTGATTCCAGCCGTGGCGGTACGCCGTTCGCTATGCGATTGAGCGACCTGATTGATGGCTGGATTGTTGCCATGCAGCAGATGCACGTGGGCGACCAGTGGGAACTTTACATCCCTGCCGAGATGGGCTACGGCAAGTTCTCGCAGCCGGGCATCCCAGGCGGTTCTACCCTGATATTCGAAGTAGAACTGCTGGGAGTGGGATAACCCGGATACTTGAAATTATAAAGATCATTACGATAAGAGAGTCTTGTCCGGCTAAAGTCGGTTCAATTCATCTTCCGCACTGTTCATGCCGTTGTATCTTCCCTTGCGCTTGTTGAATTTCCAGGTTACGGTCAACTTGTAGCTCCATAGCTTGTAATCCTCAGTCTGGGAGAAGTCAACGGCATGCTCGTGGGTTCGCTCCTTGAAGAGCTGCTGATGGAAGAGGTCGTTGGCACTGAAGGCAACCTGTAATCTGCCGTCCATCCACGATTTGTTGGCACCAAGACTCCAGTTCTGAGTGGGGCTGAACTTCGTTTTGCCCACTTGTCCTCCGTTGTCAAAACTGTAGGAGAGCGACAGCTGATAGTCGTTTGGTAGCGTGAAGTAATTGTCAAACGATGCATCCCAAGTTATTCCGTTGTAACAGATTAGCTCTCCTTGATCGTTTGCGGAGAAGCGCTGGTAAGTGATGCTTGCATTGATATTCGGACGCCAGCAGCCGAAGACGTGTCCCCAGTTGAGATATGCCATGTATTTCTGCATCTTGTTGAAGTTCATGAATGTACTCACGTATCTTACGGGCTTGTCCTCCGGCACTTCATGAATGTACATGATGGAGTGTTCGGTACGGGTGTATCTCAGCATTCCCATGAAATCTTTCCACTGCACGGAGTAGGTCAGACGATAGGTGTTGACAGGCTGCAGCTTCGGATTACTGATCTGATACTGAAAGCGCGAGATATAGTAGATGTTCCCACTGAGCTGACTGAAAGAAGGTCGGGCGGTGGTAGTTCGGAAGCTGAGCGAGTGATGCCACGATGGTTCGTTGAGAGTGATACCGAACGATGGAAACCACTGGTCGTAATGGCGCTCCATATTGTCGGGAGATTCCTCCGACAGATTGGTGTATCGGGAGGTGAGATGCTCGTATCGGATGCCTGCCCACCAGCTCCATCTGCCAGCTTCACCCTGATATTGCAGGTAAGCAGCCGTCTTGGTATCGTGGTTTTTGTATTCCGTAGTTCCAAGCATATCGGCAGAACTTTCGGTTCTACCCTTGCCTTCCATCAGGCTCCATTCGCCACCATAGTTGATGGAATGTTTATCAGAGAAGAGTTGTTTGACTTCGATTCTTCCACTATAGATATCGTAGTTGGAATTAGAGCGGTTGAGGGTTTCCTGCATCTCGCTACCTTCTTTCTCCGTGATAGGCTGGCTGTCAGAATCCTTGTTCCTGGCATAGTCCAGATAAATCTGTGATGAGAGATGTTTCGACCATTTAGCCAGATGGAAGAGGTTGAAGTGGTGGCTGCGCTGGTGTCCCCATTGCTGGCTCTCCGCATCAAAATACTTCATTTCGCCATCCGCATCAGAAAGCTTCATCTCGCTATTTGTATCTTCTCCTGCTGGGTTAGGATAGCGATAGTACTGCTGCTGTTTCTCGCTTCTGCCGCCATTCAGCCAAAGCCCTTCCCATTGTATTCCCACTTCGTGCTGCTTGCTGATTAACCAGTCGAAGTTGAGTTCCGTAGCGTTATAATTTGCCTTGTTCTTGCCATGGCGGTCGGCTCCGAAGAGATATTCGCCATCATTAGCTCTTACGAGCGCTTCCTGTGGCTGATGCACATTGTAACGGTTGTCTGTGTAACCGTAAAATCCTGTGAGCGAAATTTTCTTCGTTACCCAACCCAGAGTCAATTCCTCGTGGTTGGTGTTCACCTCGCTCAATTCATCATACACCTGCATCTTGCCGAATATACCCTCGTCTGTTCTTCTCGTCAGGATTCTCAGTACGGCTCCCGTCGTTGCATCATATTTTGCACCAGGAGTGGTAATGAGTTCTATTTCATCTATCAGCTTCACATCGAGATGAGAGAGTTCGGCAGAAGTCGCCTTCTTGTCGTTGAGATAGATGATGGGTGCTCCCAGTCCGTTTACTTCCAGAGTTCCATCGGCGGTTTGTTTCATGCCGGGGATGTGCTTCAATACATCTTCCAGCGTTGGCTCCTTTGCCAAGGGAGTGTTGCGGATACGGGTAACCAGGGCATCGTTTCTCATCTTGTACATCGGGCGATGACCTGTTACGGTTACGGCTTGAATCTCGGCCTCCTTATCAGCTTTAATCTCAGCTTCTTGGTTAGCTTTGATCGAATCTTTTTCCGTCTGTACCGAGTCTGCGGAAACTCCAGATGTCGGGAATTTCCCATTTTGTGCAGTTGCACAGGTGGCGGTGGCTAGCATCGTCCATAAAACTGTTTCTTTCTTCATATTCTTCCTTGTTTTTTGTTTTCGTTTGCAAAGGAACAGCTTTTCGGGCTCAAAATCGCAAATAATCATTACTGAAACATTACGCTGGCAAAATAATAGGACTCCACCTTTTTATATATAGTGAAATCTTTGTACCTTTGCACTGAAAAAAGAAAAAATGATATGAATAGAAGAATCAAACAAGTCTGGCTGCTCGCCATCCTTTCCTCTTTCCTGCTGATAGGCTTGCAGACCTATTGGCTCTATAATAGCGTGACCTATTCGATGGGAGAGATGGGGAAGAAAAACGCCGAAAAGGCGGAACAGGCGATTATTGCCTATCTGACAAATATCGGAGCGGCGGTAAAAGAAAAATCACATATCGGTTATGTCGTCTCGGCATATTTTTCAGACTTCAAGGGTCCCTGTACTACGGTTTGCTCTCCGCTGGATACGGATACAATCATTGGTGGAGTGGTGTATAGCAAGCCGGGATTCGGCAATGTGATGGAGAAGAGAGATACTTTCGATTTGCGTGAGACGGATTCCAATAATTCTTTTGATTGCCTGAATACTTACATCACTTACCAGCTTACCCGCTTTGACAAGGCGCATTTTGATCGTTTCATCAGTAGGAAACTGGGCAATGATTTCATCGGGGCAGAGATGAAGACGGGCAAGCATCGTCTGTGGCAGACAAGAATCGTAGAGCCTCCTACCTTGTTTCATCACGAAATGCTGGTGGAAGTGCCTTTCAATCCTATCCAGTATCAGTCGATGCAGATGAGGATGCAGGTGCCGATGCTGCCCATCCTGAAGGGAATGATGTGGCAGATGATAGGAAGTCTGCTGGTTACCATCATGCTTCTCCTGAGTATAGCTTATCTCATCAAGGTGATGCTCCTGCAGAAGAAGGTGGATAAGATGCGAAGCGACTTCGTGCATACGATGATTCACGAGTTGAAGCGCCCCGTGCAGACGCTGAAGATGTGTGTATCCGTATTCTCTGCTCAAAAGACAGATGAGAAGGATGAGAATGCCCTTATTATGGAGACCGTAAGAGAGGAGAGCGATAACCTGACCGCCTATCTCGCCAAACTCCGTGAAGTAATCAGGGCAGAGGAACAAATCCCGCTCCAGATAACTTCTTTCGATATCTATGCCGCTTTGCTGAATCTGGTGGCAGTTTATCGAAAGAATAAGCAGAAGGAGGTGAATGTTTCGCTCGATTACCAGCGCACTTCCGATAGGATGATGGGAGATAGAGACCAGCTTCTGAATGTGGTCAGCAATCTGATGGAGAACTCGGTGAAGTATTCTGGCGACATTGTCAATATCCATGTTGCCTGCCGAGATACCGAGAAGGAGGAAGTCATGATTTCTGTATCAGATAATGGTATCGGAATTTCGCCCGACGAGCAGCAGAGAGTCTGGACGAAGTTCTATCGCAGCAATGCTTACCCGGATATGATGCAGCCGGGCATCGGCTTGGGTTTGAGTTTTGTTGATATGATTGTGAAGGCCCATGGGGGTAGAAAAATGATGCAGAGCGAAGTGGGCAAGGGAACCAGGATTTCGATCATCATCCCGCAGCACTCCTGATGCATCCGGTTTAACGCTATAAACAATAGAAAAAATGATCAAGATATTATTTGCAGACGATGACTTGAAATATTCCATGTTGCTGAAGAGTTTCCTGCAGCAGCATGGCTACGATGTGACTTATGCCGGCAATGGCAAGAAGGCATGGGAGCAGTTCCCGGAAGTGAAGCCCGACCTGGTATTGCTCGACATCAATATGCCGGAGATGGATGGCTATGAGGTGGCAGAACGCATCAGAACCATCGACCCGAAGGTGCTTATCTTCTTTCTCACCGACCGTACGGAGAAGAACGATCGACTGAAAGGTTTCTCCCTGAAGGCAAACGATTATCTTGCCAAACCCTTCTATCCGGAAGAGTTGCTGGCAAGAATAGAGGAGCGGTTCTCCATGAATGAGAGTGAGACGATAGAAGAGGAGGTGTATCATTTCGGAGAAACCACCTTCTGCTATAACAACAATGAGCTTCGTACCCGTTCCTCTCGTGTGCTCATCACCAGCCGACAAGCCGACATCCTCCGTCTGCTGGCGATGAATATCGGCAATGTGGTAAGCAAGGAGATGATACAGGAGGCGGTGTGGGGTACCGTGAGCTATGCCAACTCCCTGGCTGTGAATGTGCAGATGACGTATCTTCGCCATGCTCTTCAGCATGATGTGACCGTTAAGATTGAGTCGCTGAAGAAAAAGGGATATGTTTTGTCTGTTATTTCTTCAGAGTAACGATGATGTAGCTTCTGCCATCCTCTTTCAGACCTCTATCCTGAATGGCTTTGGTGCCCTCTTTCAAAATCTCGATGGCTTTGATCTTGCTGGGAGAAATCTTGTTGAATTCCTCTTTAGTCAGCTCCTGTTCTCTGCCCTTGATCAGATAGTGAGGGTCTGGCTTGGGGGCAGGAGGTGTGGTAGTGGTGATGATATGAATTTCTATCACATCGCTTTTGGGTGCCGGCAAGACGGTGGTGTTTACCCGGTAATTCTTGATGGTTTTACCGATAAGCTCCTTGCCGGTAAAGTTTGGGATGCGCTCACCGTCAATGCTGTAGATACGCAGGGTATCTGCCTTCGATGCCATACTGCTGGTTATGCCCAGCAGGGCAAATGCAATGGTGAAAATATACTTTTTCATAAGCGTGAAATGTTTTATCATTCGTTTAACTGTGCCAATGGAAGTAGTTGATAACTACCATCTTGCGTTTCTGCCATGTTGATGGTGTAATGCTGCATGTTGCCTTCGTTGTCCAGGGTTGAGATAACGATGTTATCGCCTTGGCGGTTGATGGTCAGCTGCTCGGCAGAAGGCAGCGCGGCAGAGGCTATTTCATAAATCTGATTAAAATCTTCATGAATGCTTCTTTCTGTTTCAGAAGAAGTCTTCCCCGTATTTTCTGAAGTCTTCTCCGTATTGCCAGAAGAGGTCTCTTCTGTATTTCCTATAGTCTTCCCTGCATGTTTCTCGCTTCTTTCTGCAATATTCTTTCTTTTGTCAAGGGCCATCTTGCTTGACTTCATTTCCTGCGGAGTCACGATATCCCGGGTTGCTGCCAGGAAGAGGGAGTCGGCACGTTCCATCTTTTCGTATGCGTTCAGGTTCCCGTCTTCATCCTCGGAAGATGGCTGCGAGCGAACCACCTGCTCTGTAGGAACCAGGTTGGCAAGACCAGGTTGTTGTTCAGAAGAGGATGAGAAATAATCCTTGATAGGGAAGAGCAGGAAGATGAGGCCTGCCAGCATCGCCGTAGCGAGAAGTATCGCAGAGAGGCGTACCCATCTTGTTTCGTGCTTCTTAGAAGCAGCAAGGGACATCTCTTTCATTTGCGGCTGTCCATCAGCTTCTTCCACCTGATGAATATTCGGAGTATAGTTCTCCATTCCCAGCATCAGGTTTCTGATGTCGAGATCCTCATCCGTTAAATCCTTATCCTCGCAATGGCGATAGAAATCAGCCAATGCCTGTTCTTCCTCCACGCTGGTATCAGCATCGAGGTAGCGCTCTATCAGCTCGTGGCGATAGGTTATATCTTCTAGTTTCTTCATTTCTTTCCTTTTTAGAGTTTATGACTTCATCATTTTCAACAATGATCTTCTTGCTGCAGAAATCATCGTCTTGGTGCTCGTCTTGTTGGCTCCGCAGATTTCGGCAATCTCATCGAGGCTCTTTCCCTCGCTTCTCAATAGCAGCATTCTTCTCTGCGTATCCGGAAGCCTGTCCATCGCCCTGTTGAGTCGCCTTTGCGTATCCTCGCCGATGATGGTCTGGTCGGTACGTTCGGTTGCCGTACAGATTTCTGCAGGATGCTTCATCTGTTCCAGCGATGCCGTTTGGGCTTTGTTGCGTCTCAGATGGTCGATACAGAGATTCCTGGCTATCGTCATTCCGAGCGCCTCGATGCTCTGGTATTCAGAGAGCCTTTCGCGCATCTTCCAGAGCTTCACCAGGGTTTCCTGCACGATGTCATCAGCTTCTTCGGCAAGGGTTCCTGCCGAGAGATAGCGTTGACAATGTGCCGTCAACCTAGGGCGCATTTCCTGGGCGATATGTTCAAATTCTGTTTCTTCCATTTGTTTCTTTTTATGTGTATGACGCAAGAAGAGGCGGAAGGTAAACAAAAAAATGCTACCTTCGCACATTTCTGTGCAAAGATAGCATAAAAACTTGAGATATTGACATATCTTTTATTTTATTTGTGGATGAAGTGGTTTATTCCTCTGTTTTTGCCATCATCTTCTCGTAGAGTCCATCCACGATGGAGTCGGCGAGCGAGATGTTGGGCACCATGATGCTTTCACACTTCAGGTATTCGCATGCCTTGAGGAAGATTTCTGCGGCAGGAATGATTACATCGGCACGGTCTTCCTTCAGAGAGAAGGAAATCTCGCGCTCCTCGATGCTCAGGGGCTGCATCATCGAGTAGAGACGCTTCAGCTCGGCAAGCGTCAGGTTCTTGGCGTCCTGCTTGCTGTGGCGTGCCAGTTTGTTCAACTTGTTGATGTTGCCACCCGAACCGATGATCCTGATGTCGCCGTATTGCTCGGCATATCTCGTAAGGTTCTCCTTGAAGAGCTTTTCGGTATCGGAAGTCACCTTGCCGCTCAGCATTCTCAGCGTACCCATGTTGTAGGAATAGCTCTCGGCGAGCACACCATCGTGGATGATGCTCACCTCCGTGGAACCACCGCCCACATCGATGTAGGCAAAGCTGCCCTCGTTGGAGTCTGTTTTCTCTACCAGGTTATTGTAGAGGAGCTGAGCCTCCTCCTGACCCTTGATGATTTCGAGTTTGATGCCGGTTTGCTTCTCTATCTTCTTGAGCACCTTCTTGCCGTTCTCGGCATCGCGCATTGCAGAAGTGGCACAGGCGCGAAATGCCTCTACGTCATTGAGTTTCATGAATTGCTTGAAGCCCTTCATCATGTGGAGCATCATCTTCTCACGCTCCTTGGAAACCTTTCCAAGGGTGAAAACATCCTTACCCAATCGCAGTGGGATGCGGATGAACATGAGTTTCTTGATGCGGTCTTCCTCACGGATAGCCTCGGGATCGAAGCGCTTGATGAGGAGTCGGGCTCCGTTGGAGCCGATATCTATGGATGCTAAATTCATCATTATTATAGTGTTTTATGTTTAGTGTTATCAATAATCATTAATCAATAATCATTAATTATTAATCATTATTTATATGCTTTATAAAGTTCTTCCTGACTGCGGAATGGCTCGCCTTCCACAAATTCCTTGCCGCCCTTGCCATCTACCACTCGGCCGTTCATCGTATCTCTCATACCATAGGAGATGGTGCGGAGCAGGTCTGCCTGCATATTCTCGTCATATACCGGGGTGAGTACCTCGATGCGGTTGATGAGGTTTCTAGGCATCCAGTCGGCTGAACCAATGAAGTATCTTGGCTTGCCTCCGTTGGCAAAGATGAGGATGCGGCTGTGCTCCAGATAGCGGTCGATGATGCCCACGCAGCGGATGTTGTCGCTGAGCTTGGCGATGCCTGGCACCAGCGAACAGTTGCCACGGATTACGATGTCGATCTTCACACCTGCCTTTGACGCCTGATAGAGCTTGGTTACCATATCGGTATCGGTGATGTGGTTGATCTTCATCTTCACCCAAGCCTCCTTGCCCTCGTTGGCATTCTTGATTTCGGTGTCGAGCATGCGCAGGATGCGGCTCTTCATGGAGTTAGGAGATACGAGGAGCTCGTTGAAGCGGAATGGTGAGAATGGACGGTCGATGAAATCGAATACCTTAGCCACCTCGTTTACCAGCTTAGTACGGGCGGTCATCATCAGATAGTCGGTATAGATCTTGGCATTGCCCTCGTGGAAGTTTCCGGTTCCCACGCAGGCGATGTTGCCCTTCTTTGACTCGATATAGAGCAGCTTGGAGTGAATCTTCAGTCCTTCTACACCGAAGATTACGTTCACGCCCTCTTCCTGCATGCGCTTGCTCCACTTGATGTTGCTCTCCTCGTCGAAACGTGCCAGAAGCTCTACCACGGCAGTCACCTTCTTGCCGTTGCGGGCAGCAGTGATGAGTGCCTTCACTACCTTTGAATCCTTGGCCAGGCGATAGAGGGTGGTCTTGATAGCCTTCACCTCGGGCTTGGTGGCAGCCTCACGGAGCACACGGATGTAGCCGTTGAAGCTATGGTAGGGTACATGGATAAAACGGTCTTTCTCACGAATCTGGTCGAGGATACTCTCGTTTGAGAGGAATTCCGGTTTCATGATAGGAGCCCATTTTTCGTACTTCAGTTCCTTGTGGCCGCAATCAGGGAACGACATCAGATCCTTGTGGTTCTGGTATCTTCCGCCAGCCAGAGAAGCATCCAACTCCTTGGTGTTCAATCGCTCACGCAGCTTCTTCTGAAGTTCCTTCGGCATCTCCTGGTCGTAGATTACGCGCACGGCTTCACCCTTTTTGCGGCTGCTTACACCCAGGGCAATCTTCTCCATGGTTCCGAAGTCGGCATCGTTGTCCATCTCCATCTCGGCATCCTTGGTAAACTTGAAACTGAAGGCACGGTAGGTGCTCTTCTTGAAACCGAGGAATACCAGTGGCAGACAGTATCTGATTACATCGTCCAGATACATGATGTTGTCGAAACCATCGCTTGCCGGTACCTTCACCCAGCGTCCATAGACTCTATCCGGTACCTTAACTACGGCATATTTCTTCTTCTTGTCATCCTCAGCCTTTTCTACGGCTAGGTAGATGCGGTTGTCCTCCAGTGTGGAGAGGTCGTCTATCTCGTTGAGCCAGATAGGGTTGACAGAACCATTGAGCTTGTCGTAGAAGAACTGCGTGAGGAACTCCTTCTGCTCGTCGTTGAGCAGGTCTTCGGTGAGCAGGCGAACCTTGTGTACTTCAAGTTCGTGGAAAACTGTATCCACCGCTTCAGTGTATTCTTTCGAATAAGATTCATTGAGCTTATTGATCGTTTTAAGAGATTTCTTAATCTGCTGTTCGGTATCCTTGTCGAGTTTCTGGTCGAGCATACGGTTGAGCGATGCCACACGGACACGGAAGAACTCGTCGAGGTTGTTGGAGTAAATACCGAGGAAAGAGAGGCGCTCCAACAGTGGCACATACTCTTTCTCTGCCTCCTGCAGAATGCGATGGTTGAAGTACATCCAACTGATGTCGCGTTCTACATAAGCTTTCTTCATCATATCTTCTTTAGTCATGATTGCACGAGTTGATTTTTTGAGTTACTTTACTTTTGCAGGCTCTTTCTTAGACTTGTTTCCAGAAGTTTCAGCCTTCTTCTCAGCCTTCTTTTCTGTCATTTCTGCTTTCTTCTCAGCCTTCTTGTCAGTCATCTCAGCTTTCTTTTCAGCCTTCTTTTCTGTCATTTCAGCTTTCTTGTCAGCCTTCTTTTCAGGAATCTCCAAAACCAAATAGTCGGTGTCTCCATCGATAAAGTGGAGTTCCTTGCGGAAGAACTTGCTGCTTCCTGCTGGCACGATGATGTCGTGCAACTGATCGCAGTCGTCAAAGGTATGACGGCCTATCTTTTCTGGGGTACCAGCGAAGGTAATCTTCTTCAACTTGTCGCATTCTGCAAAGGCATAGCTTCTTACGACCTTTACGCCCGCAGGTACATAAACGTTATTCAATTCATCACAATCGTAGAAAGCATCGTGCTCGATTTCCTTTACGCTGTTGGCGATGATCACGTTCTTGAGGACCTTCTTGCCACGGAATGCCATCTCGCCGATAATCTCCACTCCCTCTGGAATGGTGAAGCTTGTCTCCTGACTCATGCAATATACCAGGCGCTTCTTGTCGTTGGTATAAACTGCATCGCCATCGTACTCGAAACTGTCGCTGTCTATCTTCTGCAAAGCGAGATTGAGCACTAAGTTTTCAAACTTGCCGTCTTTCTTGGAGCTCTTCTTAAGAATCTCCAAGATTGCTTTCTTGTTTTCCTTCATCCTAATATATATTTTAATGTTGTTTACCTGAACTTGATTGTAAAGCTTTTGCCCTTCAGATGGCGTTCACTTTAAAGAAATACCTTTTTCTTTTCGGCTGCAAAGATACGGTGATATTTTCAGATGTGAAAGAAAAAGCGATTACGTGTTTGTGACGATGATGTTACGACCATATTACTGATATTACAGAAACATTACGGGTGTTACAAATGCGTGATGTAACATCTTTGTAATACTTATGTTTTACGGTAGAAATATCTTCTCCTTACCTTTGCAGTCGAAATGAAGAAGATGCCTTCCTATGTCAATGAGGAGGGTTTCATTCGGAATAAGCAAAATCAGATTTACGTGTATATATAATAAGGTAAGAAATGAAGAAGAAAACGTATTTGTTGATGGCACTCACGATGGTGTCGATGGGAATGAATGCCCAGAATTCAGGGAACAGCTCTTTTGAGAAGGGCATCGGGGAATTCACCAAGACCATGACCATTGGTGGAACCATCCGCTCTAAGTATGAGTACCAGACCGAAGAGGGGGAGGGACGATTCGAGGTGCGTACAGCCCGCATCAACGTGACTGGCAATGTAACACCTCAGGTAAGCTATAAGGCGGAAATCGATCTCTGCGACGAGGGTAAGATCAAGATGCTGGATGCCTATACACGCATCAAGCCTTGGAAGACCCTGCAGTTCACCATCGGTCAGGAGCGTGTGCCATTCACCATCGATGCTCACCGTTCTCCTCATCAGCAGTACTTTGCCAACCGTTCGTTTATCGCCAAGCAGGTAGGTAACGTTCGCGACGTGGGTGCAGAAATCGGATACACCTGGAATGTTGGCTTCCCTATCGTGGTGAATGCCGGTATCTTCAACGGTTCTGGCTTGACCAACCAGAAGGATTACTGGACCAAGGGTGTTAACTATTCTGCCAAGGCTCAGTTCCTCTTTCCGAATGTGAATCTGGTGTTGAGTACCCAGAAGATTAAGCCATCTGATGTTACGGTAACGATGTATGATGGCGGTATCACCTTCCACAAGGGTGGTTTCATAGCTGAGGCTGAGTATCTTTACAAGCACTACAGCAAGGATGCCTTCCACGATGTGCATGCGTTCGATGGTTTCGTATGCTATGATATTCCGGTGGCTAATCCTAAGAGCCTCATCAGAAAGGTTTCGCCATTGGCAAGATATGATTTCATGAGCGACCACAGTGATGGTACCCGATATGGCGGTTCTGATACAGAGCTTGGTGCCTTGAAGATCAATGATTACAAGCGCCATCGTGTTACGGGCGGTGTAACCCTGAGCCTTGCCAAGCCATTCATCTCGGATATCCGTATCAACTACGAGAAGTATTTCTATCGCAAGGGTGGCATAGCCAAGACTTCAGAAAAGGATAAGATTGTTGTTGAGTTCATGACAAAATTCTAAAATCCCATTGTGAGAAAGTTATATGTTTAGAAAAAAGCCCAGCAAGGTTCGTTGAATCCTGCTGGGCTTTCATCTTTATAATCACTAATAATTAATCACTAATAATTAATCACTATTACAGCATTCCCTTAGAGCTAGGAAGCTCGAAATGGTAGATGTCTCTCTTTACCGCCATTTTCAGCGAGCGGGCAAGCGCCTTGAAGATGCCTTCTATCTTGTGATGCTCGTTCTCGCCCTCAGCCTTGATGTTGAGGTTCATCTTTGCCGCATCACTCAGACTCTTGAAGAAATGCTTGAACATCTCGGTTGGCATTTCGCCCACCTTCTCTCTGTGGAACTCTGCATCCCAGATCAACCATGGACGGCCACCGAAATCCAATGCCACCTGACAGAGACAATCATCCATCGGCAGACTGTAGCCGTATCTTTCTATTCCACGCTTGTCGCCCAACGCCTGCAGCAGGCATTCGCCCAGGGCAATACCCGTATCTTCGATGGTGTGATGCTCATCCACATAGAGGTCGCCCTTGGTATGGATGGTGAGGTCCATCATGCCATGCTTGCCTATCTGCTCCAGCATGTGGTCGAAGAAACCAAGACCTGTAGAGATGTCGCATTTGCCTGAACCATCGAGATTTACCTTAATGTAGATGTCCGTTTCCTTGGTGGTGCGCTTCACTTCTGCGATGCGGTCGCCGGCAAAGAGAATCTCGGCTATCTTGTCCCAGTCCATACCGTCCTTTCCGAGAATCAGACTCTTGCAACCCAGGTTTTCAGCAAGCTGGGCATCGGTTTCACGGTCGCCAATCACATAACTGTTTGCCATATCGTATGCCGGGTTGTCGATGTATTCGGTCAGCATGCCTGTGCCTGGCTTTCTCATTGGCGAGTTATCCTCCGGGAAGTGGCGGTCGATGTGCTGCTTGGCGAAGTGGATGCCTTCGCTCTCCAGGGTCTGGATGATGAAGTTGTGGACAGGCCAGAAGGTATCTTCCGGAAAGGAGTCGGTGCCCAAGCCATCCTGGTTGCTCACCATCACCAGCTCGTAGTCAGTGTGCTGGGCAATGAAGGCGAGGTTGCGGAACACGCCCTTGGTAAATACCAGCTTCTCGAAGCTGTCAATCTGCTCATCTTCTGGTTCCTGAATCAGAGTTCCATCGCGGTCGATGAAGAGTAATCTTGTCTGTTTCATTTTCTCTTAGTGTTTTATGCTAATATGATTAATACTTTTCTATTTCTGTGGTTGTCATCTGTTGGCTGTCCTTCTGTTTCTGCTTTTCTTCATCTGTTACCTTGTACGAACCATAAAGGTAGGCCAAGGATATGCCAAGCCAGCTCAGTGCATAGATGATAAGAAGGCTGGTGATGGTGAAGACGAGGAAGAGGAGTGGGGTGAAGTACCCTGGTACTCCCAGTGGGTCGCCATCAAGTGCACCTAGCTGTGAGTAGAACTGGGCGATGATGAGGATGATGGAAGGCAAGGCTGCGATAAAGGTGGCAATGCCTACAATCATGATGCCGAGGAAGCAAGTCATGAAGAAACCTCCGAAATGGCGGAGAATACGTATCAAAGACTTGCCAATCTTGCGCTTTTCGCCTTTCGCACACAGTTGCTTTCGTGGCATGAGGTGCCAGAACGAAATGACTGCCATGACGATGGTGGCTAAGTAAATGATGGTTTGCAGAATGAATGATGCCATCGGATTTACTACTCCCCAATCGTGAAGCGACTTGTTGGGGAGGAGAAAGTAGAGTACGATAGCCAACAATACCGCAAACGGAACATGTGTAGCCCAAGTTTGCTTGACAAACGATTTAATGTCGCTCGTCACTGTATTGTAGGATGCTTTCATACAAGCAGTTATGCTGCGCTGCTTAAATAATTCATTTACTTCCATAACTATCTTGTTTTAATTTCTAATTATCGCTTTTTACTTTTTACCCTTAAAAGTTTCTTCTGAATTCTGAACAAGTGATGGCTGTTGCGATAGCCACGTTCAGGCTATCAGCAGTGGCCCTTCCTTCAGGGAAGTTCGGGATAAGCAATTTGTGGTTCACCTTTTTTGCCAAAGCAGGCGAAATGCCCTTACCTTCGTTTCCCATCACGATGAGTCCACGGTTTTCGAGCGTTTGCTGATAGATGTTGTCACCGTCCAATAATGTTCCGTATACGGGAACATCATCTGGAAGAGATTCTACCAGACCCAGCAAATCGCCATATTCTACCTTTACTCTTGCAATGCTGCCCATCGTAGCCTGCACCACCTTTGGGTTGTATACATCGGCAGTATCCTGACTGCAATAGATATGGGTGATGCCAAACCAGTCGGCAATGCGGATGATGGTACCCAGGTTGCCTGGGTCTTGTACGCCATCAAGAGCCAGATTCAGTTCATTGGTGTTGATGCTGTAATCTCCTGATGTTGCCTGTTTGAATACGGCAAGAACCTGTTGCGGATGCTGCAGGAAACTTACTTTCTTCAGCTCCTCTTCAGTAACCTCTATCACCTCTGTTTGAACAGGGAAATGTTTGCCTTTGAGCCATTCACCTGTTGCCACAATGAGGTCGGCAGGTTGCAGAACGAGTAAGTCGTCTACCACCTTATGACCTTCGGCAACAAACTTGCCTTCCTTATTACGATTCTTCTTCAGTTCAAGTGAACGAATGTATTTTATCTTATTCTTGCTTATCATTATGCGTGCAAAGATACAGCAAAAAGCAGACAATACAAAATAAATTAAGATTTCTTTTCGCATTTAATTTTGTATTGTCTGTGATTTGCATTATCTTTGCAGTCTAAAATGGATATTTACATTGTCTTATTAGGCAAATAACGAATAAGATTAGTGAAGAAACAAACGATTTTCATCCTTTCTTTGCCGTTGCTCCTGGGGGCTTGTTCTTCCAGCAAATACGTGCCAGAGGGAGAGTATATATTAAATAAGGTAGAGATGGAGAGCGACTCAGATGATTATGATGCTGGGGCGCTCAAGCAGTATGTGCGCCAGAAAGAGAAGCCGAAACTCTTTTCGCTCTTTAAGAACCCTTTCAGCAGGAAGCCGGTCATCTACGATACCTTGCAGGCTCGGCTTACTTGTCAGGACCTTGTCAAGGCGATGCAGAACCAGGGATTCATGCATGCTGGCGTTTCGCTCAATACCACCACTGAAGGCAAGAAACTGGATGCAAAGTATATTTTGCATCCCGGCATTCCGTATGTGATGGGTAAGGTGGAGTATGATGTTGAGGATGAGAACATACAGAACATTCTGCATCTCGATGACCCCGACAACCAGAACCTCAAGCCAGGGATGCGATTCTCGGTAGAGGCGCTTGATAATGAGCGCAAACGCATTGCCAACCTGCTGATGGATGACGGTTATTTTAGGTTTAACAAAGACTTTATCTATTTTAGTGCCGATACGATAGCTGGACAGAATGATATTGCTTTAACCTTGCATCTTACGAAGTATAAGGCTAGCAGCAATGCACCCGAAACCGATCATCCCCGTTATCAGATTCGCAATATCAACTATCTCAGCAATGATAGCGACCGTATTCACCTTCGCCGTCAGGTATTGCTCAATGCTACAGCCTTGAAGGAGGGCAGACCTTATAGTGCCTCTGCTTTGCAGCGCACCTATAATAATTTTGCCCGTTTGCAAGCGGTGAAGTATACCAATATCCGATTTGCTGAAGTTCCGGATAGTAACAGAATTGCTTATGTAGGAGAAAGTCAGAATACTGGTGATGATGATTCCAACCGTCTGCTGGATTGTAATATTCAGGTTAGCACTAATAAGCCTTCTACTATTTCTTTCCAGCCTGAAGGAACCAATACGGCAGGCGATTTTGGTGCAGCTGCATCGCTCACTTATACCAACAGAAATCTATTCCGTGGCAGTGAACAGTTAAGCATCGAACTCCGTGGAGCCTACGAGGCTATAACCGGTCTGGAGGGATACCAGGACCAGAACTATACCGAGTATTCGGTAGAGGGAAAGCTGGTGTTTCCACGATTCGTGGCACCTTTCCTTTCCAAGAATTTCCGCCGCAGACAGACGGCAAACAGCGAGTTGTCGGTAAGTTGGGATTTACAGAACCGTCCGGAATTCCATCGCCGCGTCTTCTCAACGGCATGGCGTTATCGCTGGGCTGAACCACGTCATCATCTGGCTTGGCGTTTCGACCTGCTCGATCTCAACTATGTGTATATGCCTTGGATTTCGGAGACTTTCAAGAAGGATTATCTCGACAATGTCGATAACAGAAATGCCATCTTGCGCTATAATTACGAAGATATCTTTATCATGAAGATGGGATTTGGACTGACCTATAGCAATGGTGTGGATGCTTTCCGATTGAATGTGGAGTCGGCAGGTAATCTGCTTGATGGTTTCTCTAAGACTCTGGGATTCAGAACCAATTCGCAGGGACAGCATACGTTCCTGAACATCGCATACGCTCAGTATGCCAAGTTTGATTTCGATTATACCCATCTCCTGCAGTTGGATAAGCGTAATGCCCTGGCGCTGCATGCCGGTCTTGGTGTGGCGTATCCGTATGGCAACAGCACCGTGCTGCCTTTTGAGAAGCGATACTTTTCCGGTGGTGCCAACTCGGTGAGAGGATGGGGAGTCAGAGAATTGGGTCCTGGTAAATATAAGGGAAATGATGGCAGAATCGACTTCATCAACCAGACGGGAGATTTTAAGCTGGATTTGAATGCCGAGTATCGCACCGCTCTTTTCTGGAAGTTTGAAGGAGCGCTGTTCCTGGATGCCGGTAATATCTGGACGCTCCGCAATTATGCAGAACAGCCAGGAGGACAGTTCAAGATAAATGAGTTCTATAAGCAGATAGCTGCAGCGTATGGTTTGGGACTCCGATTGAATTTCGATTATTTCATCCTACGTCTGGATATGGGTATGAAGGCTATTAATCCTGCCTATGAGAGTGGAGATGAGCATTGGGCGATTATTCACCCAAAGCTTAGTCGTGATTTTTCTTTCCACTTTGCGGTAGGCTTGCCATTCTAACCTTCCATACCCCTTCTTCCATACACATTGGCAACAGGAAGTCGGCCTCTTCTACGAGGTGGGCTTCCTCGCCAATGCTATCCATCTGCAGGAAGTTCCGCACGGTGATGTCTGCGATGGCGCTTACTTCGTCATCACCGAAATCGATGTCGTTGATTTCTACCGTAGCATCCGTTTCCTTGTTCCTTAAAAGTTCTACATCTGCCTCGTGTACATTGCTGGCAGCATACTTCAGCCATGGTTCTGAACTGGCAGTACAGAATTTGACAGCCTTTGGAAATTGCCAGTTATAATAATAGGTGGCAAATGAATCCAGGTTGTTTTCCAACTGTTCTTCGCTACCTTCGTGTGCCTGACATCCAGTAAGGGTGTAAAGGCTTGTAGTTATGGCTACTACAGCCATTCCTATGGCAATTATATGTTTTTTTATCATGATTCCTATTTCTTAAAATATCTATTTATTTGCTTATTTTGTGCACAAAGATAGTAAAAAACTTTGTAATAAGAATCTTTTTTGCTAACTTTGCAGTAAAATAACAATTAAAATGCTAAGATTTATATCCTTTGGCAGTGGAAGTAGTGGCAATAGCTACTATCTTTACACTGATACGGATTCGATATTGATAGACGTAGGAGTAGGAATCAGAACACTGAAGAAGCACTTCCATAACTATGGATTACGCTTCGAGGATGTACATCATATCCTCATCACTCATGACCACGCCGACCATGTAAAGTCGGTGGGCAGCTTGAGTACTGATTATAAACTACCAGTATATACAACCCGTAAAGTTCATGTAGGTATCGAGCGCAATTATTGCGTCCGAAAGAAAATTGCGCCCAATCATGTGCATGTCATCGAGAAAAATGTACCTTTCTATGTGGGGGAATTTAAGGTGACTCCTTTTGGGGTGCCTCATGACAGTACTGATAATGTGGGCTATTTTGTAGAGTGTGGAGGCGTAACCTTCTGTCTCATTACTGATGTGGGGCATATCACCGAGGAGATGCACGATTTTATCAGTCGTTCCAACTATCTGGTGATAGAGGCAAACCATAGCGTGGAGATGCTTCAGCAGGGACCTTATCCTCAGTATCTGAAGGATCGCATTCTGGGACCTAACGGTCATCTCAGCAATGATGACTGTGCCAATGCATTGGCCGATTATGCCACACCAATCCTTCGCCATGTCTGGCTCTGCCATCTCAGCGAGGAGAACAATCATCCCGAACTGGCGAGAAAGACCGTGGAGCAGATTCTGAGAAGCAAAGGCATCGTAGCCGGAAAGGACTTCGAACTCGAAGTGCTGAAGCGGAAGACGCCTAGTGAAATTTATAAATTGGTATAAATACCCCCTAAGCCAATGTTCATCGGCTTAAGAGAAAGGAACGGAGGTTCTATTCCCGTCACGCCCTGAAAGGGCAGAAGCTTGTAGCCCAGGGTAACACCCTGGGGGCTTATGACCATTTGCAAAGACGCCCTGTAAGGGCAAAAGCTTTAATTTTGAATGCTTTTGCGCTTACAGGGCGATTTTTTTATTTTTTCTAGATCTTATCCAGTGCCTGCTTGATATCATCCAGAATATCTTCAACATCCTCGATACCTACTGACAAACGAATCAAATCTGGGGCAATACCTGCCTCTTTCAACTGCTCGTCTGAAAGCTGACGGTGGGTATGGCTGGCTGGATGGAGCACGCAAGTACGGGCATCAGCCACATGAGTCACGATATTAATCATATCGAGCGAATCCATGAACTTGATTGCTGTTTCGCGGTCACCCTTTAGTCCGAATGCGATAACACCGCAGGTGCCGTTTGGCATGTACTTCTGGGCAAGATCATAATATTTATCACCCTTCAGTCCACTATAGTGAACCCAAGCCACACGCTCATCGTTCTGCAGGAATTCTGCTACCTTCTGGGCATTCTCGCAATGCTGACGCATACGGAGATGCAGACTCTGAAGACCTAAGTTCAGGATGAACGAATTCATTGGTGCTGGGATAGAACCCAGGTCGCGCATCAACTGAGCCACCAGTTTGGTAGTATATCCCATCTTGCCGAAAGCCTTTACGTAGGTCAATCCGTGGTAGCTCTCATCCGGTGTGCAGAGACCAGGGAACTTATCGGCATTCGCCATCCAGTCGAAGTTGCCGCTATCCACAACAACGCCACCTACCTGAGAGGCTGTACCATCCATATATTTAGTGGTAGAGTGAGTAACGATGTCGGCTCCCCATTCAAATGGACGACAGTTGATAGGTGTGGCAAAGGTGTTGTCTACGATGAGAGGTACACCGTTCTTATGAGCAATTCGTGCAAACTTCTCAATATCGAGTACGGCACAGCCAGGATTACTGATGGTTTCACCAAAAACTACCTTGGTATTTGGACGGAAAGCCTTCTGGATTTCCTCCTCGCTGTCGTTAGGATTTACGAAGGTGCACTCGATACCGAGTTTCTTCAAGGTTACACCGAAGAGATTGAAGGTGCCACCGTAAATCTCGTTAGAGGTGACGATGTGGTCGCCTGCCTCGCAGATGTTGAACACAGCGTAGAAGTTGGCAGCCTGACCGCTGGAAGTCAACACTGCGCCCACGCCACCTTCGAGCTGAGCGATTTTCTTAGCCACGGCATCGTTGGTAGGGTTCTGGAGTCGGGTATAGAAATATCCCTCTTTCTTCAAATCGAAGAGCATCGCCATCTCCTCAGAGTTGTCATATTTAAATGTAGTACTCTGAATGATAGGCACTTCGATCGGCTCTCCGTTCTTTGGTTCATAGCCTCCCTGCACGCAGAGGGAAGCAACACGTAATTTCTTTTCCATTGTCGGTTATGTTTTTTATGTTGTTATTATATGTTTATTTCATAAATACGAAATATACTGCCGCTATCAGGCAGACGAATGCTGCCAGGTGATTCCAATGCAATCCCTGTCCCTGGAAGAGGATGTTGGCAATGATGGCAAAGACGATAAGCGATACGCATTCTTGTATCACTTTCAGCTGTACCAGATTGAAAGGACCGCCATTGTCTATGAATCCGATGCGGTTGGCTGGTACCTGACAGCAATATTCAAAGAAGGCTATGGCCCAACTGAAGGCGATGACTCCTATCAGAGGCCAGTTGCTGCTCACCCCTGTCTGCTGAAGTTTGAGATGCCCGTACCAAGCCAAAGTCATGAAAATATTGCTCAGTACCAATAATAATATAGTATATATACCATTCATAACAATAATTGTTTAATGTGTGCAAAGGTACTACAAAACATCGAAAATACGAAGGATTTGTCCGAAAACATCGTGTTTTAGATGAAAAAAAGTCTATTTTGAGCGTTTTATACTATTTTTTTGCATAAAAAGTGAAAATAATTGAGAAAAAATTTGGTGGTTTCAAAAAATAGTAGTACCTTTGCACTCGCTTTTACGAAATGGATGCACCCTTAGCTCAGTTGGTAGAGCAACTGACTCTTAATCAGTGGGTCTAGGGTTCGAATCCCTAAGGGTGTACAAGAGAAAACTCCGAGGAACTTTTGTTCTTCGGAGTTTTTTTATTTTCAGCGATGCTTATTGTTTTGAATAAGCATTGCTTCTTGTTTTGAATAAGCATTGCTTTCAGCGATGCTTCTTCCTACACTCAGGGCATTCCCCCTTGATGACGAAAGAGATGGAGTGGGGGAAGAAACCTTCGGGCAGTTGGAAAGTCGGAATATGGATGTCTTCCATACAGAAAGAACGCTGGCAGGATTCGCAATAAAAATGAATATGACCATCGTGATGATCACATGCACCTTCCTCTTCGCATATCTCATAATTCAGGATACCTCGTCCGTCCTCAAAAGCATGAACCACGTCATGCTCCAGAAAAAGCGTAAGCACACGGAAGATGCTCGATTTGTCCATCGTCACCATCTTTCGTTCCAGCATGCTGAGGCTCTGGGGATGAGAGTCGCTCTTCAAAGCTTTCATCACGAGTATACGGTTGGCTGTCGGTTTGATACCCTTTGCCTCCAATTTTTGGATAATATCTTCTGTTTCCACCTTATTATATATGTATTTGTTATTATTCTATCTATCTAGGTGCAAAGATACGAAATATAATAAGATATTTGCGCTTTTTTATTATAAATATTTGCTTTTTTCTTCTTTATGTTCTCTATTCTCTATTTTTTGAAGTACCTTTGCACTTCAGAACGCAGAATAAGAATTTATAAAAGAGATAACAATGAATCAGAAAACTTTTAGAAACCGAATGAGCAGCGTGAAGTCTGCCTTCGGACTGATGCTGCTTTTGTTGATTCTGCCTTTGCAGATATTGGCGGCAGAATTAGGAGAGGCTGGTAAGCGATTGGCAGCTTTGCCAGGAGTAAGTGATGTGGAAACACTGAAGAGTACACATTTCCCGGAGAAATATGTGTTCTTCATCAAGCAGCAATTGGATGGCAAGGATGCTTCCAGGGGTACCTTTGAACAGAGAGTAGTTCTGTGCCATCGTGGATTCGACCGTCCTACCGTTCTCGTGACAGAAGGATATGATGCCAACTATGCCTTGCGTGAGGGATATATCGAGGAACTTTCCAAACTCTTCGATACCAATATCATCACCGTGGAGTATCGCTATTTCGATAAGTCGATGCCTAATCCTTGCAACTGGGATTACCTTACCGTAGAAAATTCGCTTTACGACCTGCATCATGTGAACAAAACCTTGCATGCGATGTATAAGGGCAAGTGGATTGCTACCGGTATCAGCAAGGGTGGACAGACAACAATGTTCTATCGTTCTTATTTTCCTGATGATGTAGATATCTCAGTACCATACGTAGCACCGCTCAATAAGGGTGTAGAGGATGGCAGACATGAAAAGTTCCTGCAGTATCAGGTATCCACAAAGGAGAACAGACAGAAGGTGCTCAATTTCCAGTTGCTTCTCTTTAAGCGCAAGGCAGCCTTGTTGCCAATGTTCGAGAAGTATTGCAATGAGAAGAAGTATGTCTTTAATGCTTCATTGCCAGAGATTTTCGACTTCTCGGTATTTGAATATGCTTTTGCTTTCTGGCAGTGGGGTGAGGATATCAATCAGATTCCTGCAAGTGATACGGATGACAAAAAGGTGTTTGATTACTGGATCAATATGTGTGAGCCAAGCTATTTCACCAATTATAATGCTACCGCTTCGTTTGACGTGCAGGCTGCAAGAGAGTTGGGATATTATGGCTATTATACCAAACCGTTCAAGAAATATCTCAGCATCAAGACGGCTAAGGGATATCTGAAGCGATTGATGGTACCAAAGGGTGCTGAGAATGTGAAGTTCTCGCCAGCGCTTTACAATCATACTGTCGACTTCCTGACCAAGAACGATCCGAAGATGGTATATATCTATGGTGACATTGACCCATGGGGAGCATCCGGTATCTACGGTTTGCCGTTCACCAAGAACAAGAAGAACCTGCATGTATATATGTGTCCTGGTGGTTCGCACAAGGCTCGCATCCTTTCATTCCCTGAGCCAACAAGACAGGAAATCATCAACTTGATTAGTGGATGGTTAAAGGAATAAGTCTTACGCGAAAAAGTTTTTTTCTCGAAAAAAGTCTCATAGTCTCATTTTCTGTTGAAAATATTGACTTAAAGGCTTGATGGATAGAGAAATAACAAAATGATACTTCTCGGTTTTAGAGCCGAGAAGTATCATTAAAGTATCATAGAAGTATCATGATTTTCACTTTTTCTTTACAAGATACTTCGTTTTTTATTCTTTTTTACTTCGTTTTTTATTCTTTTTTAATTCGTTTTTAATGTTTAAAATCAAAATGACAATCAATCAACTCACTGGCATTGAGTGCCCAAATTTAGGCTCTCAATTTGGGCACTCGACGCCCGCTGTACGGGCAATCAGTGCCCATCACTTGTTCTCTCGATGCCCACCACTTGGTCTCTGAGTGTCCGTCTGATGGGCACAGATAGACCGCTTAACGGGCTGTAACAGACCTCTTTATGGTCATTATTCCTAGTCCTACTTGTCAGTTTTTTACCTTATTCCTAGTTTGTATTGACATGCTTTATAAACTGGAAAAGTAGACACTATCGGTTTTATAAAACTGAAATACTAGACACTTCTAGAAAGGTTAGATTTTAGTGAAGTCAATCTCATCAGAGAAGTGCTCGAACTCAACATCCTTATATCCGTATCGAGCGAAGAGTTGCTTGATATATTTCTGCTGTTCCGGCAAGAGTTTGAGTTGTCCCAGTTTGTATCGATAGTATTGTCCTTTGCTGCCGAGGTAGTCTCTCATTTCAGCGCGCAAGGCAGGAGCGTCTTTCACTTTCATTTCAGCAAAGAGTTTGTCGAATCCCCATGCCATTTTCACGACACGGAGTGGTGCGAAGTACTTGCATTTCCCGTTTTTGAGAGCATTAGGGAAGATGGCATCTCCTCTATCAGTCTCCTCGTTTTTGTAGAGGGCAGAGAGATAGTGTATGCATTTGTCTTTCATCGGACATGGTTCGGTGAAGCAATAGGTGATGTTGCTAGGTACGTTTCCGTACTTAAAAGCCTTTTTCAATAATTCCTTTTCATCCATGTTTCGTAAGTATTTAAATAAATAACTTTCTCTCTTAACGCAGAAAAAGTGTATTTATTGCCTTGAGCATGAGTGTTTTGTCTTTTTTCTATTTCCCATGAGCATAAGTATTTTATCTTTTTCCCCATGAGCATGAGTATTTTATCTTTTTTCATGCTTATTTTAAACACATTTCGGCATATTTTTCTAGCACCAAGCCCGATTTTGATGATACTTCTCCTTGATTTATGATACTTCTATGATACTTCTCCCTCCATTTTTTAGAGAAGTCTCATTTTGCTAAAGTGTTGAATATTAATGATATAATCCTATATTTTTGTCGAAGAATGATACTTTGAGACTTTTTTCGAGAAAAAACTTTTTTGCGTGAGCGTCTTAGTCTTTCTTTTGTTCCACAATTTTCTGCTGAAAGAATGTGATGCCCATCCCATATCAAGTATGGTTGTTACTGATATCTATATAAAAACAAAATCCCCCAACCCACTAGAGTAAGTAGGTTGGGGGATATTTATATTATATCTTATTGATTCTTGAGTATTATCCATTGCCCATTTTTATCACTTCCTCTACGTGAAATGTAGCCTTTCTTTCTTAACGAAGTAAGCTCTCTTTTTAATGTTGCAATCGAAACGTCTAGCTTATTAGCCAAATTCTCTCTTGTTATAGATGGATTTAGTTTCATTGTAGAAAGAATGGCTTGCTGTCGCTCATTTACCGGCTCATTTACCGGCTCATTTACTGGCTCATTTACTGGCTCATTTACTGGCTCATTTTGTATATGCAAAGTTAATCTAACTTGCAAAAGATCAGTCTGTTCTAATAATTCTGGCTTGAGCCAATGCTTCTCATTCCAAGCACTGAGTATGAGAGGAAAGCCGGAACCCAGGTTCTCGCCAAAGCCTATCATGCGGAACATATTCTGTATGCGCTGATTACGTGCTTTAGACTCTCCACCTTTATAAATTTGCTCGATTGGTAATTTCAAAAGTCCTGGATTGGTCAGTATAAAACTGTCGTCAAATTTCTCAACCTTCAGAACTCCATTTACCATGAAATCAGAGTGGATAACCATGTTTGTAACAGCTTCACGTACAGCCTTAGCCTGGAGAGTATCGTCTCTCCGAATTACACCATTCATACTGAAAGGATGAGGCAAATCACGTGTCAGTTTCGGAATGACTATACGGATGAAGTTGAACAGGTTATTTTCCCACGTACCGTCGTATGTCAAGCGGTCACTATAACGTTGGTCTCCAATCAGATTAGACTTGTCGATATAATCCATACGCAGATTGTCAAAACGCTCACGAATAGGAAGTCCCTTTCCAAACATCAAAAGTCCAGCCATAGTCAATCCCTCTTTTCCTGTTCTACGATCTTTCGCATAACCACCAAAGTTTATCAAGAACTCCTTATGTTCAGACGAGTTCCATTGGTGTTCAGGATGTAAATTCTGAAACATTTGGCGAAATCGCTCCAAGGTTGGAATATCAATATCATCCATCGTATAGTATTCCAACAACAAACCATCATTGCCAGCTTCATTGGCATCACGAAGCATCATCTTTAGTTCTTGTTCCGTACAATGATAGTCTCCTTCATGATTGCGTTTGAAAGTACCTTTTGACAGGTTGTTATTGATATATATAGGGCGAACAGTATAGTCTGCACGAGGCACATTAATAGCAATAACTTTTCTGCCGTTAATATCTATAGTCTGAATATCATCATCATATAGGAGATTGATATTGACTTTTTCTCTACTATTGACAGTATTCCACAAGTCCTTGCGAATCTTGTCGGCATCCTCAACACCAACTATTTCAAAACGTTTGTTATTGTCTTGTTCGTTCATGTGTTCTACCACACCCAAGAGAATAATTCCGCCATAAGTGTTGGCGAAAGCTGAATAAGTGTCCCAAAGCGAAGTTGGCACACCCTTGGTACCTTTTTTACATTCTAAGGTGACACGCTCACCTCCAGAAAGAATTTCGTATATGTTATTTATTTTGTTCATTTCGTTTTATCTTCTGCAACATTCCAATAAACAATATCGTCCTGTTTCAAATCATATTTATGTGTTTGGACTTTCACATAGGAATATATCACCTTGAACCAATCAGACACAGACATTGCTGAATATTCTTTGCCAAACCTCTCTATACATTCTTTTTCCAAAAGAAGTACAGATATGCCATTATGCATCGTCATTAAAGTGTTAGCAAACTCCACGATATGGATATCATCATTTATGTCTGTCAACTTGCGGCCAAACTCAGGAATATCCATGTTGCCATTGCTTAATATAAAATCTTGCAAAAACAATTCCGCTTTTGGTTTTACCTTAAATGGAAGCAGTTTTGCACCTTCTGTCATTTCAAAGAATTGTTTTGCCTTAGCCTTGTCTATAGTTGCAGTTAACTTTGAAAAACGATTATACGAGTTCAAGTTGTCTGCTGTAACGGCTGAAGACATGATTTCTTTTAGTAACAGTTCGTTGATACCAAAGAGTTCTGCCACTTGGTGAAGTTTCGTATTCTTAGCCTGGTTCATATACTCCACGACATAGTCATAAAATCTCTTACCAGTGTCAAGAACAGCATCACCACTTTCTACGTCATGCAAGAAGATGTTGGCATACTTTTGCTCTTCTTGAGATAACAGAGCAAATGACTTGTGGAGTTCCTGCATTACCATCTGTCGTTCCTCTTCAGAAGCATTTCCCTTGTTAATTAACTTCAGATAAACATCAAAACGCTCATTTATATAGTCTGCATCTATCTGACCTGTATCTATTTCTGTAAGATAAGTCTCAATGTCGTATGGTGGTTCTTCCACGCCACCACCTCCTACACCTGAAGGCAACAACTCTTGGTATCGCTTTAGCAACACATTGTAAGTTTCTTCATTTATCAACATATCAATATCCGCATAGTTGCCTTGTGGTTGTTTTAGATGATAATGATTTTTCTCCCAAACAAAGCCTTGTATGCGAGCTGCCTCAAAATGCTTATTAAACAGGTTGAAAAGTTTTACGAAACGTTTCCTTTCTGCTTCCAATTCTGGTAACTTCTCGAAGTTCTTAACACCAGCATGAACAAACAAATATTCTATTTCTTCATAGATGCTATTCATTTGATGCAAGTTATGGGTCAATGGATCTGCAAAGAGTTTCAGAGGTTTGTTGTCTGAATACATTGCTACAGCCTTATCTATGTAACATTTCATCGTATGTGGATAACGATAATAGCGTATCACTCCAAATGGTTTGTCTGGTCCAAACAAGCGGTTTGTACGGCTAAAAGCTTGGATAATATTTTCATACTCCATCAACTTATCCACATAGAGCGTATTAATCCATTTGGAATCAAAGCCTGTAAGCATCTGATTCACCACTATGAGAAGATTGATTTGCTTGTCCTCCGTAAAATCCTTTCCATTATAAGGCTTTTTATGGGCAAGACGCAAAGCTACATCTTTCTTGAAAGCTGCATGAGTTGACATCGTAAATTCTTTGCCAAACTGCTCTTTGTAGCCTTCTAACACCTCAATAAGTCCCTCTTCCTTAAACTGTTGACCACCTGTGTTGTCAATGTTTGGATCAAAAAGCGCCGTCACTTTCAATGCTGGCATTTCCTTGCGCAACAATCTATAATAAGCTATAGCTTCTGGAATACTGTCCGTAGCAAGCAAGGCATGGAACTTATTGTTCAAACTGAGCGTAATCCAATTTTCCTTAATATCTTCCACAACTTTCAGATGATGCTTTTTACAGTTATATTGTGAAGAAGGTATGAAATCCTCTATACCTTTTATATATGAACCATTTGGTAGTGTCTTTCCTGCCATAGACACCTTGCTTGGATTCATATAGTGCTGGTATACTTTCTTTTTAGCCTCATCAGCCATAGCTTCCTCATCCGTCTGTGCTTTTGCTTTTTCCAAAGCCACACAACGACGCAAAGCCTTATCCTTATATGTTGGACACATATATGGGTCAAAACCTAACACATTCTTGTCTATGATACCATTAGCAATGGAATACGTATGCAATCTTTCCCCAAAGATCGTTTGCGTGGTATTCGATTTCTTTTGATTTTCATCATTGATTGGAGTACCCGTAAAACCAAAGAATACCGCATGAGGAAAAGTTCGCTTAATGTCGATTAGCATGTCACCAAAAGTAGAACGATGGCATTCGTCTATGATAAACACCACTCGCTTGGATACAATCTTCTCAATTTCGGTTTTTTTCTTAGGGAACTCCTTGGTATTCACCTTGCTCATTTTCTGTATGGAAGTCACTATCAGAAGATTTTTTCTTGGAGTATCGTCATATAATTTACCTATTAAATCATCCGTGTCTTCAGTTGCCTGTACATCATCCACGGAATCTGCAAAAGAACGGTATTCATCCAAGGACTGTGTTCCAAGTTCTATTCTATCGACAAGAAACACCACCTTGTCCGCATCACCCGACTGTGCAATCAACTGGGCAGACTTAAAACTGGTCATAGTCTTTCCGCTACCTGTCGTATGCCAGATATAGCCACCTTTCTGCTCCGTACTCTTCCAATCCCATTTTGCAACAATGGAACTAATCTTACTGGCAGCATAATATTGATAGCTTCGCAATACTTTTAATATACCATCTGCTTGGTCGGCAACAGTATAAAACCCAATGAGCATATGTGCCATCGGTATAGAGAGGAATGTAGATGCTATTTGTTGCCAATCATTTATCGGGTTATTATTAGCATCAGCCCAATGAAAACAAAAGGCTTTGTTAAATTTAATATCAATGCCAGGATTGGCAAAATACATCATCTCCTCAGGATTCATAGCCACAAATATTTGAACCAATGAGAAAATGCTGTCTGTAAATACTCCTTCTGGAATATATTTATCTGTAATTTGATTAACAGCATGCATAGCTGGAATCTTGCTGCTTTTCAACTCAATATGTATAACAGGCATACCGTTGATGAGTAAGACCAAATCGCCCCTACGTTTTGGCAAAATATAAGAATGATGTTCAAACTTTGGTTGGCGAGCTATCTGATAAAAACTTTTACCGCTTGCTATTTCCAAACGGTTATAGATAGTTAGTGATACATCCTTACCAAAATGTAATTTGTCGGCTGGATTATCACGAGTGATGGTCACCGACTTGCCATTAATGAAACCATTGAGCGCAAGGGGAGTACGTAACTCCTTTACTTTATCAAGAAGTTGCTGCATTTCTCCTTTTGTCAAAGGCTGACCATTCAAGCGGTCTATTCCCTTATTGTTATTAAAAAGGATGTCAGCCCAATTTTTAATGAGCTGTTCCTCTGTAGGATAGTTAAGCATCTTGCCAGACCACCCATTATTTTTTAACAATTTGATGAGGGCATCCTCAAATTCTGGTTCATAGTCGAATCCCATATCGTTTTATATTTACTTGTTATACAAACATTTTTTGAAGCAAAGATTGCTTCATTGTGCGGAGTTTGGTAAGTTTAGAGGAAGTTCCCTCTACCAATCTATCTAATGCCGACACATACCCAGCGATTAGGTTTTGTTCATTTTTAGACTTTGGAGTTAAAATTTTCAAGTCTAAAAAGTCTTCGGATGATATATTCAACAAACCATGATTTCTTGCACCTTCTGCAGCACGTTGACTTATATGTTCATACCATTTATCCGTTTCGAAGAAAATAGACAAAAAATCGCTATCTATTTTATCTTTATTCAATGCAAAAATTATATATAATGTGGAAAGAACTCCCATTTTATATCTGTCTAATCTTTTAACTGCACCAAAAGGATAACCATCTGAAGAACTTTTGTTGTAAGCAAACTCCCCATTTTTTATCAAATAATATCCAGACACGTCTTTACTCGCTATACGACTATTGAAAAAATCATTTTGATTTATCAATCCATATTGAGCAGAGACAGTTAGAGGCAAAGAAGATTCATTATTAGTATTCTTCCTTGTTATTCTTTCTGATATATCATTCAACGTCAACATTATCCACTTATTATTATATCCATTAAATCTAATTAGCGGAGCGTACCCCCCCCTATTAACATTTACAAACATCTGATTAAGAAGTGATTGCTTGATATTGCGCAACTTCTCTAACTTCTGTTCTAATTTGCTGATGAGATTGTCAATATGCAAGAATAACTCCGCAATTCGCTTTTGTTCAGGCTCTTTTGGAACCATACAATTAATTTTAGAAAAACATGGATATTTTAAATTCCAAGTATCAGAAGTCAAACCTTGCGAATTGATTCTAAATTGATAAAGAGAATCTGTTCTTTTAAACAGATAATAATAAAACTTCACATCAACCCCATTAGTTGGAGTTACTACAGTATAAGCAGGGCTCAATATACCACTATACGAGGAATAGCCACACGCTCCTTGCCACATACGCATAGAATTATAAGCTATATCACCAACTTCAACTCTTTTATAGTTAGATTTATCTGCACTTGAGCTGTCTGCGCGTCCCGTATCAGCAGCTTTTACTACACCATTGTTAATTGTAATAGAAATTAGTTCGCCTATTGCAGATCTCTCAACACGTTCAAGAAAGCAGTCACCTAATTTACTCTGTACCCATTCCTCCTCAAATTCTTTAAATCGTATCTCTGGAACTTTCTTCATTTTATCCATATTTATTCCTCCTTAAACATTTACCAAAACTTTCTTTAATTCCTGCAAAGCAGCCATATCAAACTCGTTGCCCGTCAATTCATCTATCATATCAGCAAGCTGTATGGAAGCATTGTGAATGTCGTGTTCCAAGTTCACAAGCGTTGTTGCGTACTTTTTCTGCAAAGCCATAAGTTTGCCAATAAACTCATCTATGATAGTCTGAGGCAATGTTGCCAAATGGGCACAAAGTCCCTCTATCCATTTGATGGATAGTAACTTCATCACATCTTCATCGGATAATTCTTGCTCTATCGTTAGCTTAGTATGCTCATGCAAGGCTACGGCAGCAAGTTTAATCTCAGCCTTCAAGGTTTTAGTCTCATTCATCAGACGACTAATCCTTATCAGATGTGCCTCATAAGAGTTTTCTGGGAAATCAAAGTTAGCACGATAATGACCAATGAGCGCATTAGCAGCAGCCTTGCCGTATGTGCCATCCTTACCAGCAGTTACGTTTTCCCAGCTTATCTCATCATGAGCAGCAATAAAAGCCAACTTATCTTTCTTTTTTGAAAGTAGGAGGTATTCATTGAGTGAAGAAATCTCAGGAGTTTCCACTTCTTCCAAAGCTTCAGAAAGTTTTCCGTCAAGAGCCTTCTTGTCAAGTACCCCATCATCATTGGTAATACCATCACGCTCATCATCAGCTAATTCTCCCAATGTTTCCTCTGTCTCGGAAGCAGCCATTTCTAGGCGTTCTTCCTTATCGTGAAGAGCTTGCCATTCTGATTTCAAATAAGTAGTCTGTACAAGTTCAAAGGGTAGTACATGACCAATCCAGCCATCTTGCACCTCATATTCCTTATCATCCTTCTTTTTGATAACCCAGTTGGCATCTACCATGCGAGTAGCCTCAAATCCTTCCGATTGAATGATTTCCAAATCCTGCGAAATTGTCTGCCATTTATCTGCAAACAATTGGTAAGCCTCAAAGCGGTCAACAAGTGGCATTTGCTCGAGCTGATTAAATATATATGAAGTAATTGCATCCTCTTCTGCGGCAATATTCAGAGACTGCATATTGTCGAGCAAACGATGATGTAATATTTCGCTAAAGCCACCAAACTTTTCAGAGAACATGTTCTTGAAACCAACTACAGAAGGATGATTCTCCACTGTCTTTTGAATATCTGTCACCTTAAATTCGGTTTGTGGAGTATCTGTCTGCTTGAAAAGAGAATTTTTCAATCCCGCAAAAGCATCCCAATATCTATCCATTGCAGAAAGTTCCACCTTTGGTACACCACCAAACATCGTTGCATATAAATCCCATGTTTCTGCATCATCCGAAGAATTGACATATCGAGGAATGTTGAGGTTATAACCATTAGCACGAATCTCTTCTTTAGTTACCAATCGGGAGAACTTTGGTTCTTCCCTCTTAGAAATATAGGTATCCACTATACGCTTAATGTCAGAAGCACGCAACTTGTTCTTCTTTCCTTCCTTTTTAAATCCCTTGGAGGCATCTACGATAAGTACATCACTTGTTGGACGAGACTTGCGTAGCACCATGACTATAGTAGGAATACCCGTACCAAAGAAGATGTCAGCAGGTAAACCGATGATAGCCTCTATGTTGTCATTTTCAATCAACTGTCTGCGAATACTTCCTTCAGAGCCATCACCTACGCTACTTTCTGTTCCATCACCAGCATCTCCACGGAAAAGCACACCATGAGGCAAGACGATGGTCATTATGCCATCGGTCTTCAAATGATATAAGTCATGAAGCAAGAAAGCATAGTCTGCCTTACCTTTAGGCGCAATGCCGTAATCGTCAAATCGTGGGTCAACCTCTCCCAAATCTCCATTCTTCGATTTACGAGGAGGAGTCCAACTCTGAGAATATGGTGGATTGCTAACCACTGCATCTACATGCAGAGGGTGATAAGTATTTTCCTTGTCATTCTCGTCAAAATAAGGCCAATCATCCTTCAATGTGTCACCATTTCTTGCTATAATGTTATCTGGTATGATGCCTCTCATAACGAGATTCATACGAGTGAGGTTGAAAGTATTCTGCTTTAATTCTTGTGCATAATACTTAATACAGTTATCTTGCTGGATATGACGAGCCACCGACTTACCGATATTGATAAGAAGAGAACCTGAACCGCTTGTCGGGTCATAAATTTCTATTTGAGAACGGTCTTTAAGATTATAAGCCACAATTTCTGACATCAGTAAAGAAACCTCATGAGGAGTATAGAACTCACCAGCTTTCTTGCCGGCATTGGCTGCAAACTGACTTATAAGATATTCATAAATAAAGCCAAGTACATCATAGTCTTGCCTTCCACTCATAGGAATATCTTTAATCAAAGAAAGCAGGTCACTTACAGCACGTGTTTGTTCCGCATCAGATGTTCCCAACTTTTTCAATCCTGTCTGCAAAGTATCAAATATGCCAGAGAAGACCTTCTTATGAGTTGGTGAAATCAAACGTGTAAAAGCAGACAGAGCGTCACGTACATTGGTTATTCGAAAACCAAAATCCTTATCCATCCATGTAGAATAAAGGTTTTCGTATGCTATAAAATAGCCTAATTTACTTTGTGCCCACTTGACGATTTCCTCATTTTCCTCATTGAGTTGAGGTAAATCTGCATCAGTAAAATCATATTCCTTAGCAACTCTTACTTCTTGCTCGGAAAGGAACTTGTAAAAAATGAATCCAAGAATATAATCCTTGTATTCATTTGCTTCTATTTTAGAGCGCATCTTATTTGCAGATGCCCATATTTTATTTGCGAGTTGTTGCTTGTTCATAATAGTATTTTTATTCTTTTAAATGAAATTCACTACCAAATAATAAATTCAACTTTGATAGGTATTTAATTTGGCTTTCATACAAAGCCTCCTTTTTGTCGCTTATATTATTTTCAAATTCTTTTCTTGTTTGTTCGACACCATTTTGACTTTTTATAGCCTCGTTCAGTAGCTGAGTTGCATTATTATGTTTTTCTGCTAAATCAAGGAAATCTTCCCAATTAGTTAAATGGCTGGCAGCGTTACTTGCTATATAGCACATATAACCTGCATAAGCTTGAGCATCTTTTATTAAATCCGTTACTCGTGAAGTCAAATCTTTATCTTCAACCGTCACATAGATAATTCTGCATTCATGTAGGAATGATAATAGCGTACCATTTATTTGCTCAATCAAAGAAAGAAGACGTTTAGAGGAATGTTTGTCGTACAAAGCATATAACAAGATTCCTTGTTGCTCATTCAATTTCTCAGTAAGATACAAAATTTTCAACAAACGTTCCGTCCGTTGATTTATAAACTCATGTCTGCGTTGTTTTTCAAACGAGATTTCATTCTTTACTGTTTCAATCTGTGATGTTATCTCCTTAATATCTTCTTTTGTTGCGATATTTTCACCTTTTTTTGATTCGTATTGAATATCACGAACATCTTCTTTTTGAGCAGCATTTTTCCCCTTTTGTGAAAAATACTGTTCAATATATTTAAATATAAAAGGATAGCAAATCGCTATTATTAATAAAATTATGTCAATATACATTTATTATTAATTTATTTATTGACTAAAAATATCTTGAATTAAAACATCTAATCTTCGAATCTTTAACGGTTCGCAAATGTCTTCATTATCGTTCATAATCAATTTACGAATAAACTCATTATATAATTGTAGTCACGATTGATTTCTTCCATCTTTTCGCAGCTTTCCTTTGGAGGATTTTTCATCCTAGCCTCAAATACTCTGGCATCTTCACCATGAAGTATGGGTGTTTCTTTTATAGGTCTTGCCATATTTTTAATTATTTATTAATTAATATCTTTTGCGAAGACAGTGCCAGCGAGCGCAATGAAAGATTGCCTTCAGATCGCTGAGTGCTGCCTATCTTCTGCAAAGATAAGACTTTTATTCGAATTAAGCAAGAAAAATCTGGATTTTTTCGCTAAAAGTTTTGTTGTTTCGAATAAAAATAATCCTTTGCAACAATATACTACTCACCCCGCTTCCCGTTAGAACAGCGCGTTCAGGGTGAGTCTTTTTTATGCTTGTGTATTTCGAAGATGAAGTACGGACGGTATTTTATAATTCCAGCCAGTCGGTATCTATGTCGAATAATTCGAATAATCTTCTGCAGGATTTGATTGGCAAGGATTCTTCGGCTTGACCGATGAAGTCATCTTTGTGGTTTCTGATATAAGCATCCATATCTTCTTCCTTAACAAGGATTGGACCTTTGATGTTTGTGAAAATGAATGGGTAGCAGTCGTCCTGGGTATGAAGCTCGTCTTTGTCTTCTTAGAATGGCTCGCACTCCATGCCTGTTGCCACCAACCGCCCCAATGGAATTGGATGAAACCCTTGAGGCAAAGGTCTTCCTCCAATTCGCTTGTTTCCCAGTCGCTCATGTTTACTGCTCTCAGAGAAAGCTTGGCTTGTTCTTCCTCCTCTGCCAACAGTTCGTCTTTTTGGCGAACATAAACCTTGATGCTTAAGTTCTACCTGGCATTTCCAATTTGTGGGACAGTGTCCCACAAATCCTTCATATAGCGTTACACTTTTTGATGTTTCTATTAAACTTTAGTTTATTGACGATAGTGCTGTATCGTTACCAAGCGTAGCTGTGTAATCGGTACCATGCTATCGTCACATTTTATGCTGAAACAAATCTTCGAATCTTTAACGGTTCGCAAATGTTTTCATTATCGTTCATAATCAATTTACGAATAAACTCATTATATAATTGTAGTCACGATTGATTTCTTCCATCTTTTCGCGGCTTTCCTTTGGAGGATTTTTCATCCTAGCCTCAAATGCTCTGGCATCTTCACAATGAAGTTTGGGCGTTTCTTTTATAGGTCTTGCCATATTTTTTATTAATTAATATCTTCTGCAAAGATAAGACTTTTATTCGAATAAAGCAAGAAAATTCTGGATTTTTCGCTAAAAGTTTTTGGCGTTTCGAATAAAAATATACCTTTGCAGCAACATACTCACCCCTCTTCCCGTTAGTACAGCGCGCTCAGGGTGAGTCATTTACAGGCTCATTTATCGGCTCATTTTGTATATGCAACGTTAATTTAGCTGACGATAGCGCTGTATCGGTACCATGCTATTGTCACATTTTATACTGGAACAAAATTCCCCAACCCGCTAGAGTAAGTAGGTTGGGGTATATTTTTGTTATGTCTTACCTCTGAGATATTATCTTATTTCAATTTTTCGATTTGTTCCTGGGAAAGTCCGGAATACTTCATAATCAGATTGATGTCAACACCATCTGCCAGCATATTCTTGGCAATATCCAGGGCTTTTTGGTTCTTGCCTTTTTCCATACCTAATTCCATACCCTCAGCAAGTCCTTCTTGCTTAGCCGTATCAATAGAGTTCTTGATATCCCGATATGCCATCTTGCTTGCTTCATACTCCCTCAGTTCCTGAGGTGTGAACTTAGCAATCTCGGCTTCCTCAAAGAGACGGTCGAAAACCTTGTCGCACAACTCCTTTGGGCGTTGGGTAAGCTTATAGAGGTTCTTCAGTGCATATAGCCATTTATCATACAATGTTTCCAGTTCATCCAAACTTTTATTGAACTTGGCAATCTCTACATAGATAAACTCCAGCTTATCGTAGAAAATCTTGTGGGTAGCGGTATCGCACAACTGTACATGATGGCGAATCTTCTCCTTGTCGAAGGCATCCTCATTCATGTTGAAGTTGAGCAGCGCAACAGTATAGACATGATTGAGCTTGAAATCCCATTCACTCCCCTTTGGTGCCTGCTCGCGAATCGGGAAAGTGGAGTAGAAGAGAGAGCGGTCCTTGAAATACGTCTGGTAGGCATTCTGCATTTCAACGATGAACTTCTCGCCGTTTTCTCCTTCGCAATACACGTCGAAGATTGCTTTGCGGTCGGTATAAACATCACCGACGTGCTCCGGGTTCAGATACGACACGTCCTTCACAACCTGTCTGCCATTAAACAAGCTGTTGAGGAAGCAGATGAGCAAATCCTTGTTCATTGCCGTACCAAAAATGCGCTTGAAGCCGAAATCGGTCAGCAAGCTGATGTATCGTTCTTCTACCTGTTTCATACGATATTCATTTTATATTATATGCAAAGATAAACTTAATATTTGTAACATCCAAACTTTTAGGCTGTTTTTTAAGAAAATATAGTTTAAATTGTTTCTGTGGACAAGAGGCCCTCTGTTTTTTGCTTTTATTGAAGAAATTGTCAAGGAATCCTCGGTTTGCCCTGAAGTCATCTTCATATCTGAAGCTGCAATAGCTTTATTGGAAAATTTGTATAAAATAGTTTAATTTATAACGGTTATTGTAACATTTAATGTATATTTGCAATAAAATTCGGCGAATAACAAAGTGGGAATGTTCGTGCAGAATATGGGAAGCGGGTCTTGCAAGAATTATCCAAGAGTTTTACTGTGCGGTTTGGGGTGGTCATATCCTAATCTCCGCAATATTAGGCAGTTCTATATAGTATATGCCAAAAGGTTAAATAGTGGTTATCCTTTTGATGTCAAAAATGCTAACCAGTGGTTAGCAAATTCAAAAAGAACTATTATGTAGATTTGGTTTTCTATAATAGATTGCTACAGTGCTATGTTCTTATTGATTTGAAGACAGATAAGCTTTCTCATCAAGATCTAGGACAGATGCAGATGTATGTCAACTATTACGACCGCTTTATAAAACAGGATTTTGAAAAGCCAACCATTGGCATATTACTTTGTGAGAGCAAGAATGATGCACTTGTAGAATTGACTTTGCCAAAAGACTCTCATGTCTATGCTTCGGCATATCAATTATACTTGCCAGATAAAGCTTTGTTGCAAGCTAAGGTTAGGGAATGGATTGCAGAGTTTGAGGAAAACAACATCGAATAATATTTTTAATTTGTGAGACAGCGTCTCACAAATTTGCCACTAAGTTTGTAAAGAATTAAAGACTCTACAAAATTTAAGGAGTTATTTGATGAGTGCAGCAAGATAATTTAAGCCTGAATAGGGTTGATAGAAAGAAATCATCCTATCCAGGCTTAATTTTTTATCTTCTTCTTCCTCTGCCTTCGTTTCTTCCCTGATTTCCACGATTGCCTCCACGCTCGTTCTTGTCACCGCTGTTATAACGGTTCTTGCGATTGTGGTTGTCGTTATCGAAATTAGGATTGAAACTCTTTTTCTTCTTATCCTTGAAGAAACCGGCATTTGGGTCTTTCTGATTACGGAGTTCGGCTCTTGCTGCTGCTACCGCATCGCGGATGTTTGCATTCGTGGGTTTGCCTGACTTGAGAGATTTTCCGTTATTGAGGTATTTCTCTTCGTCATAGCATCCTACATTGCCGTAACCCTTTGGGGCAAAGCGGTCTGAAGTATTTCTTCCACGACCTCTGCCAGCGTTTGCTTCTGGAACATTTCTGCCGGCTCCACGCTTGCCTTTAGCTCCTCTGCCAACCCCCGGATTATCATAGGTAGATCCAATAGCCTTGTCATCGTAATTGGTTTTCTTTCCCTTGAATCCGCGGTCAAAACTCTTCTTGTCGTAGAGCTTGTCGATGAGGTCGGCTCTGCCGATGCGGCGAAGTTCACTTTCGATGGCACGGCGCTCCTCAGGCTTATACCAGAAGAAGAACATGCGCTGGGCAAGCTTTTCCTTCTGTGTCTTGGCACTGAATACTGGTTCCAATGTATATGGATCATATCCCGTGTACCAGGTTTCCGTAGATATCGTCATTGGGGTAGGAGTGAAGTCCTGCACCTGCTCCAGATGGAAGTCGAGACCCTTGGTGATGACCGCCAGTTCCGCCATATCCTCTTCATGACAGCCCGGATGCGAACTGATGAAGTATGGAATGATCTGCTGGTTGAGTCCTTCTTCCTTGTTGATCTTGTCGAAGATGCGCTTGAACTCGTAGAACAGGTCGAACGATGGTTTGCGCATGAACTTCAGAACCTCTGGACTGGTATGCTCTGGTGCTACCTTCAATCGGCCGCTCACGTGCTTGGTAATCAGCTCGCGGGTATATTCCCTTGCTGCCTGGTTCACCTTCTCGTCCTTGCTCTTGTGCAGGAGCAGGTCGTAGCGCACACCACTACCGATGAAGCTCTTCTTGATGCCTGGCAGGGCATCTACGGCATGGTAAATCTCCAGCAGCTTGCTGTGGTCGGTATTCAGGTTCGGACAAATCTGTGGGTTCACACATGATGGTCGTTTACATACCTCGCAAGCTTTCTGATTCTTGCCATGCATGCCATACATATTAGCCGAAGGACCGCCCAGGTCGCTCAGATATCCCTTGAAATCAGGCATTTCGATGATTTTCTTTACCTCTTTCAGGATACTCTCCTTGCTTCGGCAAACCACGAACTTGCCCTGATGCGCCGAAATGGTACAGAACGAGCAACCGCCGAAGCAGCCGCGATGCAGGTTTACGGAGAACTTGATCATCTCGTATGCCGGAATGGTCTTGCCTTTGTACTTAGGATGAGGCAAACGGGTATAAGGCAGGTCGAAGGCGGCATCCAGTTCCTCAGTGGTCATCAGCGGGAACGGTGGATTCACCACCACATACTTGCCGTCGGTCTCCTGAATCATGCGCTGGGCATGCATCTTGTTGGCTTCTTCCTCCAGATGGCGCACGTTCTCTGCCTGTCCCTTCTTGTTGTGAAGGCACTCCTCATGACTGTGCAGGATGATGTCATCGTCCTTGAATCCGCCCGGAATGTCCTTCTCCTTGCAGTAGAAAGCCACCTGCGGCATCTCGTGAATCTGGTCCATGGTCTTGCCTTCGGCGAAGGCGTTGGCAAGTTCCACGATAGAGCGTTCGCCCATACCATAGAGGATGAGGTCGGCACCCGAATCGCAGAGGATGCACTTGCGGAGCTCATCCTTCCAGTAGTCGTAGTGACTGATGCGGCGCAACGAAGCCTCAATACCGCCCAGTGCTACAGGTACGTCGGGATAGAGTTTCTTCAGTATCTGTGTATAGACGATAGACGGATAGTCGGGGCGCATGTCGTGACGGGAGTCGGGGCTGAAAGCATCTTCGCTGCGCATTCGGCGGTTTGCCGTGTAGCGATTCACCATCGAGTCCATAGCTCCCGGAGATACACCGAAGAAGAGGCGAGGACGACCGAGCTTCTTGAAGTCACGGAAGTCGCCATGCCAGTCGGGCTGTGGAACGATGGCTATACGATAGCCGTTTGCCTCCAGGATTCTTCCGAGGATAGCCGGTCCGAAGGATGGATGATCTACGTAGGCATCTCCCGAAAAGAGGATGACGTCCAGTTCATCCCATCCTCTGAGTTCGCACTCCTTCTTGGTGGTTGGTAGGAAGTCTGTTAACTTATAATCCATTCAAAATTATTTAATCATTTACTGCATCAGGTTCTGCTCCTGCAGCTTCTTCTGCTGCCTTCTTGTCCTTCCAGTCTACGTAGAGCAATACGAGATTGTGGAGACCGAGAGCCTTCATGTTCTGATGGAAGATTACGTCGAGGCAGAGGTCGAGCAACGCCTTGTCCTTGATGTCGCTGCTCTCCAGGAGAGAACGAACATTGAACTTCAACTTGTCGAGCACTTCCTCGTCGATGATACCATTGCTATCTACGAGGTTGCGGAGCAACTGATACTTGTCAATAGTCTCTAAATGCTGGTCGCTCACTTCGATAGAGCGTGTGCCAGACTGGTTTGCTTGAATTTTATACATATCCTTTTTTACTTTGAACTTTGAACCTTGAACTTTGAACTTTATGATTTGCAAAGTTTGCTCAAATTGTTATTATTATGTTTATTCTTTTATTCTCCTATTCCGTTAAGAAATTGATTATTCTGTCAGGAACTTGAGGATTCCCAGCATGATGCTGTTGCGGGTTTTCTCATCGATGATACATTCCAATGGGAATCCCATGACGAAGGTTCGATAGCTGGAACTCTTGTATGCTACGGCAGCACTGGTTCCTGAGGTATATTGCATCGCAGTGAAGGCTTTGGAGCCAGCTGGATTTAATATCTCGGGATGGGTGGTGGCGTAGTGGCGATCATTCAACTGACTGTAATAGTTGAACTCCATCCCCATGCCTGCCACACTATCCGTAGTATACACGATACTATCTCGTTCCGTGATGGTGGAATCTTCCGGGTTGATGTCCTGTACGATGAATTTGGTGCCCGTAGGCTCATAATTCACCTTGAGAATGTCATTCATGAAGGTTTGCTCCTCTTCAGTCTGCATGTCGCTTCCGTTATACGAACCGCTGATGAGCATCTTGCCTCCACTGAGTGCATAATAGGTGATGCGTTTCTGCAGGGCAGGGGTGAATGTCTTGTAATATTCACGGGTATAACCATCATTTCGCTCCAGACCGTTGATAAGGTCTACTGCCTGATAGTTTTCCATCCTAACCTTGCCATTGGCGACTGCTTCGCTGGAACAGCTGGCAATGTTGTATTTGTTTGCCAAAGCGATGCTCTGGGCATGGCTTACTACATAGTTGAAATCATTGCCAGCCACAAACTTTCCTATCATCTCATTGCCGCAATAACCTAGTCCGTTGGTGGTTTCCTGTCCCATCCTGTTAATATCGAAGCTGGTCTGCTTTCCGCTCCATCCGGCTGTAAGTCCATAGCTGACACCTGGGTCTTTGTCGAAATCGAAACCTTGGATATAATCATTGTCTTCTACTTGTGGTGAAGCGAGACGATGAAAGTTGTTGACAACCAATACCGACTTCGTAGCTGTTGGATTGTAGAGTGCCGAGAGCGTTTCGGTTGGGAAGCTCTCGCCACCAGCGTTAAGGGCAGCCACCTTGAAACTATATAGTTTGCCTGGTTCCATCTTGATTTGACAGTTGGGACGTCTTACAACGGTTCCGTTGTCAAAACCTCCCTTGCCTTCAGCCTTATATACAATATATCGGGTAGGGCGTGCAGAAGGTTCGATGGAATCGAGCTGTGGAGTCCAGGAAAGATTTGCAAAATTATCATCCAGTTCTACGCTGAAGTTCTTGGGAGCCAGCGGCTGAACCACGTATGGCTTGTCATGATTGCTGTTTATATATCTCAAGATGGTCTTGTAGATAGACCGGGCAATGGCAAATTTTCCCATCGGGTCCTGTGCGATACGCATGTCCGGGAAACTCTGATGAGAGAGCATCTCGAGGATGGCGGAAGGAACCTCGGGCAGGCGAGTCTCCGAATAGTTGCGGTCCCATAGATAGCGCTTGCCAAACTCGCCATAGATAGCACTGATATCTGTTACCAGATTATCACGCAGTGCTCTGGCAAAATCCTTGGAAGCCATTCTGGATACACCGCTGTTCAGCATACCATCGTTGAAATCGGTGGTGCAGATAGAGAGTGCGCCCCAGGTTGACTTACCGTCCCTGTTATATCCTGCATCGCTATGTAGTGCCAGCGAGAGTTCGATAGGAACTTTTTTTCCTTCCAAAGCAGGCATGTATACACTGCCGCCACCCAGCCAGTTGGTCATCAGAGAGCGGGTGTTGATGTCATCTGCATAGTCGTTCTTGCCTTCTCTTCCACTGTAAACCTTGTAGGGTGCTCCGGCCCACTGAGCGTAATATCTCGCTCCTTCCAGGCAGCGGGGCAGTTCGCTCAGATTGCCTTCGCGTTCTATATTGCCCATACCGCCACCAAAGCGTACGGCATCTGTGGTTACTATGCCTCTCTTGGAAGACTGGTTGGTACATACCACCCGGTTGAACTCATTGCATCCACGGTCGAAATCGAAGGTGCCGAGGTATACCCAGGTTCCGCCACCCATCTTCTGGTTGACGGTGAATTCTGTTTTTTCTCCCTTATGATAGACGATGTATCTTGCATCGCTCACGCTCTTGGGTACCGTCTGGTAACTGACATAAACCGCATATTTTCCTTCTTCAGGGAAACGGGGCTGATAGCTGACCTGGCTGAATTTCTTCCGCTTGGTAGCTTTGGCTTTTCTTGCCGTACCCATGCGGAAAGGATTCTCGCCATCGCTGTATACGTTCTGCTTGTTGGCAAAGCCTACAGAGTCGCAATTGGTCCATTTCCTGCCGGTAGCCGATTCTTTGTAGCATACTGATTTTTCTGCATCATCGTTGTCTACAATGATTTCGTTCTTTTGCCAGTCTCTTTCGCGGGGTGTAAATACCACGGCACCTGCATTTTGCAACATTGGGATGAGATAAGGCACCACAATGGTTTGGGTGAAGAGGTCTTCCGTTGTACAAAAGAGGTTGGGGCGTTGCCATTTCCAACGGCGGAGGTCATTGCAATAATAGCGGCCGTGGGAAGCCCATAAAGAGATATGCCGGTTGGACAGACCTGCTGTTGGGAAATAAGGACGGGAGGCATTGAATACCCATGGGTCGTCATCGTAATCTATACCTTCCCAAGCCAGGCTGTTGCCTTCATCGTAGGTAGCAAAAGACGATTTGCCGTTAGCTTGGAATATAATTCCGGTAGCCAACAGCAAACTGCTTACTAAACAATATGTTATATGTTGATGTTTCACTTTTCTTTTTAACCCTCTTTTTTTAGTCTACTTCGCCAATGGTGAACTTCTCTGGCTTCTTGCCTTTAAAGTCCTTGAAGTAGAGTTTTATCTCGCGCATGTCTTTATCTACATCTCCAGAAGGAATGACGACTTTGTTGCACTGGATAAGGCGACGCTGGAAGTCAACCCCGTAGAGATAGATAGGCAGACCAGCCTTGAGGGCAATGAAGTAAAAGCCCTTTTTCCAGTCTGGATTCAGTGAGCGGGTGCCCTCTGGAGTAATGCAAAGTCCAAAGCTTTCGCGCTTCTTGGCTTCTTCTGCAAGGTTGTCGGTCATGCTGGTGTGCTTGCTGCGCCAAACCGGAATGCCTCCCATTCTGCGGAAGATGGGACCTAGAGGCCAGAAAAACCATTCTTTCTTCATGAGGAAATTGCACTTCATACCCTCTGCGTGTTCGAACAGCTGACCGAGAATCAAATCCCAGTTGCTGGTATGAGGAGCCAAGCAGATGATATACTTTTCAGGAAGTTCGAAGGCTACATCCTTTTTCCATCCCAAACGCTTGTACAATACCCACTGACAGATGTTTCTTATCATTATTTTTTATGTTATATATAAAATAGGTGAAAAGAGGAGTCTTGGAAAGAAACTCCTCTTATTCCCTTATTTCTTTTAATTCTTTTCTCTTTCTACCGTGTCGCTATCACAAATTAGCGATTTGATCCACCACTTCGCTTACCTGCTTGTTGAAATCCTTAATCAAGTTCTGGTAATAGACGCCAGCCTTGATGCCAGGTTCCGGGTGAGAAACTCGGCTGATGAAATCGTTGTTAATCATCACCACTGAAGACAGAATTCCATCTACGTCTTCCTGACTCGGTTTGCCGTTATACAATGAGGCAGCTACAGTCTCAGCGAAAAGCTCGCTGGTGATGTAGTTAATAGTGCGTTTTAAATCTCTTTTGTTAGCCATATTATAATCTTTTAGTTAATAAATGATTCGAAATATTGGTCAAAGATAATCATTTTCTTTGTAAATCCAATATTTTTTCAGAAAAAATCTTCTTATTAACGCATTTTTAGCATTTTTCTTTCCGTATCTCGCAGAAAAACCTTAAATTTGCAGTGTTTTTGAAGTTTCAACTAATTAAATATTAATAAAAGAATTATGGAAAAAAGTGCATTGCAGATTGCAAGAGCTGCTTATCAGCCAAAGTTGCCAAAGGCGCTTCAGGGTCCTGTTAAGGCAGTTGAGGGTGCAGCAACTCAGTCAGTAGGTAACCAGGAAGAAATCAAGGCTCTCTTCCCTAACACATACGGTATGCCTGTTATTACTTTCGAGGCTGGCGAGGCTAAGGAACTCCCTGCTTTCAACGTAGGTGTTATCCTTTCTGGCGGTCAGGCTCCTGGCGGTCACAACGTTATCTCTGGTCTCTTCGACGGCGTGAAGTCTCTCAACCCAGCTAACAAGCTCTATGGCTTCATCCTCGGTCCTGGTGGTCTCGTTGATCACAAGTATATGGAGATTACTTCTGAGCTCATGGACGAGTACCGCAACACTGGTGGTTTCGATATCATCGGTTCTGGCCGTACCAAGTTGGAGAAGGAAGACCAGTTTGAGAAGGGTATCGAGATCCTCCGTGAGCTCGGTATCAAGGCGCTCGTTATCATCGGTGGTGACGATTCTAACACCAATGCTTGCGTTCTCGCTGAGTACTATGCTGCCAAGAAGTATGGCGTTCAGGTAATCGGTTGTCCTAAGACTATCGACGGTGACTTGAAGAACGAGCAGATTGAGACTTCTTTCGGTTTCGATACAGCATGTAAGACATATTCTGAGCTCATCGGTAACATCGAGCGCGACTGTAACTCTGCACGCAAGTACTGGCACTTCATCAAGTTGATGGGTCGTTCAGCTTCTCACATCGCTCTTGAGTGCGCACTCCAGACTCAGCCAAACATCTGCTTGATTTCTGAGGAGGTAGAGGCTAAGGAAATGTCACTTGACGATGTTGTTACTTATATTGCAACTGCAGTAGCTAACCGTGCTGCTGAGGGCAACAACTTCGGTACTGTTCTCATCCCAGAGGGCTTGATCGAGTTCATCCCAGCTATCAAGAAGCTTATCGCAGAATTGAACGAGGTTCTTACAGACCCTGCAACAGGCGAGAGCCGTGAGTTTGCAAGTGCTGAGGAGCAGATTGCATTCGTTAAGGGTGCCATCGCTAAGGACAACCTCGCTGTATTGGAGTCTTTGCCAGCTGACGTAGCTCGCCAGCTCTGCCTCGACCGTGACCCTCACGGAAACGTACAGGTTTCTCTCATCGAGACAGAGAAGTTGCTCTCTCGTATGGTAGCTGAGAAGTTGGCTGCTTGGAAGAAGGAGGGTAAGTTCGTTGGTAAGTTCTCAGCTCAGCACCACTTCTTCGGTTACGAGGGACGTTGCGCAGCTCCTTCTAACTACGATGCAGACTACTGCTACTCACTCGGTTTCAACGCATCTCGCCTCATCGCTAACGGCAAGACTGGTTACATGTCAGTTATCAAGAACACAACAGCTCCTGCTGCTGAGTGGATTGCTGGTGGTGTGCCTATCACAATGATGATGAACATCGAGCGTCGTAACGGTGCCAACAAGCCAGTTATCCGCAAGGCTCTCGTAGAGCTCGACGGTGCTCCATTCAAGTTCTTCGCTTCTAAGCGTGAGCAGTGGGCTAAGGAGACAGCTTATGTATATCCAGGTCCTATCCAGTACTGGGGTCCATCTGAGGTTTGCGACCAGACCACAAAGACTCTCCAGTTGGAGCAGGCTAAGTAAGAAATATGTTTCTGATGATTCAGGAATAAACATTCTTATATAGGTGCTAGATTCTTCTAGCCGACCTTTAGGGAGGGGATGTCTTGCCGTAGGCTGTATAGCCATGCATGCACCTCCTCCCTCTTTTTTATATATAATTCATTATCATGGTAAACAAACAAACTAGCAACAACAACAAACGTGGTGGAGCGAAGAAAACTTCTTCTTCCCCGGTCAGAACCACGACGAAGCGACCTGCCCGTAGACGTAGGTCCAGACGTTCGTCGGGGCTTTGGAGCCGTTATCCCCGTTGGGCTTGGTGGATTGGCGGAATAGCAGTTGTTGTACTGTATGTTTTTTTGTTTTACCATTTCTTCGTAGGTCCTACCGGTTTTAGATGGCGTGCGCTTTATGGTGATGAGGTATATCCTGAAGGATATGAAATTCATGGCATAGATATCTCTCATTATCAGGGAGATATAGATTGGGAGCAGCTTAAGAATGCAATGATTAAGGGATGCCCTGTGCGTTTTGTCATCATTAAGAGCACTGAGGGCTCCAGCAGGTTGGATGAGAATTTCCGTTCTAATTTCAATCAGGCTCGCGATTTTGGTTTTATCCGTGGTGTATATCATTTCTGGAGCAATAAATCTACGGCTCGTGAACAGGCTTATTATTTCCTGCAGCAAGTGCATCTTACCGATGGAGATTTGCCGCCGGTGCTTGACATCGAGCACAAACCGGATGATAAGAGCGTGGAGGATTTTCAGCGTGATGTACTTACGTGGTTGCATATCGTAGAAGACAGGTATCATGTGAAGCCTATCATCTATACTTATTATAAGTTTAAGGAGCAATACCTAAGTGCGCCGGTTTTTGATGATTATCCTTATTGGATAGCCCATTATTATGTGGACAAGGTGCAATACAAGGGCAAATGGAAGTTCTGGCAGCATACGGATGCTGGTAAGTTGCCAGGCATCAAGGGATATGTAGATTTTGATATCTACAATGGAAGTTATTACGACTTGAAGCAATTGTGCATAGGAAGTAATAACAATGAGAAAATATTTAACGAGTAACGGAATGTGTAAGGTGTAATTCATCATGTACAATGAAAAATGTACTTTATGAATTACACCTTATATTTTTACTGTTGATAGGGTAATCTGATGCTCTGGCTTTTCTATTCCCCAAGTACCAGGCATGCCCAGTTGTTGTCAACATGACGGTTGGTTTCGTGAAGTCCAAGCTCTGCAGCATTTTCCAGCAAAACAGGAATGTCCTCTTCGTAGAATCCGCTGAGTATCAGAGAGCCACCAATGTTCATGACACTGCGGAACAGTTTCATGTCTTCAAGCAGGATGTTGCGGTTGATGTTTGCCATCACCACATCAAATACACCGCTGACATGGTTGAGAACGCTGCTGTTTCCGAAGAATACTTCCATATTGTCAACACCATTGAGGACAGCATTATGTTTGGCATTCTCAACGCTCCATTCGTCGATGTCATATCCTACAACATCTTTGGCTCCCAGTTTGGAAGAGGTGAGTCCCAAAATGCCGGTTCCGGTACCGCAATCCAGAATGCGTTTGGTCTTGATAGGCATCTGGAGTAATTGCGAGATAATCATACGGGTAGTCTCATGATTTCCTGTACCGAAGGCAAGTTTTGCTTCAATACCAATCTCGATGATGTCAGGGCGGTTACTTGTGTCCGGATAGAGTTCTGGATGCTTGGCATCGTATATAACAACCTGGTCGTCCACAAAAATAGGAGCGAATCCTTGTTCCTCCCATTCCTGATTCCAGTCTTTGTCCTCGGCATCCTGGATGTCATAGGTGATTTGGGTATCCATGATAGGAAAATCAGAGAGATAGGCATCAAGCGCCTCCTTATCGAAAAGGTCTTTCTGTACGTATGCCTCCATGCCTGTTTCCGTTTCCTCGAACGATTCGAATCCAGCCTCGGCAGCTCCGTCGGCAAGGAGGTCGCGAGCTGCTTCCATCAGGTCGGGAGCGGTCTCAATATTGAATGATGCTACTAAGTATTTCATGCCTTTTTTATGTGTATAAATGTTGAAAAACGTTTGAATTCATTTAATTTTTCTGCAAAATTATAAAAAATAGGGGAAATCCTACCATTATTTAGGGTTTTTCTGTACTTTTGCAGTAAGATATGCAATATTTTTGCATTATGATTATTATATTTATATAAATAATAACCCAAAATGGAGCAAAAACTCCATATCAAAATAGGAGAATAGTAAAATGAAAAAGATGTATCTTCTAGCAGTCCTCATGGCAGCAACCATGCCTTTTACGGCAATGGCGCAGGACGATGACCTCTACTTCAATCCAAAGGAAGAGGCCAAGAAGCAAGCTGAGCATCGTGCGCAATTACAGCGTGCTTATGCCGAGCAGAAAGCACGTAGAGACAGTATATATGCCTTGTACTGGAGTGGAAGCAACCGAAGCGTGGATGAATATAACCGCGGTGGTAGATTCTTGAGTCATTATGAGAATGTAGGGAAAGATTCCCTGGGTAATGATATCATCCAGTTTCATGTAGGAAAGGGGGTTGCTCCTGACAGTATCTATGATGATGCTTATTTTGCACAGAAATATGCTGACCCGGAAGAAGACTTCAGCCGTACTCGGGAAATGAGCCGTTGGGATGGATATTATGATCCTTGGTTCTATGACTATTACGGCTATGGTCCTTATTACTGGCGCAGCCGTATGTGGGGATGGCACAATCCTTGGCGTTACGGATATTATGCCGGCTGGTATGATCCTTGGTTTGACCCTTGGTACGATCCATGGTATTATGGCTATGCTGGTTGGTATGGTGGCTGGTACAGTCCATGGTATTATGGCTGGTGTGGATATTACAATCCATGGTATTGGGGTGGCCCTATGATAGGTCATGTAAGTTATGGCGGATTTGCTGGCAATAAGCGTTATAACAACCCGGGCCGTATCGATGGTTCTAATCATCAGTTTACTGGCATTGCTGGTAATAAGCGCAATACTTATTCGCGCCGAAGTGGTTCTAATCGCAGCTTTGGTCAGCACCAGAATAACGGCAACTACAACAATAACAACTCTTCTTGGGGTAGTCGCGGCAATTCAGGCTTTGGTAACAGTGGTGGTAGCTTCGGAGGTGGTAGCTTCAGTGGCGGTGGCCGTTCCGGTGGCGGTAGCTTCGGTGGCGGTGGCGGTCACTCTGGTGGCGGCAGCTTCGGTGGAAGAAGATAAAATGATAACAATAATTAGTATTTGAGAAGATTATGAATAATTTAAAACATATATTCTTTGCCAGTATGCTCATGGCTAGCATGACTGCTGCTGCGCAAGAAACTTATCAGGACGCTAAGTTGGCTGCACCCCAGCTTACTGGTACTGCCCGCTATGTGGGTATGGGTGGTGCTATGGAAGCTTTGGGTGCCGATATTTCCACTATCAGCAGTAACCCTGCTGGTGTTGGTCTTTTCCGTAGAAGTCAAGTGACTCTTACTGCAGGAGTTATTGCTCAGACAGACGCAGAGAATTATACGGAATACAATGCTTCTACTATTACCTTTAATGGTAAGAAGAGTCATCCTACCTTTGATCAGGTGGGTATCGTATGGAGTCCGAAAAACAAAGGTACCAATTGGCTGAATCTGGCTTTCAATTATCATAAGAGTGCTGATTTTGGACAAATTCTGAATGCTGCCGGAGCATTGAAGGATGTTTCTCTTAATAAGATAACCGCAGCTAAGAATTTCAAGGAGTATGCGGGGTGGACCAGTCAGGACGCCAACCTTGGTGGATATAAGGATAATTCCGGAAAATATCAGCCTGGTTTGTTTACTGTTCCTACCGATGGTGGCTTGGCTTATGCTGAGGCTAATCAGTATTTGTTTGGTCAGTATCAGCATGGTTATATCGGTACCTATGATTTCAATATCAGTGGATCGCTTAATAATCAGGTTTGGCTGGGTCTGACCATCGGTCTTCATGACGTTCATTACAACAGTAATTCCTTTTATTCCGAAAACTTCGTTGACGGCAATATAATGGATTCTTTTGAACAGCTGAAGATTACAGGTACTGGATTTGATGTGAAGGCAGGTGTTATCTTCCGTCCTGTCAAGGATTCTCCTTTCCGTATTGGTGCTTATTTCAATAGCCCTATCTTCTATGATCTTACGGTTAGTGGTGATAATGATATTAGTATTTGGGGAAACAATGATCCTGCTACCTATGAGGAAAAAGATGGAAGTCAGCAGCCTTGTTATGTCAAGGGTGATAGAGGTCAGAGTATAGATTATGATTTCCGTCTCAATACACCATGGAAGGTGGGTGCCAGCTTGGGCCATACAGTAAGTAATTATCTGGCTCTTGGTGCAACTTATGAGTATGCATGGTACGACCATATGGATAACCGTGTAAAAGATGGCGGTTATTATGATGCTTATTGGGGAGACTATTATGAGAGCAGTAGCAGTGACGAGGCTATGAATAACGATACCCGGTTGAATCTGCAAGGTGTAAGCACCTTGAAGTTGGGTGCAGAGATCAAGCCTGTTGACATGTTGTCTGTCCGATTGGGTTATAATTACGTATCGCCAATGTATAAGGATAATGCCTTGCGTGATCAGACATTTGATAGCAATGGTGTTTATATAGCTTCTTCTGCCGATTATACCAACTGGAAGGCGATGAATCGTTTCACTTTGGGTGTAGGTTTCAATTACCAGAATCTGGCTATAGATGTAGCTTATCAGTATTCTACTCAGAAGGGAGATTTCTATCCATTCGAAAGTTTCTCAGATATGGGTTGTTCTGTTAAGGCTACTCAGGTAGAGAATAATCGTCATCAATTATTGATGACAGTAGGCTATAAGTTTTAAATAATGTAAAATTTAGAGATATTTTGGACAAACCGATAAAAAAAAGTATAATTTATTTGGTTGTTTCAAATATTTGTTCTATCTTTGCATTGCAATTAGGATAAGAGGCGGTTCTTATCCGGTGTTTAAATTACAAAAGACTTTTGAGGTTCTCTATGTAGAGTTTCTCATAAGAAAATGATATTAGTTTTTTTAGTGGTTAATTTAGTTTTAGTAAGTATGTGATAGGATCTGTTGTGAAACAGGTCCTATTTTTTGTTGCTGGTAGTCGTGTATGTATATAGTGAAAGCAGCGGGGTGAAGTGAGGGGATGATATAAAACAAAAAAGCATTTCCAAAAAGGAAACGCTTCTCTTTGTACACCCTTAGGGATTCGAACCCTAGACCCACTGATTAAGAGTCAGTTGCTCTACCAACTGAGCTAAGGGTGCAACTTTTAATGATTGCTTGTGTAATCAAAAGAAGTGATTCCGCAAGGATTCAAACCTTGAACCTCTTGATCCGTAGTCAAGTGCTCTATTCAGTTGAGCTACGGAACCATTTCTTTAGCTTATTCTCAAGTTGTACACCCTTAGGGATTCGAACCCTAGACCCACTGATTAAGAGTCAGTTGCTCTACCAACTGAGCTAAGGGTGCATCTTCTTGATAGCCTCATTTCTGAATTGCGAGTGCAAAGGTACTACATTTTTTTGATTCCACCAAATTTTTTCGCAACTTTTTTCTATTTTTTTTATTTTCTTTCTTAGTGAAGGTACCCAGTAGGTGTTTACAACCCTTATGATTGACCCCTGACAGTCGGTAGGTGCCGGAAGGTAATGTGCTGATATTTACCTGGTTATTGTTAATGAAGTATCTCTTGATTACCGTTCCTTGGAGCGTTTCAACCTCTGCAATCTTTGCATCCATTATTTTTGTAGTTTCTCCGAGGATTATCTTGTTGTCGTTGCAAACTAAGATTTTGGCTGCACCATAATGTTGGTGATTTCTTAGGATGTCGGCCTGATATTCTTGGGTTGCAGTGCTCTCTATGCCATATCCATCAGCAGAAGTGACGGCAAAATAGAGAGGATGTTCATCGGTATCTACATTTCCGGTGATGCTGATATGGGTTCCTTGATGTCGTGCAGCTATCAGATTACGGGCATCAGTGATGTCTACGGGGTAGGTTCTACTCGCATATACATTATTATATATATAAGGTGTAGTGATTTTGCTGCCATCCGTATATGTATTTACATTGCTCCATGATAAGCATAACTTTTCGCCAGCCTTAGCAACTTTGAACTGTTGAGGCTGTGAAGGCTGTTTGTTGCTTGCCCATGTCATCGGTGGAACGAGTGCAGGATATGGATTAAACTGAGTCGTGAAATCCAGGATGCCTTGTCTGTTGTCGAGCAGGAATTTGTTGCGGAAGAATGCGTAGCCCATTCCCAGGTTGCGGGTATGCTGCATTTCTGCCGTGATGTCTTTGATATTCCATTTGCCTTCACGTGGGTCAAGGAAGTAGATACCAAGGCCTGGAACCACAATCTTGCCGTGGCTCTGTTCCTGCCAGTCGATAGCAAAAGGATAGAAATGCTCATCTCTAAAGTACATCATAGGGAAGAGTTCATCCATCAAGCCATCCCGTAACCAGCCTTGCGCATCTTGGCAAACTTTGGTGTTGGCATTCCAGCCGTGGCTCCAATATCTGCTCAAGTCATCATATTTACCCACAGGTGAACAGCTCATCTTGATCCAGGGTTTCTGTGATTTGACTGCGTCGTTGATCTTTTGTACGATATTGGTTATATACCGTCTGCCTTGTTCTCTGCTTACCTTGATGTTCCAGGTTTCTGGATAACGGATATAATCTAGGTGGATTCCATCTACATTATATCTGTTAGAGATTTCTCGGCATATTTGAGCAAGATAGTTGCCGGTACGACTGTCTTCTGGATTCATGTAGCCGTCGGCACCAATTTTGCGAATCAGGCCGGGAAACTTGGTTCGGAGTTTTTTGCAACCCAATGCATTCCATTTACCGACAGGGATAGTTACTATCCAAGCGTGAAGTTCCATGCCACGTTTGTGACATTCGTCGATGGCAAACTGTAATGCATCGTAGCCTGGACTTCTGCCGGGAAATCCGGAAAGGCAACCATCCCATGGCTCGTAGTCGGAGGGATATATCATGGTTCCTCTTATGCGGGTTTGCAGAAGCACGGTATTGATATGTGCTTTTTGCAGGCGGTCAAGGATAGAACGAAGCTCTTGCTTCTGTTTCTCTGCTGATAGAGATGACTGAGCGTATGAATGCGGCCAGTCTATGCCGCCGATAGTTGTGAGCCATACGGCACGCACTTCGTGCTTGGGAGCTTGGTCGTTGAATACGATGCTAGTTGCTTTTTGTGTAGGTTCCTTGTATGTGTAGCTCTGTGCTTTTGAAGGCAAAACAGAGCACAAAAGGAAGAAAAATATCTTAATTCTGTGCATAATCTTACAATTTGGCAACAAAGATACAGATATTTTTCCGTATTTCAAATAAAAATAGTACTTTTGCCATTGAATAATTAAAAAACATGTGATTTAATCACAAAATAGGAGAGAATTTTAAAAAAAATAAAAGAAAATGGTCAGTTTTATCATTAGTTTAGTGGCTCTTGTCTTGGGCTACATGCTTTATGGAAAATTTGTGGCGAAAGTGTTCGGTCCTGACGACCGTCCTACGCCAGCAGTGACCAAAGCCGATGGTGTCGACTTCATGGTACTGCCAAGTTGGAAAATCTTTATGATTCAGTTCCTCAATATTGCGGGAACGGGACCAATTTTTGGCGCCATCATGGGTGCGTGGTATGGACCGGTGGCTTATCTGTGGATCATCTTCGGATGTATCTTTGCAGGAGCCATGCACGATTATATGAGTGGTATGCTCAGTATCCGTAATGGCGGTGCTGGATTGCCAGAGTTGGTGGGCAAGTATCTCGGCGGAACCACCAAGAAGGTGATGCTGGTATTCTCTGTATTGCTTTTGATGATGGTGGGTGCTGTATTTGTGTACAGCCCTGCTGTGATATTGAAAGATATATGGGGCAGTCAGATGATGTGGATATTGGTTATCTTCCTTTATTATATCATAGCAACATTGTTGCCTATTGATAAGATTATCGGTAAGGTATATCCTCTCTTCGCTTTTTCGCTTCTGTTTATGGCAGGAGCGTTGATGATCGGTTTGTTCTTGAAATGGCCTACATTGCCAGAACTTTGGAGCAATTTGAGTGATTCCAATCTGAACGAGAATCCGGCATGGTTGGGTGCCGAGGGATATATGGCTGTCAATCCGTTGTTCCCTTGCCTCTTCATTACCATTGCATGTGGCGCCATCAGTGGTTTCCATGCTACTCAGAGTCCGTTGATGGCTCGTTGCATGAAGAATGAGAAGATGGGACGTCCTATATTCTACGGAGCGATGATTACCGAGGGTGTTGTTGCTTTGATTTGGGCTACGGTCTCCATGTACTTCTTCTACTATGGAGGATGGCGTGAATGCGTATCTCCTGAGGTGGCTCAAGAGTTTATTGCGCAGGCTGATGGAGGTAAGTCTCTCCTTCAGAATTTCACAGCTCCACAAGTGGTAAAGCTGGTTTGTTCCAGTTGGCTTGGTGTAGCTGGTGGTATCCTTGCACTGTTGGGAGTTGTAGCCGCTCCTATCACGAGTGGTGATACAGCTTTGAGAAGTGCACGCCTTATCATTGCTGAGTTTATCGGATTGGAACAGCGCTCTATGCGTAAGCGATTATATGTCTGCATACCATTGTTTGCTGCTACAGTGGGCATTCTGGTATGGCAGATGGAGAATCCGGATGGATTCAATATCATTTGGCAGTATTTCGGATGGGCTAATCAGACTTTGTCTGTGTTCACCCTTTGGACTATAACTGTTTATCTGGTACAGCAGAAGAAACCGTTTATTATCACCTTGGTACCTGCCCTGTTTATGACAGTGGTTTGCTCTACCTTCCTGTTGATATCTCCACAGGCGTTAGGACTTGATGGTACTCTCGGCTATTCGGGTAGTGTCATTATCCTGGTGGTAGCATTGGTATGGTTCTTCTCTTGGTTTAAGAAAAGAAATAAATAATATTAACTAATACACATTATTATGCGTATAAAAAAAATAGCTGTTGTGGCATTGGGTCTGATGGTATCTGTTGGAGCTCATGCCCAGTTTGAAAGTGGAAAACAATATTGTGGTGCGTCATTGACGGGCTTGAATTTGAGTTATAATGGCTCAGAGGAACTCAGCCTTGGTATTCAGGCTAAGGCTGGTTATTTTTTCGAAGACGATATGATGCTTCTGGCACAGGCTGAGTATAAGCATTCTGGCTTGGAGGGCGTGAAGGATTATTGGGCCTTGGGCGCTCAGGGCAGATATTATATCGAGCAGAATGGTATTTATCTGGGGGCTGGCGTGAAGTTGATTCATACCGGCAGTTATAATGATGTGATGCCTGGTGTTGAGGTAGGATATGCATTCTTCGTGAGTAAGCAGGTTACCATAGAACCTGCAGTGTATTATGATCAGAGTTTTAAGAATCATTCCGATTATTCTACTGTAGGCGTGAAGGTCGGAATAGGTATTTATTTGTAATAGAATATGCAGCAACAGTTTTCATCGGCATTGCTGGAGAAGGCGGTGGCTGAGTTTGCTAAGCTACCGGGCGTAGGGCGTAAGACCGCCTTGCGCCTTGTGCTTTTTATGCTCCGCCAGAGTGGGGAAGAGGTTGAACAGTTTGTCAATTCTATCTCCAAAATGAAGCGTGAAGTAAAGTATTGTCGCGTATGCCATAATATCAGTGATACGGATGTATGTCCAATCTGCTCTGATTCACGTCGGGATACTACTACGGTTTGTGTGGTAGAGAATGTGCAGGATGTATTGGCTGTAGAAAATACACAGCAGTTCCATGGTCTCTATCATGTGTTGGGAGGGATTATTTCACCGATGGATGGTATTGGACCTTCTGATATAGAAATAGAATCATTGGTGCAGCGTGTGGCAGCTGGAGGTATCAAGGAAGTAATCTTTGCGTTGAGCAGTACAATGGAGGGTGATACCACCAATTTCTACATTTCCCGTAAACTTGCTGATTTTCCGGTAAAACTATCGGTTATCGCCCGTGGTATCTCTGTGGGTGATGAATTGGAATACACGGATGAGGTTACGCTGGGTAGAAGCATTCTCAATCGTACTCCTTTCGAAAGATAGTTATATATAAAAGGTAATCAAATATTAAACTCTACCACTGCTGTCCCGTTTAGAAATCATCGGGCCTGAAAAGGCTAGGATATAGCCAAT
>NZ_VZCB01000080.1 GCF_009494395.1 Segatella copri | reverse complement strand
CCATCTATGGCACAGTTGAGAGATTGGAGCAGAAAGTCGATGAACTTTCTGCCTCCACAAAGAACGCAGGAGCGGAAACCGTTCCTGCAAGTAATGACATAACCAAGTTGGATAAGTCAATCAATGCGATGTTTATCAAAGAAGAGGAAGTCAGAGGTAAAATATCCAAATTAAGAGATGCCATTGTCGTTTTTGCTGACCTTATTAAGGTTGAACTTGGCAAAAATGAGCAGCGAAGCAAGTTCTTGGTTGATGCAGTCAAGCAGATGAGACAAGGGAATGATGTTTCCTCGAAGGCATTGCAGGACAAACTTGAAGTGATGAACAAATCACCTCAAAAGAAGGTTGTAACCCATCGCTTCGAGCCAACCTCAAAGAAAGTTCTTCTTTTCATTGGAGGCTTGGCTCTATCCCTTGTCCTCTCCATTTGGGGCAATCTCACCCAATGGCGAGAGCACCAAGATTGGGAGGAGGCAGACTTGAAGTATAGGGCATTGAAGATGGTGCTTCCATCCGATGACCCGAATGTTAGTTACATCGAAAAGCATTTTTCTGTTTGCCGAGATGAGAAAGTTATAGATGATGTAAGAAATCGTGTTGCTGCCTACGAGGATTCTATTCGCCATCATCATGAAATGGTTGAAATGGCTACTTATAAAGATAGTATAGCCAATAAGCTTTTGCAAGAATCAAATCGCATAAAACGGGCTATCAAAAGCTCAAAATAAAGTTTCTGGAAACTAACTATACTAAATGAGAGGGAAATAAACTTAATACATTCCCCTCTCATTTATTTAGTGTAAACTTGCATTTAGGATAGTTTGAACACCCATAAAAAGAGCCATATCTTCCTTTGCGTAAAACTAACTGACCACCACATTGTGGGCAAACGCCTTGCCTTATTAAACTCTTTGCTCTATATTGCCTGTCGTGAACATTATGCTTGTGCTGTCTTATTTCTTCCTTGTCAGCTATTGTGTAATATCGTTGAATAGTATTGATAATCCAATCTACTTGTGTAGCATTTAGAATAATGTCATGATATTGAGATATTGCCCAATTTAAATTACATCTGTTTACAACTATATGGTTACTGACATGAACTTTCAACTCTGCTGAATTATTGAAAACAACAATCGGAATTAATGGAATGTCAACAGAACATTTAAGCAAATGGCGAAGAAATCTTACATGTCCCTCATTCTGCTTTATAGGATTGTAAAATTGGTGTTTACTTTTGTAGATGACCTGCGTCCAATATTCAGAATTCTCGCCACCTAATATCCAGCCTTTATAACCCTTTGTCTCTATAACGAATACCCCATAAGGTGACACGACGATATGGTCAATTTGAGTTGAGTGTCCATTACTCTCAAACAAAAAATCATTGAAAATTGTGTACTCATCTGGTAGTTGTAACATTTTCTTATGCACCAACTTCTCGGAATATTTACCTTTCCACATTGGCATCTTCAATTTAATGAAGATAGCCAATGCAAAGAATACTATCAAACAAATTATTGCCATATTCTGCCAAAGCTAATATATTCGTTTAATCCATCTTTTGCTTGCTTCAAATCCCCATTGGACATGCCATTTTCTACCTGTAACCTTGTCTAAAAGGATAAATTGATACATATTCTTTGTTGGATACAATTCAAATGTTCCACACCCTGTTTCAAGAGACAAATCTTCATCGTTAAGGGTAACAGAGCCTTCTTTGCCATCATCTAACGACCATTGCACAACATCTATTTTCCCCGTACTTGTGTCTAATTGCAGAAAGTTGTAGATGTTCTCTGTTGGATAGAGTTTGTATCTGTCAAGACCGTGTATGCGGAAATCCACGTCTTCCAATAGGTCATGTATCTTTATCAATGTCGAATCTTTTGCAATCTTAGTAGTTTGCGAACCTAACTTACTTTGTGCAGTCGCTCCTAATGTTATAAGCAGGGAGCAAAATATTAACATAAATCTCTTCATAGCTACATTCTAATTTGATTACTTGAATTTCTCCCAATCAAGATTGAAAGAATCGTTGTTTTGTGAAAGCCATATAAGGTATTGTCGGTCTGTTTTGCAAACCTCCTCGATGGACTTTCCTTTATATTTCCCGAAGCTCATTATATCATTAGGACCAAGTGTTGGTCTATTCTCCATATGATATTCCAATACCTTATCGACATCGGTATATAAGTGTTGGGAATCTTATTTCAATAGTTCGTTAATAATTCAATAATGTGCTAAGCAGCTATACGCTGTAAGCACGAGAGATCTTTGAAAATCTTGCTAATTAAAGTTCGGTTCGGGATGTACCCGCATGCTTTAAAAATTCGTCTCACCAGATAAATGTTGGTCATCAGTGACTTGAATGAAGACATAGAATATTCCATTCCCATCTCCTTCATAGTTACCTTGGCAACATTTAGTGATGTGAACGAAGCATTGAAAGCAAAATCGAGTTTCCACTTATCGCGAGCCTGGCAGTCCATAAGACCAGTATAGCCTTTGGCGTCACGAAAGCAAAATTCGATCTGAAACCTGGTTCTATAATAAAGAAGAACCTCTTCACCCGAAAGTGAGGTGTCTGTAGAGAAGAATAGTTTCTTCTTGCCATTCGGCATCTGCCAGATGACAAGTCTAACTTTACACTTGAGTGCCTTGGAATAGGCAATCAAAGTATAAGCTGTTCCTTCTATATCTTTCATCTCCATCTTCTCCATTCGAGTGAGGTCAAGATTCTTCATATCAATTTTGCCATCCTTGGTCTTGGGGCGACCACGTTTTCCAGTACGTGGACCAGCATAGACATAAAAGAGACAAGCATTGTCACGAAAGCGGCTTATCAAAGAGAACCCTTCTTTCTTTATCCCATTAACAAATGTACTTGTAGAGAAGTAAGCATCTGCAACTATGAGGGTTGAGAGTTTGAGAAGTTCCTTGCGATAACGCTTAATGACGCCGATATAGAAATCTACCATAGTCTTGTTTCTAAGACTCAGTTCTTTATTACTTAGCGACTGGTGGGCTCTTAACATCATGCAGTCTTTGGTATCAATATCAATGAGGCCAATACCCATGATTTCGAGACCATGTTTAACAGACTGTGCACATCCCGACCAAAAACGACCGATATGTGGAGTCTTCTTGCCAGCTTTGCTGATGTAACTGGGATCAATGGCAATAGCCCATCTTCCCTGTTTACCAAAGAAGCGCTTGGCAAGTGAGACATTAAGTTTGAGCCAGTCTATGCTTTTCGACTTTTTCAAGCCGAATGCGTTGCGATAGGTTTGCTCAACATGCGAGCCATACCTCCCCATTTGGGTGAAATTTATCTTTCTTGGTATTACCATGAACAAAATTATCACCTCGATGAGTATTTTCTCGAAACTTTTTGTTAACTTTGCAGCCGAATCTTCAACTGCATCTTTAAAGATATCCATATATTGGTCAAGTCCTGTATTCATGTAATATTGTATTTGTCGTGATCTACAAAGTTACTGAAAATCAGCGACTTGACCAACTTTTTACAGTTAAGTTTTCATAAGCATTTCTTAATATAAGTTATTGATTTACAGACGATTAAATATTAATTTAACGCAGTATTGATTAATAAAGAATATACTACCGCTGATATATGCGCAACAAATTGTGACGCTTGTGATTCATTTCCCTTGAAATCCTTAACAAATACAGCTAAGGTATAGCAGACCTTATTAGGCAGACATATATAGGCTACATCATTCTGAGCTGCAAGAATACCATTTTCATTGACATCACCAGAACCTGTCTTATGTGCTATTACAACCCCTTCTTTATCAAGAAGTGGAGCTACTATCCTATCTATACCTGTTTTACATTCTTTCAATGCATTCTTAATGAAATCTTGTTTCTCATTACTGATAAGACTTTCTGTAAACAAACGATTCATCAACATTGCAGCACCAAGAGGAGATGTGTAATTAGAGTAAGCTTTGTCATGGTCAGCGGACATTTCCTCTTCTGTATAAGCTATCTGAAAACTCGAACGTGGTATGAGTTTCGCTATAAAACTGTCTGTTTGTGCAGTATTGAGCATATTCTTAAACATGATATTGCTTGCATTATTGTCGCTCTGGGAAAGAGTATAGCGCAACAGATCTCTTACTGTCAACGATATAACTGGTGCTGAATAATCTTTCATCATAGGGCTCCATGTCTTTGGATCAAGTTTTTCCCTATTTATCTTTACCAAGGTATCAAGGGAAAGGCCTTTTTTGTCAAAATCATTGCAAAGAGCTAATGCCTGATGAACCTTAAATACACTCATCATAGGATAAATGCTTTTATTATTAACACTAACCGTATCTGTGTTATTAATAATAACCGCCACACCAATTTCACCAGGACAAGCCGAGACAATCTGAGAAATGCTATCAGTCAAAACATCTGTTAATGGAGGATTCGCGCTACCTTTTGTAGCTGATTTATGGGACAATGAGAACACCAAGATGAAGATGCAAACTAAAGCTATACACAAAACTACGATTTGCTTTTTTCTGTTTTTTTTCATGTTTCTTAATTCCGCAACACTATAGTTTAACATTATTTATAAGTGCCTGAGCAACAAAAAGTTGCCCAGGATTTTGCCATGTCAGAATTTTCACTTACCTTAGTGTTGCGAAAAGAAGACAAGCAAAACTCTAATATGACATGGCAAAGATACAAATTAAATCTGAGAAACTCACTCCTTTTGGGGGAATTTTTTCGATTATGGAGCAATTTGATGCTCTTTTAGCTCAAACCATAGATTCCACCTTGGGATTGAGATGCACTATGTTTGGTTATCAATATAGCGAGATTCTACGCTCTCTGATGTGCGTATATCTTTGTGGTGGCTCATGTATTGAGGATGTTACAACTCACCTGATGAAACATTTGTCTCTTCATCCAACTCTTCGCACTTGCAGCGCAGACACCATATTACGTGCTATCGAAGAACTGACTTTTAAGAGCATCACCTATAAGTCTGCTTCTGGCAAATCCTATGATTTCAATACTGCAGACAAGATGAACTGCTTACTGGTCAATGCCCTGCTTGCTACTGGTCAATTGAAATCCGGTCAAGAGTACGATTTTGGATTGCGTGCCACCAGCAGAATCAAGACCTTTGTTTTCAAGTTCATCTCTGTTCCTGCGAAATGGATTAAGACATCACGTAGGCATGTATTGAACATTTACTCAGACGACAATGCTTATGCCAACCTGTTCAAGACAGACTTTGGTTAAAGGCCATGCTTTTCTGGTTAAACCGGCGTATTACCTCAAGTCGCTTTATGGAGTAAGGGGATTTTGTGTTTACGACGTTTCTGTTATGCCCAAGGAATATGTACAATAAAAGAATTTTTGTCGTTTTACAAGCAAAATCCCACGAAACCCTATAGGTTGCGGATTTGAGGGTAAGACTAATTGTTAAATATATATGAGTTGTTTGTCGTAGCTCATATATCCAAATAAAAAGTAAAGCCTCATCTTAGTACACATCGTTGAGAGGAGTGGTGGAATTTATAGCTACAAAAATGTGGCTTTAATTCGCCTTCTCCAAATATTTTCTAAGAAACCAGCTTATCGGGTAGAGAATTTTACGCAAAAGTTCTAAATTCCATAAATTTCTCCTAGATAGTCATGGGATATTTAGAAAAATATCGTATCTTTGTCCCCGAATTGAGGCGTTCTTTGCATATTGCAAAATACAGAAACGAGCAGAAGTCCGCTCGTTTCCATATTGTTACCTATATAATATAGGCAAACGCCCAACTTCTTGATTTTCAATCAAAGTCCAATTTAGAGCGAGTTAGTCTTTTTAACTAAGTTTCAAATCGTAAGCTGCTGAAAATCGCTCCTTATCACATGCCAAATTTTGGTAGATACCGAAAATCTTCGTATCTTTGCACCGGCAATCGAAGGAAACGCCTTATGTGCCTTCAAACGGTTATCTATGATGACCCAGGCGGGGGATAAATGATGACAGGCGCCAGTCATCATTTTCCCTTCAGCGAACGCCTGATACGGGAGAAACTGTACAGCAGGGAAGCCGCACAGAGAAAAAGACCCAACAGCCAATAGCACCATGAATCTACCTCAGATAACCATACTACACAACCCAACAAGAGCAGATTCAATACATGAACCAACAGATGCTGGACCGACGGAAAACTCAGGCGATAGGCATAATGGATGCGGCAGAAGACATAAACACCTATCGACTCTACGGCGTAAGCTACGACAATGCCCGCTCCCAGACCGTCCAGTCCGTGAAGCAGATAGCCGATGATTTCGCAGACGATGAGCAACACCACGCAACAGCTCTCCTGCACCAGGAACACACGAGCCTCGCCCCTGGACAGCGGAATGTACTCCAGAGGCATGTAGAACGCCTTGAACAGCAAGCCAACAGCTGCAATCTGAGTCATCCCCACCACACCCAGAAACTCCCAGTTGTAGAGCAGCGGAATGGCAATGGGCAGCAGCAGGATGATGGCGCTGATGATGGGCCCCATCAGCAGAAGATTCATCTCCAACTGACGGTTGACGATCAGATTGCGGTTTTCAGCCTCTGATGTTGCGCTTCCTTCTCCCCTTGCAGCAGAAAGACGAGGATAATAATCGGTCTCCATCACCGAGAAAACCATGCCGCCATAGACCAGCACCAGGGTAATGCCTGAATTGAAAAGTCCTACCTCAGCCAGGTTGCCCTGGTGGTTGAGAAAGGCTCTGACCAGAAACTCAGCCCCGCTGCTCATCATCCCAGCCAGCACAAAGGAGAGTCCGAGACGGATCATCGGGAAAGCCTTGAGCAGCTGGATTCGGGAAAGGCACAGGCGGAAGGGATGCTCCTTTCGCGAAAACGAAAGGGCGAGGAGCCACTGAGCCAGTGCCAGCAGAAAGAGCACTGCGAGAATGCCGCTCTCGCCAAAGAAGCCGTAAACGGGTACGGAAACGAGCAGGGAAAGGAGAGACAGGGCAAATGCCTGCGCAGCCAGCGACTTCAGCTTGCCCAAACCCTTGAGGATAGCCGTTTCGCCACCGGCAAGAATCGTGAAGAAAATGGTAGGAGCCAGCAGCACGAAATGGTAGGTATGATTGCCCCAGGAAAAGGTGAAGAGATTGAGGAGAGGACCGAGAAGGGCGCAGACCAGCGCACCCAGAAGGGCAGAAAGCAGACTGAGCGTGCGGACTTGAGAAATCGCCTGCTCTACCCCATTCCGGGCTTCAGCCTCGGAAACCACCCTGACGCCACTGGTAGGAATGCCGAGATTGGTGGCGGAGGTAAGAAAACCGGAAGTTGCATTGAAAAGAGACAGCAATCCCATGCCGGATGGTCCCAGGAACATGGCGGTAAACTTATTCCTCACAATACCCACGAGCATGTTGAGTCCCTGTACGCCTCCCAGCAATCCGGTATATTTCAGTATATGAGAGTAGCTGTTCTTTTCAGCCTCCATCTCATGATTAGTTTCCTTTGTCTTTTCCATATTATCTAAACGGAATTCCCGGCGGTTTATTGCAGGAATTTGCAGGAATAAAAACAACAAAAAAAGGCCGACACCCTTTAAAAAAGAGTAATCGACCTTATACTTTTCAATCTTCAAAGAAGATTCATTCAGAAGATTAAGCCTCAGCTGGAGCCTCCTCAGAAGCCTCCTCAGCAGCCTTAGCAGCTTCAGCCTCTGCCTTAGCAGCAGCCTCAGCAGCCTTCTTCTCAGCTACCTTCTTAGCGATTGCCTCGTTCATCTTCTTCTCAGCCTCGAGCTCCTTAGCAGCAGCTTCCTTCTTAGCCTTAGCATCGCCCTCACGAACAGCAGTATTCTTAGCGTCCTTGCCGTTCTTCCAAGCGTCGAAACGCTTCTGAGCCTCTGCATCGTCGAATGCGCCCTTCTTAACGCCACCCTTGAGGTGCTTCATCAAGTAAACGCCCTCGCCCTTGAGGATGTTGCGAACTGTGTCTGTTGGCTGTGCACCTGTCTCTACCCAGTAGAGAGCGCGCTCGAAATTCAAATCTACAGTAGCAGGATTGGTGTTAGGATTGAATGTACCAATCTTCTCAGTAAATTTACCATCACGTGGTGCTCTAACGTCAGCGATTACGATGCTGTAGAAAGCATAGTTCTTACGACCGCCGCGCTGCAATCTGATCTTTGTTGCCATTTTTTAAATCTTAAATTTTAATTTAATTAATATATATGAGGTTTGAATTTTATGCTGCCATCTCGTGACAGCGGGTGCAAAGGTACAACTTTTATTTGGTACCCACAAATTTTATCCTATTTTTATAGGCTTTTTTAGCATTTCTTTTAAGAATCAGCCCCTTATCGGATGCGATCTGCCGCTTTTACCAGCTTTTCGTCGTCATTGACGCCCTTATAGGCCATTGCCAGAAGGATGATGCTGACGATAGGCAGGCAGGCTGCAAACTCGATGTTCACCTTGCCCTCTACCTCAGGAACCGGAATGATGCCGAAGAGAATCAGGGCATAGTCGAGAACCCAGAGCGCATTGAGCAGCATGGCATTCTTGCAGATTGACATCTGGACCTTGCGATTCTTATAAAGGAATATCGTTACCAACGATAGTATCGCTGTTACGCTGAGCAGGACAAACAACGGGATGCAGGTGGTAGAGATAGCGAGACCGCCATCACCCATCACCACTCCCAGATTGTAAATCAGACTGTCGGCACCCATTCCCTTCGGCTCAACGCTGCCTACTGGCAGGAACAGGCAGAGCGCACATACGATGACTGCCAAAAGCAGAAACAGAGTCTGTTTGCGCTGTATCATATCTTTTCTTTCCCTTTATTACAACTCATTGACTGTAGTAGCAGCAGGACGATACTCTTTAGAGGGGTCGCGCCAGAAGATGCTGTTCTCGATAAACTCCTGAGTAGCGATCAATGTTGGCTTTGGCAACTTCTCGTAGTAGCGAGAGATTTCAATCTGCTCACGGTTCTCGAATACCTCCTCCAAAGAATCGTTGTAAGAAGCAAACTCCTGGAGCTTCTTGCTCAGGTCCTGCTTGATTTCAACCGAAATCTGGTTGGCACGCTTAGCAATGATAGCTACGCTTTCATAAATGTTTTGAGTTTCATCACAGAGGTCCATGATGTTACGAGTAACTGTGTTTACTGGTGCATTTGATTTCTTGTAATCCATAATTATAGTACTATTATTATTCTTTTTTTCGATTATTACCTTATTATATATATGCGCTCTAGTTCTCGGCAAGCTTTTCGAGCGAATCCTCAGGATGAGCCTTCTCATACTCCTTGCATTTCTCGATATACTTCTCGGCAAGCGAGCGCTCCTTTGAATCAGGATATTCATTGATGAAGCCGTAGCACTCATCCTCAGCGTCCTGATAACGCTCCAGCTGCTTGCTCTCCACACTCATCTTGGCGAGTTCGTACTTGCTTTTCATTACGAGCGAAGCAAACTCCTCACGGCGGTTACTGTAAGGATAGTCCTTCAGGGCATTCTGCGCTGTGACGATGCAAGCCTCATAGTTGTTGCCGCCGTTGGTGCAGTTGCCGAAGTAGGTTCCCAAATCGAAGTAGAGACGGGCGCTCTTGTATTCCTTCTCCACAAGCAGATCCTGCAGGGCATAGAGACGGCTGGTGGCCTGAGACTTGAGATGAGCATCAGGGAAGATGTCGAGATACTCCTGGAAGGCAGCGATGGCAGTCATCGTGGTGCTCTGGTCCAATCGAGGCTCCGGAGCATTCTGGAAGAGACTCTCGCCCACGTAATACTTGGCATTCTCAGCGTAGCGACCCTTCGGATAGGAAGAGAAATACTTCTTGAAGTATTCGGATGCGGTCTCGTAATCCTTCATTCCGAACTCCGACATGGCAAGCATATAGAGGCATTCCTCGCCCTCGGTAGAACCCTTCTTCATGGTAACGACTTCCTGCAGGAGAGGTACGGCACGGGAATACTTGCCCTGAGCATAACACTGCTTGGCATACTCGTACTTCAAAGTATAATCACCCAATTTGGTGATCTGGTTATATTCGTTCACACAGCTGGTCATCAGCAGTGCTACGCATGTTGCGATAAGAGTCAATTTCTTCATAATTCTCATTTTGAGATGCAAAGTTACTCATAATTTACTTATTATCAAAAGAAAAAATACATTTTTTCGCAAAATATTAATCTTTATAACGATTAATGGCGATTTTTTTGTATTTTTGCACCTAAATTCAGTGATTATGGACTTTAAAATTACATCAGAATACAAACCGACGGGCGACCAGCCACAGGCTATCCGACAGCTTACCGAAGGCATTGAGCAGGGTGAGCCGGCGCAGGTACTGCTGGGCGTTACCGGTTCGGGAAAGACCTTTACGGTTGCCAATGTCATCGCAAACATCGGCAAACCAACGCTTATCCTGAGCCATAACAAGACGCTCGCCGCACAGCTCTATCAGGAGATGAAGGGATTCTTCCCTGAGAACGCCGTAGAATACTACGTATCCTACTACGACTACTATCAGCCGGAAGCCTACCTGCCAACCACCGATACATACATCGAGAAAGACCTCGCCATCAACGATGAGATAGACAAGCTGCGACTGGGAGCCGTCTCTGCCCTACTCTCCGGCAGGAAAGACGTCATCGTGGTTTCATCCGTATCATGCATCTACGGTATGGGCGGACCGGTGGCGATGCAGGAAAACATCATCAAAATCAAGAAGGGACAGACGCTGGACCGCAACGAATTCCTGCGGAAGCTGGTGGACGCCCTCTACGTGAGAAACGACATCGAACTGCAACGCGGCAACTTCCGGGTGAAGGGAGAAACCGTTGACATCTTCATGGCTTACAGCGACAACGTGCTGAGAGTAACCTGGTGGGACGACGAGATAGACAGCATCGAGGAGGTGGATTCGATGACCTATCACCGTCTGGCTTCGTTCGAAACCTACGAGATTTATCCTGCCAACCTCTTCGTAACCACGAAGGAGCAGCAGGAATGCGCCATCCGCATGATTCAGGACGACCTGGTGAAACAGGAGGAGTTCTTCAAGAGTATAGGCGACGGAATCAAGGCGCAGCGCATCAAGGAGCGTGTGGAATACGACATGGAGATGATCAAGGAGCTGGGTCACTGTTCGGGCATCGAGAACTATTCGAGATATTTCGACGGCAGAAAGGCTGGCGAACGGCCATACTGTCTGCTGGATTTCTTCCCGAAAGACTTCCTGCTGGTGGTGGACGAGAGCCACGTGAGCATTCCGCAGATTGGCGCCATGTATGGTGGCGACAGGGCGAGAAAGAAGAACCTCGTGGAATATGGTTTCCGATTGCCTGCCGCCTTCGACAACCGTCCGCTGACGTTCGAGGAGTTCCACAGTCTGATTCATCAGGCTATCTACGTCAGTGCCACCCCTGCCGATTACGAGCTGAGAGAGGCTGAGGGCGTGGTGGTAGAACAGCTCATCCGTCCTACGGGCTTGCTGGATCCAGAGATTGAAGTGCGCCCGAGCGAGAACCAGATAGATGACCTGCTGGATGAAATCCTGACCCGCACGCACCGCAATGAGCGAGTGCTCATCACTACGCTTACCAAGCGCATGGCAGAGGAGCTGACGGAATTCCTGCTGAACCATGACGTGAAGGCAGCATATATCCATAGTGATGTGGCTACACTTGACCGAGTAAAGATTATGAACGATTTGCGAGCTGGCGTTTATGATGTACTGGTGGGTGTGAACCTGCTCCGTGAGGGTCTCGACCTTCCTGAAGTTTCGCTTGTAGCCATCCTGGATGCTGATAAAGAGGGATTTCTGCGCAGTCACCGTTCGTTGACGCAGACTGCGGGTCGTGCGGCAAGAAACGTGAACGGCAAGGTAATCATGTATGCAGATAATATTACAGATAGCATGCAGAAGACCATCGACGAAACCGCCCGCAGAAGAAGCATCCAGCTGCAGTATAATGCCGATCACGGCATTACGCCGAAGCAGATTCAAAAGGCGATTACATCCGCCCTGCCAACCAGCAAGGAAGAGGCAGGAAATGGATTGGGAAGTGGTTATGGAAGCGGTTCTGGAAAAGCTTCTGGAGCAGGTTCTGGTATCAATTCTGCATCATTCCGCACTATTCAGGGAGCTGAAGGATCGAAACAGCGAGTTTACATCGAACCAGACAGCACCACGATGGTTGCCGACCCTATCGTCCGCAGCATGAGCAAGGAGGAATTGGAGAAGAGCATCGCCAATACCACCGCCCTGATGAAGCAAGCCGCCAAGGACCTCGACTTCATGCAAGCCGCGCAGTATCGCGATGAAATCATCCGATTGCAGAAGGAATTGGAAGAAAAAAATAATTAATAATTATATGCAAATAGCGTAGAAATCTGATTTGATTTCTACGCTATTATCTTTATTCGAAGGAAAGCTTCTTCAGGCGAGTACGCAACTGCTCGGCTTCGCTCTTTCTGATGGACAACTTGATGGTACAGGTATTGTCAAAAGTCTGATCCACAATACGGGGATTCATCTCCTTGACAATCCTCATCACATCATTCATCATCGGATAAGTGAAATCGTAGGTAACGATTTCCTCCACCTGCTGCGTCACTTCCTCGCAATGCGCCAGAGCATCTATTGCTGCTTCACGATAAGCAACAATCAATCCGCTGGTACCCAACTTCACACCTCCGAAATATCGGATGACGACAATGAGAATATCCGTCAATTCCGCCTTCGTGATTTGTCCAAGGATAGGCTTGCCAGCCGTAGAAGATGGTTCACCATCATCATTGGCACGGAATTCGGTGCGCTCCGGACCCAGCATATAGGCATAACAACAATGTCGGGCATCGTAATATTTCTTACGGTACCCGGCAACAATCTCCTTCACCTCGTCAACGGTCGTAACGTGGTGAGCAAAGGCGAGAAACTTACTCCTTTTCTCGGTGTAATATCCCTCGCCTACTGTATCTGATATAGTCTTAAATTCGTCAATCATTAATCCAACTTGTGAATAATCAATCCGCTACGCAACTTAGGCTCAAACCAGGTTGCCTTTGGTGGCATAATCTTGCCACTGTCAGCAATGTCCATAATCTGCTGCATGGTGACTGGATGCAAGGCTAATGCCATCTTCATCTCACCACTATCTACACGACGCTTCAACTCTCCGAGACCACGAAGTCCACCCACGAAGTCGATGCGCTTATCTGAACGCAAGTCCTTGATGCCCAGAATTTCGTCGAGAATCAGACGGGAAGAAATGTCTACATCGAGCACGCCGATTGGGTCCTCATCATCGTATGTTCCCGGCTTGGCAAACAGACCGTACCATTTGCCGTCCAGATAAACGAGGAAAGAATGGAGAGCGGCTGGCTTCAGGATATCCAAGCCAAACTGCTCGATAGCAGCATCAATGGCAAACTTCTCATAGCATGGGATACCCTCCTCTTCGCCAGATACATTCACATTAATCGCATCAATCTCTATCACCTCGAAGTTCTTGGTCAAGGCATCAAGGAACTGTTCTGATGTCAAGCCATTCAAGTCCTTCACTACTCGGTTGTAATCAAGGATGGTCAACTGGCTAGCCTGGAAGCAGACAGCCATGAAATAGTTGTATTCCTCCTTACCGGTATGGTTAGGATTCTGCTTAGCCTTCTCTGCACCCACCAAAGCAGCGGCTGCCGAACGGTGATGACCGTCAGCTATATAGAGACTAGGCATCTTGGCAAATTCTGCGGTGATGGTCTCAATGTCCTTATCATCGCTGACAATCCAGAACTGATGACGGAAGCCATCAATCGGAGCGATGAAATCATACTCAGGCTCTGTTGCAGCATAGCGCATCAGAATCTCATTGAGCACTGAATTATCAGGATAAGCGAAGAAGACTGGTTCGATATTGGCGTTGCAGACACGAACGTGCTTCATGCGGTCCTCTTCCTTATCACGGCGGGTGAGCTCATGCTTCTTGATGACACCCGTCATATAATCATTAACGTATGCACCCACAACAAGACCATACTGAGTCTTGCCATTCATGGTCTGTGCATAGATATAATACTGTTCCTTATCATCCTGCTTCAACCAGCCGTTCTCCTGGAACTTCTTGAAGTTCTCTGCAGCACTTTCATAGACGCGAGGATCATACTCAGATGTACCTGGTTCGAAGTTGATTTCAGGTTTAATAATATGATAAAGGCTTTTCTCGTTATCGCCAGCCTCGGCACGAGCTTCCTCTGAATCGAGGACATCGTATGGACGAGACTCAACTTGCTCTACTAAATCTTTTGGAGGGCGAATGCCTTTAAATGGTTTAATAATAGCCATAATGTTTTATTTTATAATTAATATTTGAATGTTTCTAAAGTAATTAAACAAAAAGATGACAAGGATTTCCTTCTTTTAAAAAGATAAAAAGCCCATAAAGGGCACTAGCTAAAGCACCCTCTATGAGCTCTCTTATATCCTAAATTTTATTTGTTTACTTGATATTTTGTGCAGCCGTCCTTGAAGAACGCATTGATCTGCTTGGCGGCAGCAATACCGGCATTGATGTTAGCCTCGGCTGTCTGAGCACCCATCTTCTTAGGTGTTGAGAAGTAGCGACCCTCGAACTTGGCGAAGTCGGCATCAGCATCTGGCTTGATGTCGGTAATGAACTTCAAGTCCTCACGCTCAGCGAGAAGCTTCAGGAGCTCTGGCTCATTGATTACCTCCTTGCGGGCAGTGTTGATAAGGATACCACCCTTTGGCAACTGGTTCACGGTCTTGTAGTCGATGCTCTTGATGGTCTCTGGAGTAGCAGGGATATGAAGAGAAACAATGTCGCAAGTCTGGAACAGTTCATCCTGAGACTTCACGGCGTGAACACCGGCAGCCTCAATGACATCTGCTGGGCAGAATGCATCATAGGCAGCTACCTCCATACCGAAGCCCTTGGCGATGCGAGCCACGTTGCGACCCACGTTACCGAAAGCCAGGATACCCAACTTCTTACCCTTCAACTCAGAACCAGCCTTGCCGTTGTAGAAATTACGAACGGTGAAAACCAGCAGACCGAAAACCAACTCGGCAACGGCGTTGGAGTTCTGACCCGGAGTATTCTCAGCCACCACGTTGTGAGCAGTAGCAGCAGCCAGGTCGATATTATCATAACCGGCACCAGCACGAACGATGATCTTCAGGTTCTTGGCAGCGTCAAGCACCTCGGCATCAGCCTTGTCAGAACGGATAATCATCGCGTCCACATCCTTCACTGCCTCGAGAAGCTGAGCCTTCTCAGTATATTTTTCGAGCAGTACGAGTTCATTGCCTGCTCCCTCTATTTCTTTCTTAATGCCCTCGACAGCAGCAGCTGCGAATGGCTTTTCTGTTGCAACTAATACTTTCATACTTGAATCCTTTAAGAATCAATTATCACCAAGGATAATTATAAATTATTAATTGTTAATTATAAATTATCAATTAGTGTTGAGCTTCAAATTCCTGCATTGCCTTGACGAGTGCCTGAACACCCTCCATGGTCTGTGCATTGTAGCAGCTGGCACGGAAACCACCTACAGAACGGTGACCCTTGATACCAACCATACCACGCTCTGTAGCGAAATCGAGGAATGGTTTCTCCAACTCCTTGTACTCATCGTTCATTACGAAGCAGATGTTCATCAAAGAGCGTGAAGCCTCTTCTACAGTACCCTTGAAGAGCTTGTTGCGGTCAATCTCTGTATAGAGAACCTCAGCACGCTCGTGAGCACGCTTGTCAGCAGCCTCAACACCACCGTTGGCCTTCAACCAGCGGAGATTCTCCATCAAGGTATAGATAGGAACTACAGGAGGAGTATTGAACATACTGCCCTTCTCTACGTGAGTGCGATAATCGAGCATGGTAGGAATCTCGCGAGGAGCCTTGCCGAGCATCTCATCCTTCACGACGATGACGGTAACACCTGCCATAGAGAGGTTCTTCTGAGCACCGGCATAGATAGCGGTGTACTTGGAAACATCTACAGGACGGCTCATGATATCTGATGACATATCAGAAATCAATGGAACGTTCACGTCTGGATCTACACGGAGTTCGGTACCATATATAGTATTGTTGCTTGTCAAATGCAAGTAATCACAATCGGCTGGCACATTGTTAGGAACCTGAGGATAGAAAGTGTAGTTGGCGTCGGACGATGATGCGATCTCCACGACCTCACCAAAATGCTTCGCCTCTTTCATTGCCTTCTTGGCCCAAGTACCAGAATTAATGTAGGCAGCCTTCTTGATGAGGAAGTTGGCAGGAATCTGCATGAACTGCAGCGACGCACCACCACCAAGGAAGATTACGGAGTAACCCTCAGGAATGTCAAGAAGCTCCTTGAAAAGGGAGACAGCCTCGTCAACAACTGGCTGGAAATCCTTAGCACGGTGGCTGATTTCCATCAATGAAAGACCTGAACCATTAAAATCCAAAATCTGCTTTGCTGTGTTCTCAATCACTTCGCGTGGAAGCATTGATGGACCTGCGTTAAAATTGTACTTCTTCATCTTATTATAATTATTTAAGTAATTAATCGTATTTTACTCCTGTTAGCAGGAGACATACATGCGCAATCCACCCATATAGGCTTAGCTGTAAACCTTATGAAAGGACTTACGACTGCGAAATTACATTTTTTATTTGAAACTACCAAATTTTTCTGCACATTTTTAGCATTTTGGGCATAAATCTTTCTTTTTGTCATCAGTTTTAACATATTATCTGCATATTTATGCCCTAAATTACAATTTATAACCTAAAAAGCCTCATCTGGAAACAGATTCCAAGATGAGGCTTTTACTAGTTATAAATTTATCTCACATTGCAGTTTTTTTATCCAAAGCCTGAAATTTCATCTCACTTCTTCGACTATCGTCTTGACACCTTTAATCTTTTCGCCCTTCACATTGTTGAGCACGCTCTTCAGCTTAGGACGGGCGATGGCTGCATAGGCGTACCGGTCGTTGACATCAATCTTTCCGATTTCAGAAGAATTCAAGCCACCCTTCTTGCAGAGGAAGCCGAGAATATCGCCCTTGCTGATCTTGTCCTTCTTTCCCTTACCTATATATAAGGTAGCCATCTTCGGCTTGGCTGGTGCCGGCAACTCCTCAACGGCAGGAATCTCGTATTCCTCAACCTCTGCATCCACATATTCCGGAATATGCTCCTCAGGACCCAGCAGGAAGAAGGCTCTACCCTGCGCTTCCCAACGGGCAGTACGACCCACACGGTGAATATAGCCGTCCTCGCTCTCAGGAATGTGGTAATGGATGATGTTGTCAATATCAGGAATATCAAGACCACGGGAAGCCAGGTCGGTGCTCACCAGAATATTGGCGCTGCCATTGCTGAATCGGTAAAGGGAAGCTTCACGCTCCTTCTGCTCCAATCCGCCATGGAAGAATGAAGTGGAGAAACCCTGCTCAACCAGATAGTTGTTGGTGCGCTCCACGCTGTCACGGTAGTTCAGGAAAACGATGGTGCTGGTTTCGCCCAGACTGCGAAGCAATCGACCCAGACTCTCCAGCTTATCCTTCACCGGACTTTCCACCTTATATATATGGACTCGCTCAGGCACCTGCTCCTCGTCCATGCGATAATCTATCTTCTCTACCCTGCCCATGTGGACGAAGCGAGGAATCTCCTCTGCCTCGGTAGCAGAAAGCAGGAAGTGGCGGCGCAAGCCTGGCAAAGACTGGATGAGGCGGCTCATCTCGTCCTGGAAACCCATCTCCAGGCACTTGTCAAACTCGTCGATGACCAGATACTTGATATGATAAGGCGAGAAGTTGCCCTTGCTGAGATGGTCGTTCAATCTACCTGGAGTTCCGAAGATAATCTGCGGACGAACCTGCTTCAGCACCCGATGCTCATCCATCGCAGCACGACCGCCGTAGCAAGCCATGGCACGGAGCCCCGAACCCATATCCTTCAATACGGTAGACGACTGCAAAGCCAGCTCACGGCCGGGAGTAACCACGATTGCCTGCGGCTCATCATCGCCCGCATCCACCAGCTGGGAAAGCGGCAAGAGATAAGCCAGCGTCTTTCCACTGCCCGTAGGCGAAAGAACAATTACATCCTTATTGCCATGTGCAATAGACTGAAAAGCCTCCTGCTGCATCTCGTTCAGCGAGATTCCCAGTTTATTCAATATTCTATCTATCATATTTATTTTCTTTATTATCAATTTTCTAATCCTTATTTTCTGCCCTGGTTCAGCAGCTTGTCAATCTCATCAAATTCCTTACCCATGTTCAGGTTCAGATAGATGGTATAAAGCGGCAAGGCCCACTGGTCCTTCTTGTCGGGCATCATCTTTCTGTATTTCTCCAGATACGGCAGAGCCTTCTTGTAATCGCTCTGAATCTGCGAACGCTGCTTGTTGGACTGTTTCAGGTTCTTGTCCTGCTCCACAGCCATGTTGAAGTAAGCCAATCCAGCATTCAGATAGGTTCCCGGCATAGTATCGTTCTGCGCAATGATCCGGTCGCACACCTTGATGCAATCCTTGTATTGGCAGAGATTGAGCAGCAGGGTGCTCTTGGTGAAGAGATAAATATCATTCACCGAATCTACAGCCAGCGCCTGATTGACCACATCCATTGCAGAATCGAGCTGGTTCCTGTCCGAATAGTATTCCACCAGACGCGGGAAGAAGAACGGGAACTTCGGAGCGCGTGAGAAGCCTTCCTTCAGCGTAGCCACATAGCGGGCAGTATCCTTATCCAGCTTGTAGGTCTCAGCCAGATACTGCAACATATAGTTGTAGTGAACCGTATCCTTCAACGCTTCGTAGGAATGATGCAGGGTAGCCTTGCTGTTCTTCATCTTATAGCCGGAATACACAGCCCAGTAGGCAGCAGTATGGAGCGGCGGATTCTTGCTCTGGAAATCATTGACCTTGAAGAGCGGCTTGTTGGCACAGTCGATGTAGAGGTCGAAGAACTGATAAGCCTCCGGATATTTCTTCTTCTGCAGAAACCAGACTCCACCGTTGTAGATATTGGGACGGATGCGCTTGAGATATTCAGCATGCGCCTTGCGATACTCAATATCCACCTTGCCCTTCCGGTTAGGAACCATCTCTACCGAGTCCAGCCCCTGGGCAATGAGAAACATCTGCCTGCCAAGATTGAAAAGCTGGGCAGTATCATACTTCTGCTTGAGATAGAGCTTTTCATTGCCCTGTTCATACTGCTTTCTGACAGCATCAAAGAGCGTAACCCAAATCTTCTTGTTGCCCAGGTTAGCCGAATCCTTCAAGAGTTTTTCCATGCTAGCCTGTGCCTTGTTCAGGTCCTTGCCCGCCTTGACCTGATCACGGGCAGCCGTAATCTCCTTCTTCTGAGCCTGCATCACCGATGGAAGCCCGAAGAAAAAGACTATTGTAAACATCCATATGTATTTCAATCTTGTCATTTTCTAATCTCTTTATATAATAAAATCCCAATCTCTTACTGCAATATGATTTTATCTCTCAGAGACATTTTTTTATCTTACAGAGATATTATTTTATCTCTCAGAGATATTCTCCTTACTTACTGCAGTAGTCGAAATAATACCAGTACGTGTTGCCGTAGGTGTCACGGATGGCAGTCTGCATTTCCTGCCTGTTCGTATACTTGTGTTCCATCTGCTGATAGTCCTGGAAATCAGTATCAACCACATTGTCGTGATACTCGATGACAGGCTTGCTGCGACGATGGATGTAGAGCGTCAGAGCCTCCTTGTAATGGGTAGGGAGCTTGGCGGTCTTCACATCATAATGCTTGCACAGAGCCACGACAAACTGATCCAGCTTCTTGTCGAGCAGCAGCGCACAGAGCTTGTAATCTTCCGGCTTGCGATATACCAGATGCTGCATCTTCATCGAATCGGTAGGCTCCTGCATCCAGCGGTGAGATCTCCACATCAATGACTTCACGGTAACGCTGTCGGGCAACATTGCCTTGCTGCCACCAACCAGCGGATAGGAAAACAGCTTGTCGGCAAGTTCACCCGTATGATGCAGACAGGCTATGCGCAGCATGGTCAGCGAGGAATCGGTCTGCAAGGACTTTCTGCCCACCTTCAGCGCTTCAGCATAATTCTTCTGCTTCATCAACCGCTCCATCTTCATACGTTCATGGAACAGACGGTCGTTGCTTGCCACAAAGCTCATCACGACAATCATCACCACCATCTGGAAGAGGTTGAGCCACATATACTTGGAAAGCCAGCCGCTGCTATGAGGTTCCTGTTCCAATGGTTCCAGTTGCCTGATGACCCATACCGCTCCGCCGAAAGCCAGAAGGCACAAGGGAGCCACTATCCACCAGGCACCGAGGGAATGATGAATATCCACATCCGTAGGAATGTCGGTGATGATGGTGAGAATCAGGAAGGAAGGAAAATACGTAAGAGCATGAAAGCGGCGCTTTACCTGAGTTAACGCATAGACGCCCAAATGCAGGACATAAAGTACCAACGTAATCAGCAGCGGGGCGACTGTATAGCTATAGTCGGTTTTACCATCACTCAGCACATGCTGGGCAACGGCTAATACATCTGCCTGGTAAAAAGCCAGGTAGCAATAAACAAAAATGATAAAGACAATAGCACAAGCGAAGTGCATCTTCGCTGTGCTATTCTTTTTATTTCCCATAAAATTTATCTACATTAATTTTTCTTCAGCACCAATGCTGTACGGGCTGGCAGATAGAGCTTCAGCCACTCCTTGCGGTCGTTCACGTAAAGTGGATCGTAAGTCGTGAGATGGGTCAGCTCATCATCATTCAAGCCGTTGCCGCCGAATGCCTTGTTGTCCGTATCAAGCACTACGCTGTAGGCGCCTGTAGGAACAAGGAAACCGTAATCGGTAAACGAACGGGTTGGCGAGAAGTTGAACACGAAGAGCAAATCGCCTCGCATGTAGGCTAGAACCTGATCTCCATCATTGTGCCAGATCTCTACAACTGGTGTCTTGTTAAAATTCTTTTCGCTCGTAATCGTTTTGAGCATTGCTTTATCGAAATCGCCTAAGTAGTGGTAGCACAATTCCTTATTGTCTACCAGGTTCCACTGGCGACGGGCATACTTATAGCTCCAGCCATTACCCTCGCGAGGGAAGTCAATCCATTCCGGATGACCGAACTCATTACCCATGAAGTTCAGGTAACCGCCATTGATGGTGGATGCTGTAGCCAGACGGATCATCTTGTGAAGGGCAATACCGCGGTGGGCAACATCGTTCTCATCTCCCTTCTTGAAATGCCAGTACATATCAGCATCAATGAGACGGAAGATGATGGTCTTGTCGCCTACCAGTGCCTGGTCATGACTCTCGCAGTAAGAGATGGTCTTCTCGTCGGCACGGCGGTTCTTGATTTCCCAGAAGATGCTGGATGGCTTCCAGTCTTCATCCTTCAATTCCTTGATGGTCTTGATCCAGTAGTCAGGAATGTTCATCGCCATGCGGTAGTCGAAGCCATAGCCGCCGTCTTCAAACTTGGCTGCCAGTCCTGGCATTCCGCTCACCTCCTCGGCAATGGTAATCGCATTCTTGTTCACCTCATGAATCAGACTGTTGGCAAGGGTAAGATAACAGATGGCGTTATCGTCCTCATGACCGTTGAAGTAATCGCCGTAGTTGCAGAATGCCTCACCCAATCCATGGCTGTAATACAGCATAGAAGTTACACCATCGAAGCGGAAGCCGTCGAAATGGAACTCTGTAAGCCAGTACTTGCAGTTGCTCAGCAGGAAGTGGATTACCTCGTTCTTGCCGTAGTCGAAGCAGAGGCTGTCCCAGGCAGGATGCTCATGACGGTCGCCAGGATAGAAATACTGGTTAGGATCGCCGGCAAGATTACCAAGGCCTTCCACCTCGTTCTTCACTGCATGAGAGTGGACGATGTCCATGATGACGGCAATACCGTTCTGATGGGCAGTATCAATGAGATCCTTCAACTCTTCAGGAGTACCGAAACGGCTGCTGGCTGCAAAGAAGCTGCTCACATGATAACCGAAAGAACCATAATATGGATGTTCCTGGATAGCCATGATCTGGATGCAGTTGTAACCGTCCTCGATGATGCGAGGCAATACATTCTCCTTGAACTCAGTATAGGTTCCAACCTTCTCTGCATCCTGGCTCATACCGATATGGCACTCATAAATCAAGAGCGGAGTGGTCTTTGCCTTGAAAGTCTTCTTCTTCCACTTGTAAGGCTCTGGATTCCAAACCTGCGCAGAGAAAATCTTGGTCTGCTCATCCTGTACTACGCGCTGAGCCCATGCAGGGATTCGCTCGCCTTCGCCACCTTCCCAGTGCACCTTCATCTTGTAGAGGTCACCGTGCTTCAATGCCTTCTCAGGAAGCTTCAGCTCCCAGTTACCAGAGTTCTTCAGTCTCTTGGCACGATACTTCTCTGTCTCCTTCCAGTCGTTGAAGTCACCGATGAGATAGATATCTGTAGCGTTAGGCGCCCACTCACGGAACACCCATCCCTTCTCTGTCTTGTGAAGGCCGAAGTATTCGAAGCCATTGGCAAAATCGCTCAGGGTGGTCTTGCCGTTGTTGGTAAGCTGGCCCATCTTCCAGAGCACGTGGTCGTGGCGGCCGCGGATAGCATCCTCGTAGTCTGCCAGGTAAGGATCGTTCTTTACAAGTCCTATATGTTTAACAGCAGCAGCCTTGGTTGTTTTCTTGCAGGCAGTCTTCTTGCAGGCTGCCTTCTTGGCTGTTGTCTTCTTAGCTGTAGTCTTCTTTTCTGTTGCCATGGATTATAGATTTAAATATTTATATTTATGTGTATTCGATTGTGAACTTGCCCAGATTAAGCCTTGATCTTGAAGATAGCCTTGTGGATGGCGCCCTTGCCGATACATGGCTGATGACCGTCCTCTGGCCAGAAGATGGCAAACTGACCCGGCTTGCAGGTAACGAGCGTCTGCGCCTTCACGCCAGGATACTTGGTGATATCCTTTGCCTCGTTGTACTCTACCTCTGGAAGGTCCTTCAAAGGAGTATATCCGTAGGTTTCCTCATTATCAAGTGGAATCTGGATATCGATCATCTTGCGATGAGTCTCGATAACAGCATCCTCCTCGTCCTTACCCTGAGCCTCAGCAATATTCAGAAAAAGGTCGGCGCCCTGAATAGGATGCTTACCTGCCTCAAGCTGAGTGAGATCGTTCTCCTTAATAAACTTCACCACTTCCGGGAAGAGTGGATTGAGAGAAATATATCTCTCCAAATTGTCTAATGTATCAACTATCATAGTCTTACTTTGAACTTTGAGATTTGAACATGGAACTTTGAACTCGGAACATTGAACATTGAACTTTATGATATGTCCGCTGTTCAGTATCTCGTTATTAATTCATATTATTCCTATTTATTATTTCTTTATTATTCCTATTTTTCCGATTAATCTTCTTTATTAGTTCTATTAAATTCGATTAATCTTCGAAACGCTTGCCGTTTTCGTAGGTTCCCTTGGCTGTAACCTGACCATTGCGGTCTTTCTCTACGAATCTGCCGTCACGCATGTCGTTGCGATAGTTGCCCTCGAAACGCTTGCCGTTCTTATCTTCCTCAATGCAGGCTCCTTCGCGCTTGCCCTTACGGTAGACTCCCTTGAAGCGGCGACCGTCGGCATAGTGAATCACCACATTGCCCTCTACATGACCGTTGCGGAATTCACCCTCGTAAATATCACCGTTCTTCTTGGTCAGCTTGCCCCTTCCGTTCTGCAGGTCATCCTTCCAGGAACCAACATAGATGTCTCCGTTCTTCCATACGAAAGTACCCTGACCGGAACGCTGACCGTCGAGAAACTGTCCTGTATACTTGGAGCCGTTCATCGAACGGAAAATGCCTTCACCGGTACGTTCGCCCTGAACATAATCGCCTTCATAGACATCACCGTTGTGGAATTTGTAGATTCCCTTGCCGTCCTGGATATCATCCTTCCAGTCGCCATTGTAGACATCACCGTCAGCATACTTGAATACGCCTTTTCCGGAACGCTGGTTGTTCACCCACTGACCGTCGTAGGTAGTACCGTCACCCCAATTGAAAAAACCGTTGCCATTCTTCATGTCGTTCATCCACTGGCCCTTATACTGGGCACCATTGGAATAGGTATAGGTTCCTCTACCCTGTCGCTTGTCCTTATACCAGTCGCCGTCGTATCTGTCACCATTATAATAATACATGACTCCATGACCGTGCTGGAAGTCTCTGAACCAGAGTCCTACATACTTGTTATTATTCTGAAAATAGAAAGTACCCTTGCCATGCTGCTGGTCCTGCATCCACTGACCTTCGTACTTTTCACCGTCAGAGAAAGTATATACGCCATATCCTTCACGCTTTCCTTTCTGGTAAGCGCCTTCGTAAGTATCGCCGTTCGGATAGACGGCAGCACCCTTGCCCTGAGGCTTTCCGCTTACCATTTCGCCCTTGTACTGACCACCGTCACGGGTGATGCAGGAACCCAGCGAAATCTTCTGGGCGAAGGTAGATACCGGACTGAGACAGAGAGCCAACGCCAGAAGCATCTGCTTTCCGTTCTGCCAGAAAAATCTACACGCCGAAGATGACTGATTGACGTTGTCTGCTATAGATTTCTTATTATATTTCTTTTTCATATACAGTAATCTCATGTTTCAATCCCCAAAGTTATAAGTTTTTCGTCAAATGACCAAATAGATTAAACAAATTTAAGTTTATAAGAAGAAAAATAATTATTAACGCAAAAAAATCGAAACACAATACAATATATAAATAAGAAATGCGTTTATACCGAAAAATATATTTTAAACCACAACAAACGCTTATGATTTTAAACTGTGCAATTATAGATGAAGATCCTACTGCACTGGAGCAGTTGAAGAAATACGTAGACGAAACACCTACGCTGAATCTTATCGGCGCCTACCCTTCTGCCATTGATGCAGTAGACGGCATACGCCACAGTCATCTCGACATCCTGTTCCTGGCCATCCACATGCAGCAAATCAGTGGACTGGAATTCGCCAAGGTGGTACCTAAGAACGTCAAGATCATCTTCACTACAGCCTTCAAGGAGTATGCCATCGAAGCCTACAAGGTTCACGCTTTCGACTATCTGCTGAAGCCTATCAGCTATCCAGACTTCATGGACTCCTGCAAGAAGGTTTTCGAATCCTACATGCAGGACGACAAATACAATCCTATCAAACGCGACAAGTTCCTGATCGTGAAGAGCGATTATAAATATGTACGCATACCGTTCGATAAGATTCTCTTCGTAGAAAGCCTGAAGGATTACATCCTCTTCCATCTGGAAGGAATGGAGAACGTATCCACCCTGGGCAACCTCAAGCATCTGGAAGAACGACTTCCAAAAGAGAAATTCAGAAGAATACACCGTTCCTATCTTGCCAACATGACCAAGTTCGACGTCATCGAACGGGGCAAGCTGATATACGGATCGCTGGGCATTCCTATCTCTGACACCTTCAGCGATGTTGTAAAAACCTATATTGATGAGCATTCTGTATGATGCTCATCAATACTTTTTATATAATATCCGACAATCATCAGAGCAGCTGGTCAGGAGCACTGACATAGATAGTTGCCCCATGCTCTGACAGGAAATCGCAGTCGCGGAAGCCCCAGAGCACGCTGATGCAAGGCATGTGACTGTTGCGTGCCGTCATCACGTCCACATCACTGTCACCGATATATACAGCAGTCTCCCTGTCCGCATGCAACAGTCTGAGTGCTTCGTTCACGGTGTCCGGAGCCGGCTTCTTCTCAATGCCCTCCCGTTCACCGATGGCTACGTCTACAAGGTCTCCGAAGAAATGGCGGCAGAGTTCCTCCGTAGCAGCATAGAACTTGTTGCTGACCACGGCGATGTTCTTGCCGCGCGCCTTCAGCTCTTTCAGCATGTCCATGATTCCAGGATAAGGAGCAGTCTCGTCCAGATTATGAACCATATAATGATTTCGGAAGTCCTGGAACACACGGTCGAAATCCACCTCGCCCGACTCCAGCCGTTCCTTTCCTATCGCACGCTCCATCAGCAACTTCACACCGTTGCCCACCATCATTCTCACTTCTTCAATGGAACGCTCAGGCAACTGATTCGCCCGCAGGGCATAATTGCAGCTGGAAGCCAGATCTTCAAGAGATGAAATCAGGGTGCCGTCAAGGTCGAAGACGTATGTCTCAAAGTCAAACTGAGCATGTGGCGGGAACTTCTTGATGCGGAAATCACCGCCATGAAGCACATGAACCTCGTCCTGATAGATACGCTCGTCAAGCGTACGGTTTCCACCATACTCCCAGCGCTTGAATCGCTGGGTGTCCGTATTCACAATGATGTACTTGAATTCTATCGGAGCATCAATCGGAGCCACATTGACCGACAATACCCATTCATGCTTGCCCAGAGACTTCATCTGCAGGAAATGGTCGATGTTCCAGTTGCCCAGCGTAGGATGATTGCCCAATAAGGCAATCGCTTCACCTTCGTGAAGACGGGGAGCATGAACCTTGAAGATGATTGTCTCGCCGAAGAGCGGCATACATTCCATGCGCTCATACGATTCCACATCCACTTTGGGAGTTCTGCCGATGGCTGTAGCCATGCGGGCTGCCGGCTTCTCCTCCAGCCAGAAATCGTCAAAGATATAACTCTTGGAAGAATCATATACGTATACTCTCGGCGAATCAACCGATTCCGTACGGAGCACCTTGCCGTCTTCATCAACCACCGTATAATAATAGTAAATCAGATCAAAGGGATGCTGGCGGTTTTCACGGGTAGAAGTTTCCACCATCCAGTGATAACCATCCCGGGTACTCATCAGGAGTTTCACCTCCTGACTGGCTCCCCTTGAAGAATAAAAGGTGAGATTCACACATAGCATCTCGCCCCAATGAGCCTTATATGGTAAAGAAAAATTTATCTTCATGCTTTCTTTCTCCTAGTTATTCTTATTGATTCAACAAATCACTGTGCAGGAAACCATCAGTATCCCCATCGCACAGGATTTCCGTATGTCGACCGCAAAAGTAAATATTTTTTTTGAAAGAGAAAAAGAGAAACATAAGAAATTGACAACGAGAGAGGCTTTTTAACCTAATTTAATTGACGATACTTTGCCATTTCCCATTTTTGCAGTACTTTTGCAGATAAGAACGCAATATCATGTTTATGATAGGATTGAACAGAAAAAAAGTGAAGCAAAACAAAAATGAATACAAAGAAAATGAAAAAATCAGTTTCTAAGCTCTATCTCTACGGTGCCATCGCATGCATCGTGATAGTTGCCATTGTTGGTTACCTCTACTGCTTCTCCTCTTTCTCGAAGAGCAGCAATACGCAGTATGTCTATATTGACACAGACGACAATATAGACTCTGTATATAAAAAGGTGGAACCGATAGACAACAGTTTCCCGTATCAGGCATTCAAGACCCTGACCCATCACTTCGGATATGCGGAGCATATCCATACCGGACGCTACGCCATCCATCCGGGAGAAGGCGCACTGAAGGTGTGGCGACACATGAAGAACGGACTGCAGGAACCAATCAACCTCACACTGCCTTCCGTACGTACACTGGACAAACTGTCGGTAGAACTCAGCAAGAAGCTGATGATAGACAGCACCTCCATTCTCCAGGCGCTGACCGATGAGGCTACCTGCGAGAAGTATGGTTACGACACCACCACCATCGCCTGCATGTTCATCCCGAACACCTACGACATCTACTGGAACTCATCCGTAGAAAAGCTGCTCGACCGAATGAAGAAGGAAAGCGAGAAGTTCTGGAATGAAGACCGTACGCAGAAGGCAAAGGCTCTGCAGCTGACTCCGGTAGAAGTCATCACCATCGCAAGCATCGTGGACGAAGAAACAGCCAACAACGGCGAGAAGCCGATGATTGCCGGAATGTACTACAACCGCTTCAAGCTGCGCAATGCAGAATATCCGGAAGGAATGCCGCTGCAGGCAGATCCAACCATCAAATACGCCTGGAAGCGATTCGACCTGAAGCGCATCTACAACAATCTGCTGCGCATCAAGAGTCCATACAATACCTATGTGAATCCGGGATTGCCACCAGGACCTATCCGCATCCCTTCAGTAGCTGGCATTGACGCTGTTCTCAACCTCGTCAAGCACGATTATCTCTACATGTGCGCCAAGGAGGATTTCAGCGGCACCCATAATTTTGCACGCACTTATCAGGAGCACCTGCAGAATGCTGCTAAATATTCAAAGGCATTGAATGAAAGAGGTATCAAATAATTAGAAGTATCAATTATTTAGAATACAAGCAGAGAAAACTTGCAAAATATCAGTTATTTTGCAAGTTTTCTTTTTTTTATTTGGCAGTCTGACAAAATAGTTGTACTTTTGTGGCATAAAACATATTAAGAACAAAAGTATAACAATAAAAAGCTATAATCATGAACAGAACGATTATTACAGTAGTGGGAAAGGATACCGTTGGTATCATCGCCAAGGTTTGTACTTATTTGGCAGAGAACAGCATCAACATTCTTGATATCTCTCAGACCATCGTACAGGAGTATTTTAACATGATGATGATTGTAGATATGGGCAAGATGACAAAATCGTTTGAAGAGGTTGCTGATGAACTTGCCAACGTGGGTAAGGAACTCGGCGTGCAGGTGAAATGCCAGCGCGAGGAAATCTTTAACATGATGCACAGAATCTAAGCAAGAATCCAAAAGTTTATAATCAATAGCTAAATTTTGAAAGTATGATCAATATATCTGAGGTTATCGAAACCAATAAGATGATAGAGCAGGAAAACTTCGATGTGCGCACCATCACCATGGGTATCAATCTCCTGGACTGCGCTTCTACCGATGTGGAGGAACTCTGTCAGAATATACATAATAAGATTACACGACTCGCTAAGAACCTGGTGAAGACGGGCGAAGATATTTCCAAGGAATTTGGAGTGCCTATCGTCAACAAGCGTATCTCCATCACTCCTATCTCTCTGGTAGGCGGCTCTGCATGCAAGACTACAGACGACTACGTGAAGGTTGCCAAGACCCTCGACAAGTGTGCCAAGGAACTCGGTGTCAACTTCCTCGGTGGTTACTCTGCCATCGTAAGCAAGGGTATGAGCAAGAGCGATGAACTCCTTATCCGTTCTATCCCACAGGCAATGGCTCAGACAGATTTCGTCTGCAGCTCTGTCAACGTGGGTTCTACCAAGACCGGAATCAACATGGATGCTGTCCGTCTGATGGGAGAAATCATCAAGGATACGGCTGAAGCTACCAAGGAAAATGGTTCTTTGGGCTGCGCCAAGCTTGTTGTTCTCTGCAATGCTCCTGATGACAACCCATTCATGGCTGGTGCCTTCCACGGTGTTTCAGAGGCTGATGCTGTAGTAAGCGTTGGTGTCAGCGGTCCGGGTGTAGTAAAGTATGCATTGGAGAAGGTGAAGGGCGAAAGCTTCGAGGTTCTCTGCGAAACCATCAAGCGCACTGCCTTCAAGATTACCCGTGTAGGTCAGTTGGTTGCTAAGGAGGCTTCACGCCGTCTCAACGTACCATTCGGCATCATCGACCTCTCTCTGGCTCCTACTCCAGCCATCGGTGACAGTGTTGCTGATATCCTCGAACTCATCGGTCTTGAGCATGCAGGTGCTCCTGGAACTACAGCAGCTCTTGCTCTCCTGAACGACCAGGTAAAGAAGGGCGGTATCATGGCGTCATCATACGTTGGCGGTTTGAGCGGTGCTTTCATTCCTGTCAGTGAAGACCAGGGTATGATCAATGCCGTTGAGGCGGGTGCACTGACCATCGAAAAGCTGGAGGCTATGACCTGCGTATGTTCTGTAGGTCTCGATATGATTGCCATTCCGGGAGATACTCCTGCCACAACAGTTTCCGGCATCATTGCCGACGAGGCTGCTATCGGTATGGTCAACCAGAAGACCACAGCCGTCCGCGTCATCCCTGTTGTAGGAATGAAGGTTGGTGACAATGTAGACTTCGGTGGCTTGCTGGGTCACGCTCCTATCATGCCAGTGAACAAGTTCAGCTGCGAGGCATTTATCAACCGTTTAGGTCGCATCCCAGCTCCTATCCACAGTTTCAAGAACTAACATTTAGTTCCTATATATAGTAAAAGCCCCGGAAGTCTGATAATGACTTCCGGGGCTTATTAATCATATCATCGGATTAACCGAATGAAGCTAGAATGAAACCTTGACTTTCTTTCCCTTACTCTCATTACCTACTCTGTCAAGAGCTGTCACTACATAAACATACTGTTTTCCCTTCTCGTACTTCACCTTATAGAAAGGATCGTAGGTTATCTTCTGCAAAGCCTTCACATTACGGAGATCAATCTTCTCTCCCTTTCTGAAACGGTAGACTGCAAAACGATTCGCTTCATCACCCCATTTCTTCTTTTTCCATCTTGGAGCTTTCCATACAAGCAGCGGACCAAATTCCGTCCAGTGCAGCTTGATTCCCTTTACCTTTTTAGGATTCTTATCATCCAGGAAAGGCATCAATGGAGGAAGAGCCGGATACTTCCAATAATTGTTGCGGAGCGTATGGCCGATATTGCCCACATTATCAGCGGCAGTCTTAGCATACCATAACACAGTACCCTGCACATTGCTCATCTGCTGGTGCAGACGGTGCTTGGCAGGCAACTGATGACTGCGAGGATTTCCAGGATCAGCATGCTTGGCAGTACGCTCAATGTCTTCACCGATATAGAGAGGACGGTTGCCGGCATGCTTGTTCCACCAGGTGATGAGCGTCTTATAGTCTGCCGCCTTGTTGCCAATTTCCCAATACAGCTGAGGCACGGTATAGTCAACAAATCCATTGTTCACCCAGAGCAACACATCAGCATAGAGATCATCATAGTTCTGCAAGCCGTAGGTCTCAGAACCGTTAGGATCGGTACGCTTGTTGCGATAAATACCGAAAGGAGAAACACCAAACTTCACCCAAGGCTTGATGGTATGAATGGTTTCACCCAATTCCTGAACAAATCGGCTTACATTGTCACGGCGCCAATCACCGATATTGCGGAATCCTCTAGGATGCTGTCTGTAGAGCGCCTGATCCGGAATCTGCTTGCCTGCTACAGGATAAGGATAGAAATAATCATCAATATGGAATCCATCGATATCATATCTTCCTACAATATCAGCTGCAATACGGCAAGTATACTCAGTAGCCTCTCGCAAAGCCGGATTGAGAAGCACCAGGTTGTCATACTTGAAGCAAAGTTCAGGCTGCTGCTTGACAACACTCTTAGGTGAGAGATTGGCATAAGGAGTAGAACTGTGCTTGGCACGGAACGGATTGATCCAGGCATGAAGTTCCATACCACGCTTGTGGCACTGCTCAATCATCCACTGCAGCGGATCCCAGTAAGGAGAAGGAGCCTTTCCCTGCACACCCGTCAGATAACGGCTCCATGGTTCATACTCACTGGCATAGAGCGCATCACACTCAGCACGCACCTGGAAGATGATGGCATTCACACCATCCTTCTGCAATTCATCCAGCTGTCTGGTGAGCATAGCTTGAATCTGCTGCGTACTCTTACCTAAATACTGTCCGTTGACACACTGTATCCATGCGCCACGAAACTCTCGCTTGTTTTGTGCCATCAGCGAAGTCTGAAACATCAGCATCATCGCCAGAATCAGCAATCCAAAGATTTTCTCTCTTCTCATGTAGTATTGTTTAATGTTTAATTATCAATTATTAATTATCCTTCTCATCCTCATCCCGCAATGTAGGCAGCGAGATGTGGTATTTCACTGCAAGCAGACGGATGGCACATACAGTAACGAAGGAAGCAACCACCGTTACGTAGAGACTCACGTCCAGACAACTGAATCCCCAGTAGACGAGACCACCGATGACGCAAGCCATCGCATAAATCTCCTTGCGGAAGATAACCGGCTCCTCATTGAGAAGCACATCACGGATTACTCCACCGAAAGAACCCGTAATACAACCCATGATGATTGCCACCCAGAACGGGAAGCCGCAATCAAGGGTCTTCTGAATTCCTGCAATATTGAAAAGCGCCAGACCGAGCGTATCGAAAAGAAACCAGGTGTTATCGAGACGCTTCAGATAATGATGGCAGACGATGACTACTAGCTGAGCCAGCAGCGTAAACAGAAGATAGATTGGACTCGACATCCAGAAAGGAGTCTGACCCAACATCACATCACGGATGGTTCCGCCACCGATGGCAACAGCCACACCACACACAAATCCGCCCAGCCAGTCGTAATGCTTGGTGGCGGCAAGTCGGATGCCCGAAAGGGCAAACGCAAAGGTTCCTATGAACTCAATGACACTCTGAAGCGTCATCACCAGTTCCGGGTCATTATGAATAGTCATTTTTCTCGTAACAGTTAGTTGTTTTCAATTATATGATTTTCTATCAGTTAAAAATATCAATTATAAATTGTAAATTATCAATTATAAATTGTTAATCCTTAAACCGCTCTCCCCAGCAGGTTACCATCCAGTTATAGAGTCGTTCCTCAGAAGGAGAATGTTGCGGATACCAGAATCGCGAATTCCTGAGTTCATCCGGCAGATACTGCTGCTCGGTGAAATGCCCCGGATAATCGTGAGGATACTTGTAGCCATCATGATAGCCAAGGTCCTTCATCAGCTTGGTAGGCGCATTCCTGAGATGCAGAGGCACAGGCAGATTGCCCGTCTGCTTAACGGTAGCAATGGCCTCATTGACGCCCAGATAGGCACTATTGCTCTTAGGACTGGTGGCTAGATAAACTACAGCCTCGGCAAGTGCGATACGAGCCTCAGGCCAGCCAATCTTCATTACCGTATCAAAGGCGGCATTCGCCAGCAGCAGGGCGTTCGGATTAGCCAGTCCCACATCCTCGCTGGCACTGATAACCACCCTTCGGGCGATGAACTGCGGGTCTTCTCCACCCTCTATCATACGTGCCATCCAATAGAGAGCCGCATCAGGATCACTGCCACGGATACTCTTGATAAAAGCGGAGATGATGTCATAATGCATCTCTCCCTGCTTGTCGTAAGCCAGCGGATTCTGCTGCAACTGGTGTACCACCATCTGGTCGGTAATGACCACATCATTCGACCCAGCCGATTCAACCACGAGTTCAAGGATATTGAGCAGCTTGCGGGCATCACCACCACTATATCTCAGCAAGGCACCCTTCTCCTTCAGTTCAATATGCTTTTCCCTCAGTTCCACATCCTCCGTAATGGCACGATTCAGCAGTCCTTCCAGATCTTCCTTTTCCAAAGGTTTCAGGACATAGAGCTGACATCTGGAGAGCAACGGCCTGATGACTTCGAACGAAGGATTCTCCGTAGTAGCACCAATCAGGGTAACGATTCCTTTTTCTACCGCTCCCAGGAGAGAGTCCTGCTGACTCTTGGAGAATCGGTGAATCTCATCTATAAATAAAATAGGTGAAGCGGAATTGAAGAATCTTCCGTTCTTTGCCTTTTCTATCACTTCACGCACATCCTTTACGCCACTGGTCACCGCAGAGAGTGTATAGAAAGGCACCTTCAAGGTCTGCGCCACAATCTGCGCCAAGGTAGTCTTTCCCACTCCCGGTGGTCCCCATAGGATAAAAGAAGATATACGCCCTGCATCTATCATCTTGCGCAGGACGGCTCCCTCACCAACGAGATGCTTCTGACCGACATAATCAGCAAGCGTGTGAGGCCTCATTCTTTCAGCTAACGGTTCACTCATACTGCAAAGGTAATAAAAAAAACGAAACCGACACAAAAAATACAATGAAAAATAAAAAAATAGGCTGGAAAATTTGGATATATAAAAAGAAGTACTTAATTTTGCAATCAAAATATAGTAGACAATGAAAAAAGACAAAGTTATAACACTCAAGACTCTCACAAAGAGTAGTGTATGGGAAGTGCAGGAGAACGATGTTTTCCGCCTTTGGGAAGCTGCCGAGAAAGACAACGACCTGAAGGACAACCAGCGTAAGTATCTAGACACTATCCGCAGCGCATTCGAAATGGAGAAGATTACCGTCGATCGCCCAGAGGTGCTGGATAAGTTAACAGAACGTGGCTTCAAGATCGGTACCTTCCGTATCGATGACCAGAACGTGAAGTATGCCATCAAGAAGCGTCCTATCATGCGCGTTACCGACCTGACATACGAGAACGTAGGCCATATTACAGCCAGCAAGCTCATCGAGCTGCTGGAGCGCAACTTCGGTGGCGGATGGGAAAGCTTGCCACAGAGCATCCAGGACATCATCGAGAGCAACTTTGATATCAGTACCACTACCCTTCCTAAGGACCGCCTGAAGAAACCAGGTGGCTTGTACGAGAAGAAACTTGCCGATGATTATGAAGTACTCGTTGTACCAAAGGGTACATGGGTGGAAGCAATCTTCGCTAAGGAGAAGCCAAAGGTAGAGAAGATCCGCATGAAATTCATGGATGAAGACGAGCTGGACCGTGAGGACGATATCGAGGACACCGATGACGACGATGAGGATGCACCAGAGATTGAGGATCACTACAACGATCCTGACGAGGACGATGATGCCTTCGACGACGACAAGTTGACCGAAGAGAGTTATCGCACTACATTCGAAGACCCGGAGAATCTCGATCTTGACGATGCAGAAGATGTTGCTGACGACGACTACTAACAGAGGATTCCCAAAACTGGAAGTAGTGAGAATAAAAAAAAGGAATTTACACATTATTAAATAATAGATAAGGAAATGAACGCTTTAGTAGGATTTATCGCATTAGTTGTGGTAGCCATCGTAGGATGGGCTATCGCAGAGTTTAAGTATAAGGCTTTCACCTTTACCCGTTCTGAAAAGGATCTGGAAGAGGAGAAGGAACTGGAAGAGATTCAGCGCGAGAATGGTTTCAAGGAGATGAACATCCGTGACATCATGCGCAAGAACTCTACAAACGGCTACAATGCCGTAGGTTAAAGTAGAATCATCAATTCATACATTTTATAAATGACACAAAACGTGTTAATTCTATTGATATTGGCGGTATGCGTGATGTATACCGCCAATCGCATTTATAAAACTTACCGGAAAGCCAAGACGTGTAAGGACTTCAAATGCGCCAACTGCCCTTTTCTGGAAAAATGTGAACAGAAAAAGAGAAAAGCTGAAGTAAAAACAGAGAAAACAAGGGAAAAACAATAAAAAATGAAAGTTTTTTGAAAAAAGTAGATGAAAAATTTGGTGGAACCAAATAAAAGTAGTACCTTTGCACTCGCAATTCAGAAATGGTTGCTTAGCTTATAAATGGTGTCTTAACCGAGCGGTTAGGTAACGGTCTGCAAAACCGTGTAGAGCGGTTCGACTCCGCTAGACACCTCTTCAGAAAAAAGGAAATTCATTCATTTGAATTTCCTTTTTTTTCGTTTATATCCCACTCACCTCTGAACCAACAAATCCAGTTTGCCCCACTCGCCCTGAAAGAGCGTGTGGCAACAAAATGACCCAACAGGGCGTGTGGCAACAAAACAATATTACAAGGGGAATATGATGAATAAATAAAATAATTTCTAAAAAAGTATCTGAACTTACTACATTTTAAAAAAAATGATGAGTAATCAAAAAATACTTTAAGTTTTATTCTTTTATTTAAAAAAAAATATGTACCTTTGCAAACGTTATCCTGAATACAATCTTTTTACCTTAAAGAAAACTAATACCTATTGAATGTGAGCAGTTGCCTGCGAAGGTAGCTGCTCTTAGTTTTTTATAACCCTCCCATATAATATACTCCCTTTTCAGACGTTATATTATATATGAATAAGAAAATAGACATCATCAAGTTACAAAAGATATATGACCCTCGCGGCACACTTGTCGTCGCTGAGGAAAATACCCATGTGCCTTTTGAAATAGGAAATACGGAATGGTTTTCACCGAAATGCACCGTCATCACCCAGCATCAGAGAGAAACCATGCTGGTTGCACTCGCCGGTCACTTTACCCTTCGGGTAATAGAACAGGACGGAACCGGAGCAGAAACCTTGCTTGATAATCCAAACGAGGGAGCCCTGATTACGGCAGACTGTCCGTATCAGCTGACAGATTTCACAGAAGAAACTGTAGTATTGCGACTGACGGCAGCAGAAAAGGAAATCAAGTATCTAGACCTGAAAGCCATCAATGACCAATATCAGCCGGAAATCAACAATGCCATTGCCCAGGTATTAGACAGCGGCTGGTATCTGCACGGCAAAGCCCTGAGGCAGTTTGAAGAAGAATACGCAGCATTCATCGGCTCAGAATACAGCATAGGATGCGGATGCGGACTGGATGCCCTAAAACTCATTCTCATGGGCGAAATGGAATTGGGAAGACTGCAGAAGGGCGACGAGATTCTCGTGCCTGCCAATACCTACTATGCCACCATCCTTGCCATCACAAGCGTGGGACTGAAGCCTGTGCTCATTGATGCACGGCTGGACACCCTGCAGATAGATGAGCGACTCATCGAACAGCACATCACACACCAAACCAAGGCGCTGATGACTGTCCATCTATACGGCAAGCTGTCTGTTACACCCAAGATACTGGAACTTTGCCGGAAACATCAATTATTGCTGTTTGAGGATAATGCACAGGCATTCGCCTGCCAGATGCAGGTAGAGAACAGCGAAGCGAGCAGGAAAAGCATCCATACGGGCAATATCGGTGATGCAGCCGCTCACAGCTTCTATCCGGGCAAGAACCTGGGCGCATTGGGCGATGCAGGAGCCATCACCACCAACGACAGGAAGCTGGCAGAGGTCATCACTTCCCTCCGCGACTATGGCAGGGTGAGCAAATACGAATACGATTATCAGGGACTCAATTCGAGAATGGAAGAGCTCCAGGCTGCCGTGCTCTGCGTCAAGCTGAAGAATCCATACGGAGAGGCGAAGGACAGATTCCAGAAAGCCCAATACTATCTTTCCAAACTCGACAAAAAGATAGTAGAGCATTGCATTCCGCAAGAACTATATAAGGAGGAATCAGAGAATGTGGTGCATGTCTTCCCTTTCCTGACAGAAAAACGGGATGAACTGCGCGATTACCTTTCAGAGCATCGGGTGCAGACCGTGTGTCACTACCCGATTCCGCCTCATCAGCAGCCTTGCTATCCGGAATGGAACCATCTTTCGTTCCCTGTAACGGAACGGATAGCGCAGCAGGAAATCAGCCTTCCCTGCAATTCTACATTGAAGCAGGAAGAACTGGACAGAATCATCAACCTCATCAACCGTTTCTTCGAAGAGAGAGGAATTTAATTCTCCGAAGAAACGGCTGATGAAGCCTTTTGTTTTTCAAGAACCCTTGGGAAGTTCCTGAAACATTATAAATATTGCATCTTGACGCCCAGGGAAAGACCGAAGATGTCCCAGAAGTTGCCATTGCCATTACGTATGAAACGCATGGTATAGATATCATTGGTTCCCAACTCATAAAAGAACGTAATGCTCTTGATGCGCTTACGCATATTGTGCGGGATATTGTATCTGAAGCGCTCACCGAAGGCGATGTTAGGACGGATACGGGTAGAGAACGGATAATAGCCGTTTTCATACTTGGTAGGCTGCTTGGTCCAGAAATCATGTCCGAAGATGGTATTGAAATAGATGCTGCACTCCAACGGTTCAAACCACCATCCCTTACCGATATCACGGTGCCAGGGAATGAAATTCTCCTTGATCGTGAGTGTCAGTTTCGAATCGTCAGAATCAAAACGGGGAATATATCCGAGCATCACAAACGTCTCCCATTGGCGATGCTTGCCGTAATCCCATCCGATGCCCAGGGAAATCACACCCATGTTACCGCAGGTCTGTATCACTCCGTTGGTAGGAATCAGCAAATCCCAATGCTCGCGGTATTTGAGTACCCGCCTGTCATAACGCGAGAGTTCACCCTGCTCATTAACAACCAGTGTATCATGAACAATACTGTCATTCTTCATCTCGCCTTCAGCAGCAGAAGCCGAGATAACAGCACCCAGAAAGCATCCAGCCAGACATAAGCTTCTCTTCAAGGAAGAAAATCTCTTCACTGACGAAAAGTAGAAGTGTTTATTAATAATCGATAATCTCATAACGGTAGCCTTTTGGAGTAATGGTAAATATATAATACTGGTGCTTAGGAGCATTGCATATCTCATAATACATAGTGCCATCACCATACATATCGGTCTGCTTGGTATGATGTCCATGACCATAGAGACAGAACATCAGACCAGGGAACTGATGGGTATAATAGTTGAATACCTTAGCCACATTGTTATTGAACTGCTCAGAATAAGGAGCAGCATGCATACAGATAACGGTACGGTCGAAATCGGCAGAATCCGCCTTGCACTGCTCTTCCATGAAATCGAAGTTAGGTACAGGACGGGAATAGTCGTACTCAATGGCATTGGTATTGAGACATACGAACTTCACCCTGCCGGCGATGAAACTGAAATCCGGTTTGCCGAAAACCACCTCGTAAGTCTGGTTTCCGGTTCCCAGGCAGTCATGGTTGCCGAGCAATACCACAAACGGCATCTTCAGCTTCTGCAATCTGTCTCGGGTCCACTGAAATTCCTGCGTAGCTCCAAAGTCTGTGACATCTCCGCAGTGAAGTACGAAATCAATACTGTCCTTGCGCCTGTTGATATCATTCACTTCCTTTTTCAGATCGTCGAGCCACTGATGAGTATCGCTGATCATTGCAAAGCGGATGGTATCCTTATACTTGATGGCACTTTCTATCTTGGCGATATTGGCAGCATTCACGTTCTTGTCTCCATCCACATGAACATCGTATGGATGAACATCAAAAACGGTATCGCAGCCCGCCAGAAAGAGACAGCCAAAAGCTACAGCAATCTGCGTAAAAATTTTCTTCATAAACAAGTATCTTCTAATTGTTCTATTCTTCCCTATAGATTATATCAGATGGAATTACTACTACTTTTTCTTCAGTCTGTTATAGAACTCCAGCAACTGCCCTTTGGAGTACCCCATCTTCATCAACCGCTGCAAATCGGCATAGGCTTCATTCCTACGCTTCAGCAAGATGAGCAGGTCAAGATGATTCAGCACATAATCGGCATTATCAGCATCCAGCTCCATCGCCTTGGCATAATCATATTCCGCAGCTTCAAGCTGTCCCTTCTCCTTCTCCATTCCTCCACGTGCAGCATAGGCGATGGCATTGTCGGGATATTGCTCTATCAGCATATTGATGCCGTTATAAGCCTCGGTATAATGCTTGTCTTTCTGATTGAGAAGAGCGAGACCGAGCTGTGCCTGGAAATTGCCAGGCACCAGAACCAGCAGATTCTGATAGTCTAAACGGGCGAAGTTGTATCTGCGCAGCTGTTCGTTGACATAGGCACGATAAAAGAGACCTGCGATGTTGGTATTGTTCAGAAACAGCACCTTATCGAGGTCATCCTTGGCATATTGCCACTGCTTGAGCTGGATATTCCAGGCTGCCTTCTTCAGACGAAGGTCGATACTATCCGGATGATACGCCAGAACTTCCGTAGCCTGGGCTAGAGAATCTCTCAAAGCCTTCGCCTGGTCCTTGCTTAAGCTTTCAGATTCGTTCTGACTTTGAGCCGACATAGACAAAGCCCAAACTCCTAACAACATTGATATAATCATTTTCTTTTTCATGCTTGCAAAATTACAAATACTTTAGCAAACAACCAAGTAAAAAACTATTAAACTTAAATAGCTTTCCAGAAATAAACAAAAAAAAGGCAAATATGACAACTATCCATATAAAAAAACTACAATTACCGAAATAAAAAAGCCTTATGGAAGAAACGATTCCTCCATAAGGCCCTTGATATGATTATTCACATTTTATGCTTATGCATTCTTGATCCAGTTGACAATCCACTCGCCAACCTCTGTTGTGCCATAGTGAGCACCACCCTCAACCTGAATTTCAGGTGTGCGGACATTGGCATCGAGAGAAGCATCTACTGCCTTGCGGATCAAGGCTCCCTCCTCGTTCAAACCGAAGTGCTCAAGCAACATGGCTGCAGAAAGAATCTGAGCTACAGGGTTAGCCAGGTTCTTGCCAGCTGCCTGTGGCCATGAACCGTGAACAGGCTCGAACAAAGGTGTGTGCTCACCGAGAGAGCTAGATGGCTGCAAGCCCATAGAACCGGTGATGCAAGAAGTCTCATCGGTAAGGATGTCACCGAAGGTGTTCTCTGTAACGATGACATCGAAGAATGTAGGCTCTGTCAACACGCGCATAGAAGCGTTGTCGATGAACATATAGTCGGTGTTTACCTCAGGATACTGTGGCTCCATCTCCTTGGCAATCTGACGCCAGAGACGAGAAGATGCCAATACGTTTGCCTTATCTACTACTGTCAAGTGCTTGTTGCGCTTCATGGCAAACTCGAAAGCTACCTTCAGGATGCGCTCAATCTCAGGACGGGTATAGATATCTGTATCGTATGCCTTATCGTTATCCTGATACTTCTCACCAAAGTACATACCACCAGTCAACTCGCGGATTACTACGAAGTCAGCACCCTTCAGGAGTTCATCCTTCAATGGTGACTTATGGAGCAGGCAATCGAATGTGGCTACTGGGCGGACATTGGCGAAGAGGCCCAACTTCTTACGCATAGCGAGCAAGCCCTGCTCAGGACGAACCTTGGCTGTAGGGTTGTTGTCGAAACGTGGGTCGCCAACGGCTGCGAAGAGTACAGCATCAGCATCCATACAAGTCTTGAAGGTCTCCTCTGGGAATGGATCACCTACCTCATCGATAGCGTGAGCGCCGCAGATAGCCTCGTTGTAAGTAAACTCGTGGTTGAACTTCTCTGCAATGGCCTGCATAACTGCTACGCCCTGCTTCATAATCTCTGGTCCGATACCATCACCGGCGAGAACTGCAATGTTTAATTTCATCTTATCTGATTTTTTAATTGTTTATTTTTTGAATGATTAAAGCTTTTGCCCTTACAGGGCGCATTGCTAAATGCTATCTTATACCCAGGGTGTTACCCTGGGCTAGGAGCTTCTGCCCCTTCAGGGCGCGCTGCTGAATAGAAACCTTCGGAGATATTTTCATAATCTTCGGAGATAATTTCGTAATCTTCGGAAATATTTTCATAACCTTCGGAGATAATTTCGTAATCTTCGGAGATATTTTCGTAACCTTCGGAGATATTATTCCATATCAAGATTTCGAGGCGATGCCGGCTGTTCATCGCTCTTATCAGCCTCATACATATTAAGCATTTTGAGCGTTGCCTTGATAGCTGCCTCCGTCTGGTCGGCATCCAAGCCGCGGGTACGCCAGATGCGGTCGCCTTCACGCCAGGTAATGACGGTCTGGACGAGGGCATCGGTACGGCCACCAGGTGGAATGGTTACCTGATAGTTGTCGAGCGTAGGGAAGGTCTTGCCGAGCTTCACCTTGTAGATGTTGCGAAGAGCCTTTACGAAGGCATCATACTGACCATCACCAGAGCTACGGTCTTCATACTCCTTACCCTCTATTTCTACCTTCACGCTGGCGATAGGCTTCAAACCATAGGAAGTGGACACCATGTAACTGACCAGTTTTACCTTATCCTCAGGTGTGCTGTGCTTCAACACATCGCTCACGATGTATGGCAGGTCGTCCTGGGTTACCAGCTCCTTGCGGTCGCCGAGTTCGGTGATTCGCTTGGTCACAGCCTTGGTCTGCTCCGGCGTCAACTCCAATCCCAGCTCGTTGAGGTTCTGGATGATGTTCGCCTTACCGGAATTCTTACCCAATGCATACTCACGATGTCTGCCGAAACGCTCTGGCACCAAGTCGTTGCAATAAAGCTTGTCCTTGTTATCGCCATCGGCATGCACACCAGCCACCTGGGTGAAGACGTTATCGCCCACCACAGGGGTATTCGGAGCCACGGCGATGCCGCTGTATCCTTCAACCAATCGGGAAATATCGTTCAGACGGTCTTCCTTGATATTGGTCTTTGCCTCGAACATATCCTTCAGAATCACCTGAACACTCGCCAATGGTGCATTGCCGCAGCGTTCGCCCAAACCATTCACGGTAACATGAAGACCCTTGGCGCCACTCAATACGGCAGCCAGCGAGTTGCTCACCGCCAAATCGTAGTCATTATGGGCATGGAAGTCGAAGTGAGAGTTCGGATAACGGCGAACCATCTGGCGCATGTACTCCACACACTGCAATGGGTTCAGGATACCCAAAGTATCAGGAAGCAGGAAGCGCTTGATAGGCAACTTCACCAGCTCGTCCATCATCGTGAAGAGATAGTCACGACTGTCGCGCATTCCGCTCGACCAGTCCTCCAGGTAGAGATTTACGGTGAAATCCTTGCTCAGGGCATAGTCGATGGTCTGCTTGATATGAGCGAGATGCTCCTCAGGCGACATCTTGAGCTGCTGGGTGCAGTGCTTGTAGCTACCCTTAGCCAAGAGGTTGATGACGTGACCGCCGCATTCAGCAATCCAGTCCACGCTTTTGTTGTTATCCACGAATCCCAATACCTCAACGGAATCCAGCTTACCAATGGTCTTGGCATAACGGCAAATACGAGCGACAGCATCCTTTTCGCCTTCCGACACACGCGCTGAAGCCACCTCAATGCGATCAACATTGATGTCGTGCAACAGCATTCTTGCTATCATCAACTTCTCGTGAGGAAGGAAACTGACACCATTGGTCTGCTCGCCGTCACGCAGCGTGCTGTCCATGATCTCAATCTCCTTGATGCGGGAATTATCTCTCTTTGCGTTAACGTCCATAATTACTTGTTTTTAGCTTCCCAAGCCTCAACCTTGTCACGGTTCTGAACGAGGAAATCCACATCGTCCAAACCGTTCTCCAGACAGTGCTTCTTGTAGCCGTTGATTTCGAAGTGCTCGCTCTTGCCGGTAGCAAGATTGGTGACTGTCTGGTTAGGAAGATCTACCTTTACCTCTGTCTTGTGATCCTTGTCGATGCTCTCGAAGAGCTCCTTCAGGAATTCCTCGCTTACTACTACAGGCAATACGAGGTTGTTCAATTCGTTGTTCTTGTGGATATCAGCAAAGAAAGAGCTGATGACTACACGGAAGCCTGCGCCTGCGATGGCCCAGGCAGCGTGCTCACGGGAAGAACCTGAACCGAAGTTCTTGCCAGCTACGAGGATGACACCACTGTAAGAAGGGTCATTCATCACGAAGTCTGGCTTTGGAGTTCCGTCGGCATTGTAGCGCCAGTCGCGGAAGAGGTTGTCGCCCATACCCTCTTTATCGATAGCCTTGAGGAAACGGGCTGGGATGATCTGGTCTGTATCTACATTCTCCAATGGAAGAGGAATGCAGCTTGATGTAATTACATTGAATTTCTGTTTCATCGTTGTTGTAATGTTTAATTTTTAATGTTTAGTGTTTACTTGATTGGATCGTGATTGACAGTTATAAGGCGAAGCCCAACTAATCACTAATCACTAATCATTAATCACTATTTACATAAACTCTCTTGGGTCGGTAATCTTACCAGTGATAGCGGCAGCTGCTGCTACGTATGGGCTGGCAAGGATAGTGCGGGAACCAGGTCCCTGACGACCCTCGAAGTTACGGTTGGATGTACTTACAGAGTACTTGCCTGCAGGAATCTTATCATCGTTCATTGCCAGGCAGGCAGAGCATCCTGGCTGACGGATTTCGAAGCCGGCAGCCTCTACAATCTTATCAATTCCCTCTTCACGTATTTGTTTATCAACCAACCAAGAACCTGGTACAAGCCAAGCAGTTACACCCTCAGCCTTCTTCTTTCCTTTAACCAATGAAGCGAAGGCACGGAAGTCTTCAATACGACCGTTGGTACATGCTCCCAGGAATACATAATCGATAGGATGACCCTCGAGTTTCTCGCCTGGCTGGAAGCCCATGTAGTTGAGGCTCTTCTTGAAACCAGCCTGCTCTTCCTCAGGAATCTCATCGAGCGTTGGGATGCTCTCAGTGATACCGATACCCATACCAGGATTGGTACCGTAGGTGATGCGTGGTTCGATATCTTTTGCCTCGAAAGTCAACTCCTTGTCGAATACAGCGTCATCGCCACTCTTCAAGGTCTTCCAGTAAGCCACAGCCTTGTCCCACTCTTCACCCTTAGGTGCATATTCACGACCCTTGATGTACTCGAATGTGGTCTCATCAGGAGCTACGAAACCACCACGGGCGCCCATCTCGATAGAGAGGTTACAGAGGGTAAGACGACCTTCCATAGACATATCCTTCACTACATCGCCACTGTACTCAACGAAGTAACCGGTAGCACCCGAAGTAGTGAGCTGGCTCATCAGATAAAGAGCTACATCCTTGGCGGTAACACCCTTGCTGAGCTTGCCGTTGATGCTGATACGCATAGACTTTGGCTTGCTCTGGAGAATACACTGTGAAGCCATCACCATCTCCACCTCAGAAGTACCGATACCGAAAGCTACGGCACCCATAGCACCATGAGTAGAAGTATGAGAGTCGCCGCAGACGATGGTCATACCAGGAAGAGAAAGACCCTTCTCAGGACCTACTACGTGGATGATACCATTGTCCTTGGTGTTCATGGCAAAGTGAGTTACGCCGAAATCAGCGGTGTTCTTTGCCAAGGTATCTACCTGCTTCTTTGAGATAGGATCCTCGATTGGCTTATCCTGATCGTGGGTTGGTGTATTGTGGTCAGGCATACAGAAAATCTGGTCTGGACGGAACATCTTGAGTCCGCGTGCTCGCATACCAGCGAATGCCTGAGGTGATGTTACTTCGTGACAGTAGAGACGGTCGATGTAAAGCTGTGTAGGACCGTCCGGAACAATCTGGACAACGTGCTTGTCCCAAATCTTGTCGAATAATGTATTCATTATGTTATTGATTAATTATTATTTATTATTGATTAATTACAAGGCGAGAACATTCTAGCTACAGAACTTTTAAGCTACAGAACTTTTATCTTACCTTGAACTTGTTGATACAGTCGATGTAAGCCTCTACGGAAGCGGTTACGATATCGGTATCTGCACCGAAGCCATAATATACATGACCATCGTACTCCACCTGCATGTGAACCTTACCCACATCGTCTGAACCCTTGTCGATTGCCTGGATAGTGAACTCCTTGAGGTTCATCTCCTTGGTGATGACCTTCTTGAGGGCACGGATGGCAGCATCCACAGGACCATTACCGGATGATGCAGCCTCGAACTTCTGACCAGCGATATTCAAGCCGATGCTTGCCACGCTCTTCACGCCCTTGCCGGTAGTTACCTGCAACCAGTCGAGCTGTACACCATGCTTATCGGCAGAATCAGCACCAGCGAGCATCAATACATCCTCGTCGGTAACCTCCTTCTTCTTGTCAGCCAACTGGAGGAATTTCTTGTAGATCTTGTCGAGCTTCTCCTCGTCTTCAATGTTCACGCCGTTCACGTGGAGGCGATACTTCAAGGCAGCACGTCCAGAGCGGGCTGTCAATACGATAGCGTTATCATCCAATCCCACATCCTTAGGGTCGATGATTTCGTAAGTCTGAACATTCTTCAGCACGCCATCCTGGTGGATACCAGAAGAATGAGCGAAGGCATTGCGGCCCACGATAGCCTTGTTAGGCTGCACAGGCATGTTCATCAGACTGCTCACCATTCGGGACATCGGAACAATCTTGGTAGTATTGATATTGGTATCAATATCGATGTTCTTGTGGCACTTCAGAATCATGGCGATTTCCTCGAGCGATGTATTACCCGCACGCTCACCGATACCATTGATGGTCACCTCTACCTGGCGTGCACCATTCAATACACCCTGCAGGGTATTGGCAGTAGCCATACCGAGATCGTTGTGACAGTGGGTAGAGATGCATGCCTTCTCGATGCCATCCACATGCTCCATCAGATACTTGATCTTGTCGCCATACTCATCAGGCAGACAGTAACCGGTAGTGTCAGGAATGTTGACTACGGTAGCACCCGCCTTGATGACAGCCTCTACCACGCGAGCCAGATACTCATTGTCGGTACGCCCCGCATCCTCAGCGTAGAACTCAACATCTTCCACGTACTTCTTGGCATACTTGACAGCAGCCACGGCACGCTCGATGATTTCTTCGCGGTTGGAATTGAACTTATATTTGATGTGGCTATCGCTGGTACCGATACCCGTATGGATTCTCTTGTGCTTGGCATACTGCAGCGCCTCGGCAGCACAGTCAATATCCTTCTCCACTGCACGTGTCAGCGCACAGATGGTAGGCCATGTCACAGCCTTGGAAATCTCCACCACCGAATTGAAGTCGCCCGGGCTAGAAATAGGGAAGCCCGCCTCAATGACATCAACGCCCAACTGCTCCAGCGCCTTAGCCACCTGAATTTTCTCAACTGTATTCAACTGGCATCCTGGAACCTGTTCGCCATCGCGAAGGGTTGTGTCGAAAATAAATAATCTGTCACTCATATCTCTTTATATTTTTAATACTCTATATTATAATATGAGAAAAAGCCTTTCTCACTCCCAGATACGGAAGTGTAGAAAGGCTTTATATATCCAAACCGATGAACTATACGCACACCTTATCACTTCCGCCCACAGTCTGTAGTCGAAGTCGAATAATAATGCTTGTAATATTCAACGCTATTGCTCTCATATCTTTCTATTTTTTATGTTATATTTTTATCGCTTGCAAAGGTAATATATTTCTTTGATATACGCAAACAATTTATAACTTTTTTAATAGAAAATCTAACAAATTACTATTCTTCCTGCACTTTTCTCGCAAAAATGCGCTAAAATTGCGCCTTTATGCAGTAAAAAGCAGCAAAAAAGACCTGAATGGCTACGAATCCAAACCTAGAATGGCAACGGACCATTAGGAACAGGAGGAGGCGGCAACTGGCTGTCGTCACCTCCGGCATTCATCTTGGAGCCCATGATTTCGCCACCCTCCTGGATAGGAGCGAACGAAGTTTCAGGGTCCTGGAAGCGTGTAAACTCGCCACGGAAGTTCAGGAGCACATCACCCGTAGCACCCTTACGGTGCTTGGCGATGATGATCTGCGCCATGCCATGCAGGTCGTTTCCCTTTTCATCCTGATAGATGTGATAGTATTCCGGACGGTGAACGAAGAGTACCATATCGGCATCCTGCTCGATGGCTCCGGATTCACGGAGGTCGCTCAACTGAGGTCGCTTTCCTTCGAGACCTTCACGGTTCTCCACGTTACGTGAGAGCTGTGAGAGAGCCAGGACTGGGATATTCAGCTCCTTGGCAAGTCCCTTGAGCGAACGTGAGATGGTAGAAACCTCTTCCTGACGGCTACCGAACTTCATACCGTTGGCATTCATCAGCTGCAGGTAGTCAATCATGATCATTTTCACTCCCTTCTCTCTTACCAGTCTTCTAGCCTTGGTACGCAGTTCGAAAACCGAAAGACCCGGCGTATCATCAACATAAATAGGTGCCCCCGTCAGGTCACGGATTTTCTTATCCAGTCTCTCCCACTCGCTTGGATCGAGCTGACCGTTCAGTATCTTCTTACCGGAAATCTCACATACATTGGAGATAAGGCGGTTCACCAACTGAACGTTGTTCATTTCAAGGGAGAAGAATCCGATAGGAATATGATAATCCACCGCCGCGTTCTTGGCAATGCTGAGTGCGAAGGAAGTCTTACCCATGGCAGGACGTCCGGCGATGATGACGAGGTCGGAATCCTGCCATCCGGAAGTCATCTCGTCCATACCGTGATAACCGGTAGGAATACCAGTCAAACCTCCCTTGTTCTGCGCAGCCCGCTGCAGGATATCCACGGCATCCTTGATGACCGGATCAATCTGTGTATAATCCTGCTTCATGTTGTTCTGCGAAATCTGGAAGAGTTCACCCTCTGCCTGCTGCATCAGTTCATCCACATCCACGCTCATGTCGAACGCCTTGGTCTCGATGCCACCGGCAAAATGAATGAGCTGTCTCTGCAGATATCTCTGCGCCAGGATTCTGGCATGCGACTCGATATGGGCAGCCGAAGCCACCTGGGAAGAAATCTCCATCAGATAGGCAGGTCCGCCTATTCTGTCCAGTTCGCCCATCTTCGCCAGCTCATCAGTGAGTGTCATGACATCCACCGGGCGCTCCTCCATATTCATGGTCTGGATAGCCTGGTAAATCTTCTGATGACGAGGCTCATAGAAGGAATCGGGTTTCAACACCTCGGATACCATGGAGAAGGCGTCCGAATCCACCATGAGGGCACCCAGCACCACTTTCTCCACATCTATCGCCTGCGGCTGAAGATGCGCATAATTATTATCTATCGGAGCTTGCTGCCCCTTTTTATTGTTACCTATATTATTATTCGCCATTATCGTTCATTTCATCATGTCTAAATTGATCCATCATTTTTTTCATACTTTGACGAATTTTTTGAGCCATCAATTCTTCCAAATAGATATGCATATTTTCATTTATTCCATGCGCAGACAACCATTTTCCCTGCTTTTCGTCAAATAACGGACCCTCCTGATGAGCCATGCTTCTAGCTTCATAGGCTCTCTGCCAAGACTTCATAGCCTTTTCCCGATCGTCACGAGCCCACCAAAGCATGCCGTCCACTCTATACAGTTCAAAGTCTACCATGAAGTCCATATTTAAGCAAGCAGACATGGCAGAGAAGAAAGTTGCCAATCCTCCCTTTGGATCGTCTGGAAAACTGTCCAACTTAAAGTTATCCCTTCTCAGATTCATCAATTTTTCCTTTCCTGACTTCAATATTTTCTCAATCTTTTCCAGGTTTTTCTTATCGTCACCGTCCATATAGAGAAGTGTTTCAGCCAGATTAGCAGCCGCAGTCAGGTTGTCCGGCTCCAGATATGTTATCTCGTAAAACAGCTTGACGGCATCTTCATATCGTTCCATCAAGACATAGATCTTAGCCAGACGTTTCTTACACCATAAGAGCGCCTTCTCGTCATCTTTCTTGATTTCCATCAGATGAGTCAGGCAGTCCACAGCTTTCTGATAGGCGCTCACGTTCTCGTAGCAGGCAACCTTCTCGTAAAAGTCCACAGCCATTTCTACCAGCTGAAACTGTCCGGGCTCATTCTTCATCAGATAATCAATATGAGGATAAGCCAGAAGAACATTCTCCTTAGCTTTGGATTTCACAGCAGCCCATGCCAGCAGATAATGACTCTCCACTGTGTCAGGATAATGATTACCCATCAGGTCGAAGATGAAATTCTGATAATTACGCTTGAAGCAATATCTCGCCATCTTGTAACGCAGCTCGTCGAATGCAGCATCCTCAAAGATAGGCAGCGCAAGAGTAGTATACAGTTCGTCTTCAGCATCCCTCTTGATGCTATTGTCATACGCCTTGCGCATCGGAGCAAGGTTGAAGAAACGGGAAAGATCCAGGATGTAATAGATCACCGCAGTATGTAATTTTTTCTTTTCCAAATACTTTTTCTCCTCTTCATTTAACCCTGCGGCTTCATCTTCATCCATCGAGTTCAGATACTGTTCTGCCACCTCATCAGGAGCCATGTTCTCCAGCGCCTCGTTAAAGGATTTTTTCTCTTTTTCGAGCATCAGAAGCAGACTATAGCGGTCGCTGTCGCAGGCGGTACCATTCTCAAGCAGCAGATGCAGGTTGCGTTCCTTGTCACCCGCCATCTCCTGAACGGAGAGATAAAGTGGAGACTCGAAATAGAACGGCATGAACCAGTTGTACATGGAATGGAAGAAGCCCAGTTTCTTGGTTTCTCTAAACTGCGTGAAATAGATGTCAGCACCATCCTCCAGCATTTCCACCGTCTCGTCGACATCACGACCGTCTTCCGGCTCATCCTCCTCCTCATCATCATTCTGGATAAAAGAGAAGCTTGATTTCCCCTCCCAGTCAATATCTTCATGACTTAACTTGTCCGCCATATTATGGAACATGTTCTTCATCATCGCTTCGCTATCCTCCTTCATATCCTGTGAACGTAGCAGGATTTTGGAAATCAGGAGCAGCAGCTTCTTGCCTTCCTCATCCTCCTTCAGCGACTCGATATCCTTGGCGCACTCTTCTACCATAAAGCCTGGAACCTGACTGGAACACAAGACCCAGCCCACCCATGCACGTACACGTACCTGCATGTCTTCGCTCTCCTTAGCCAGCTTGAAAAGGAACTTGAACTTCTTACGGTCAAAGAAGTAGAGGCAGGAAAGGGTTATGGCACTCACCATGAGCTGGGCTGTGACGGAATCGACGGCTGTGGAATTCAGCAGTTCCTGATACTCCTTCGCCTCATCTTCATCCCACATAGATGAGCTTGTGATATAAGAGAAGATGACATTGCGCAACTCGTTGAGACGTTTCTGTGCCTCAATCATCTGATCTATCTTCTTCTTTTTCGAACCTCCCTCGTCAAGAGAGAGCATAGCCACATCTGCCAAGGCAGAAACCAGCTTCTCCTTCAGGTCGCAGAGAATTCCCAGCTTCTTACCTCTATTATAAAGGGCTAAAAGAGTGGCATCATGACTCAGCAAGAGCGCATATTGGAATTGTTGAACAGTCGTATACAGATCCTCGTAGATATTGTACACATCACTGAAGTCTATCGGATGAGATGCCGAGAAGGCATGCTTCCCCACTACATCCAGCTCATGCAATGACTCTCCCAGAACCTGAGCCACCTTCTTTGTCTCCTTCTCTGGCTGGGCTTCGAGTTCCGTATACATTTTCTCTACCAGAAAACGGAAAGACTTGAGGTTCTCAAAACCAGGTATCTTTCTCAACTTTTTAATGTCATTTTCTTCCATTTTTCTTGATTTTACAGATTAATGTTTAGCCACACGAGCTGCAGCCTCAAGGTCACGACGGCGAGGTTCCAATGCATGGTTGTATTTTATTTTAGGCAAGTTTCCAATTGTTTTCTCATCTACGTGACAGTACTTACTGATAAGCTTGGAGTAATGCTTCACTCCCTTGGAGTTGATGCTGTCCACAGCTATATTGTAAGCCTGGATGAATTTCTGCAGCTGTTGCTTGCGTCCCGGCTGCTTCAGCGCCTTCTCGCGGAAGGCAAAAGCACCCAGGTTCAGGTTCTTGTCGCGGCTATCCATCAATACCACATGCTTGTCCATACGGGCTCTGGTTGCCTGAGGCTCCGGCAGGAGCATGGCATCCATCTCGTTGTTGAGAAGCATCTTGAGACGAAGATTCACATCGTTTATCTGCACACGATACACGTCATATTTCGGCTTGCCGCTGTCTACTGCCAGGTCGGCAAGATAGTCGGTAGCCGAATAGCGTGTCATGGCTATCATCTTATCGCTCAGCTGCTTCAAGTCGGCAATACGGGCTTTTTTGTTCGTAATCAGCTGCCAGTAGGTATCTGTGGCGATAGGATAAGTGAGCGGAGTGCCCTTCCTTACCATTCGGGCTCCTCGGATCAGGTCGGTGATGGAACCCTCTACCCTGCCATTCATCAGGGCTGTATCACAGTCCATCTGTGCCGTATAATAGCGCAGATGAACATCCACTCCCTGCTTGAGGAAGAGGCTGTCTTCATAAGCTAGATATACGGGAAGGCAGTCCAGGGTGGGCATCACGCCCACCTTGAGCGCAGCCCGGTCGATACTGTCCAGACGGGCACGTTCCAGCTTGCTCAGCCGCTGGCGTTCCTGCTGGGAATCACCGCAACTGCACAGTCCAAAAATAAAGCCACTCACCAACGTGATCCATAATAATCTCTTCATAATCTTCTGTTTTTTACTCCACATAAAGTACCAGTCCCTTCAGATACTCACCCTCCGGGTGATAGATATTGATAGGATGGTCGGCAGGCTGATGCAGCTGGTGCAGGATGCGCACCTTTCTGCCAGCCTGGGCTGCTGCCGTAAAGACGGCATTGCGGAAATTGTCCTTCGTCACCACCTGCGAGCAGCTGAATGTAAACAGGATGCCGCCCTTCTTGATGCGCTGCAGTCCCTTCACGTTCAGACGGGTATATCCCTTCAGGGCATTATGCAGGGCTGCACGGTGCTTGGCAAAGGCTGGTGGGTCCAGGATGATGAGGTCATACTGCTGGTCGTGGTCATCGAGATACTTGAATGCATCCTCGCAGATAGCCTGATGACGCGCATCGCCAGGAAAGTTCAGGGCGATGTTCTCATTGGTCAGTTCGATGGCCTTGGCACTGCTGTCTACGGAATGGACTGCCTTGGCATCACCACGCATGGCATAGACTGAGAATCCGCCGGTATAGCAGAACATGTTGAGCACGCTCTTGCCCTTGGCATAATGCTCCAGCAGCGAACGGTTCTCGCGCTGGTCTACGAAGAAACCGGTCTTCTGACCGCGCAGCCAGTCGATATGGAACTTCAGTCCGTTCTCTACCGCCACGTCGTCGGCATCACCTCCCAGGATGAATCCGTTCTCCTGTCTGAGGTCAGCCTTGTATGGCAGGGTTGTCTCGCTCTTGTAGTAGATGTTCTGCAGTTCGTCTCCCATCACCTTCTTCAGCGCCTTGGCTATTTCCATACGGCATACGTGCATGCCCACGCTGTGAGCCTGCATCACGGCAGTAGGTCCGTAGCAGTCGATGACGAGTCCTGGCAGGTTATCTCCTTCTCCATGCACCAGACGGTAAGTATTGTTCTCAGGATTCTCGGCGATACCCACAGCCACTCGCATCTTATACGCTGACTCCAGGCGTGAGCACCAGAATTCCTCATTGATTTCTACATCCTTGAAGGAAAGAACGCGCACGGCGATAGAACCGATCTGATAATGACCTACGGCGATGAAATCACCCCCACGTGTAATCACTCTAACGATTTCTCCTTCCTCGATGCCTTCATCCATCGCCTGGATGGCACCGGAGAAAATCCATGGATGAAATCTCTTGAGCGATTCCTCTTTACCTTTCTTCAAATATATGCTCTTATACATATTTATATATACCTTATTGATTAGCTACTATAAAATTATTTATTTCCGAATCCTACAGTTCGTCGAGCTCATAATCTCCCACCTGCTTCAGTCGGAGCAGTTCTTCATAGAGATTGATGCAGCACCAGGCATCCGTGGCAGCATACGCCATCTGCGAGTCCTTCAACTCGCTAGCCTCCCAGTTGCTCAACCGCTGTGCCTTGCTGATTTTCTGATGGAAGAGGTTGGCATAAAGCTTCTGCAGACTCATGTCCTGCAGTCCGAACTTCTTCGCCTCGTCCTGCAGTTCTATGAAATATCCCGGCTTGAACTCAGCCCTCTTATGCAGCTGCAGCAGGTCGTCATGCCATGACAATCCCACCTTGGGCACCGTCTTGTCTTCCAGGAACCGGATGATGGCAGGCGTAATGCCCGTCAGATGCAGACGGAAGAGATAGCAGGTATCACGGGTGCTCACCTGGAGCAGCGAAACCTGGAATCCCCTGCCCTTGCTGAACGAAGGACGGGTCTCCGTATCTACCCCTAGAATGGGCTGGCTCAGGAGGAAGTTTACGGCTTCTTCCGTGTCTTCAGCCTTGTCAATCAGTACGATTTTACCTGGGAAGAGAATCCTCGGCAAACTGTTTATTGATTTCTTATCGAATTTAGTGAAAATAATCCTCATTACTCATTTTATTCTTTACAATTTGCAAAATTAAAAAAAAAACCTGAGAAAAGAGCGGTTTTTTCATTTATTTTCGCTAATTTTGCAGATAAAATATTCAAAGACAAAAAAAATGGCTAAAAAAAGAACAGAACGCAAAGCCAAATCTTTTGGCGAAGCTATAGGTTTGCAATATATTTTTAACAATACTATCACCGACTTTTTCCTAGGGCTGGCGCTGATTGGTATTGCTATTGTCACCATCATCGCTATGGTTTCATTCCTCAACACGGGATATGCCGACCAGAGCATACTGGAGAATCTGAAAGCAGGCGAATGGACCAACAACGAGCAGCAGTTCCAGAACTACTGCGGCTCCCTGGGTGCCATCATCTCCTACTGGCTCATAGCCGTGAACTTCGGTTTACCGGCATTCCTCCTGCCTTGCTACATCATCATGGCTGGCTTGCAGCTCATGAATGCATACAAGGTGAACCTCTGGAAATGGTTTTTCTGCCTGATGATTGTCATGATATGGTCGTCTGTCACTTTCGCCAAGTTCCTCACTCCTATCATGGGTGGACTCATCTTCAATCCTGGCGGAAAGCATGGACTCTTCGTGGTACAGAACCTGGAAAACGTAGTGGGGCCTCCGGGACTTACCGCTATCCTCCTCTTCGTGGCTATCGCCTTCCTCACCTATCTCACGTCTGAGACCATCACCATCATCAGAAAGGCACTCAACCCTATCGGATATATATCTAATAAGGTGAAGTTCGAGATTACCAACCACGACAACAAGGCTGAAACCAACGCCATCGACGAGGCCTATGCGCATGCTGCCAAAGGGCAGACCGATGAAAAGGAAGAGGAACAGGAAGAATACAAGGACGATGAGCAACCTACCGTCATCGACCTGGACGTAGCCCCTGACAAGACCTTCTCAGAGCCTGCAAGACAGGAGAACGGGCAGGCTCAGACCGATGAAACGGCTGATGCTGCCGACAGTCAGGAGAATGCTACTGAAGAGCAGACCGATGCAGAGACTGCCGGAAAACCACTTTCTTTCCTGGAACAGCAGCGTCAGCTGCGTGCGGCTAGAGCCAAGCAGGAAGATGAGGAGACGAAGGCTGCTGCTGCCAGCGAGGCGCTCAACATGGATATCTCCGTGGCTGCCTCTGACGAAAAGGCATCGGGAAATACAGTCAGCAGTGCCGAGGTGCTCAATACGCCTATCAATCCGAAGGAACCGTTTACAAGATACAAATACCCTACCCTCAATCTCCTGAAGAAATATGAGGACGACGGCGTTTCCATCGACGAGGAGGAGCAGCGCGCCAACAAGAACAGAATCATCGAGGTGCTCGGCAACTTCGGCGTACAGATCAAGACCATCCGTGCCACCGTGGGTCCTACCATCACCCTCTATGAGATTCAGCCTGCCGAGGGTGTCCGCATCTCCAAGATCAAGAACCTGGAAGATGATATCGCCCTGAGTCTTGCGGCGCTCGGCATCCGTATCATTGCTCCTATCCCTGGCAAGGGTACCATCGGTATCGAGGTGCCTAACGCCAACCCTAAGATTGTGAGCATGGAGAGCACACTGAACTCCAAGAAGTTCCAGGAAACCAAGATGGAGCTGCCTATCGCGCTGGGTAAGACGATTACAAACGAAGTGTTCATGGTAGACCTTGCCAAGATTCCTCACCTGCTCGTTGCCGGTGCTACGGGTCAGGGTAAGTCTGTGGGTCTGAATGCCATCATCACCTCCTTATTATATAAGAAGCACCCTAACGAGCTGAAGCTGGTGCTCATCGACCCTAAGAAGGTGGAGTTCAGCGTTTACTCGCGCATCACCAACAAGTTCATGGCAGCCCTGGCTGACGAGGACGAGCCGATCATCACCGATGTAACCAAGGTGGTACGCACCCTCAACAGTCTCTGTGTCCTGATGGATAGCCGCTACGACCTGCTGAAGAAGGCGGGAGCCCGAAACATCAAGGAATACAACCAGAAGTATATCAACCATAAGCTGCGACTGACCGATGGACATGAGTACATGCCATACATCGTAGTCATCATTGATGAGTTTGGTGACCTGATTATGACAGCCGGCAAGGAGGTAGAGCTTCCTATCGCCCGTATCGCCCAGCTGGCACGTGCCGTGGGTATCCACATGATCATAGCCACCCAGCGCCCTACCACCAGCATCATCACCGGTAACATCAAGGCTAACTTCCCTGGCCGCGTAGCCTTCAAGGTGACGTCTGCCATCGACTCGAAGACCATCCTCGACCGCACCGGAGCCAACCAGCTGATAGGTCGTGGTGATATGCTTTATCTCAACGGTCAGGAGCCAGTACGTGTGCAGTGTGCCTTTGTTGATACGCCTGAGATTGAGCGCATCAACGAGTTTATCCAGGAGCAGCCTGGTCCTATTGAGCCGATGGAACTGCCAGAGCCAGCCAACAACGAGGGTGGTCCTTCCGGCAGCGGCACAGTGGACACCAAGAATCTGGATCCGTTCTTCGAGGAGGCAGCCCATGCCATCGTCCTCTCCCAGCAGGGTTCTACCAGCATGATCCAGCGCCGATTCAGCATCGGCTACAACCGTGCCGGACGCCTGATGGACCAGATGGAGGAAGCCGGCATCGTAGGTGCAGCCCAGGGCAGCAAGCCGCGTGAAGTGCTGATACAGGATGAGAATCAGCTCAACAACCTCCTGCTCCAGCTCAGAAACTCATAAAATTATTAAACCTTGAAGCCGTAGAAGCGTCTAATCATCTGAAGGTCGCTTTTACGGCTTCATATACAATTAACATACATCATAAACAGTAAGGATATGAAAAAAATTCTAGCTATCGCTTTCGCAGCGATGATGAGCCTGGGCACTATGGCACAGACAGCCCAGCAGGTACTCGACAAGACAGCTGCCATCGTGGGCAACAAGAAGGGCGCCAGCGCCAGCTTCAAGTTGTCAAGCCCTAAATATGGTTCCACCAGCGGTTCTATTGCCATCAAGGGCAATAAGTTCAACGCCCGCACGCCGCAGGCTATCGTATGGTATAACGGAAAGACACAGTGGTCGTACATGAAGAAGACCAATGAGGTGAACGTCACCAACCCTACCCAGGCACAGCAGATGTCGATGAATCCATATACCTTCATCAATATCTACAAGACGGGCTACAAGAGCACCCTCAAGACCGTGGGCGGCAACTACCAGGTTCACCTCGTAGCCAACAACCAGAAGCGCACCGTGGCAGAGATGTACATCACCATCAACAAGAAGACCCACGTGCCTTCGCAGGTGAAAATGCGCCAGGGCTCTACCTGGAGCACCATCGATATCTATGGCTTCAAGGCGAAGAACATCGCCAACAGTGCCTTCACCTTCAACAGCAAGGAATTCCCTAAAGCAGAGGTTATCGACCTGAGATAACCTTTGCCTTAGGGCAAAAAATCCCTAGTAATTAAAATTAATAATTAATCAATAACTAAAATGAAAGATCTTACAACTATCCTCAACCAGTTCGATATCAAGGGAACTGTAAAAGAAGTGAAACCCCTCGGTAACGGACTCATCAATGACACCTACAAGGTGACAACCCAGGAAGAAGATGCACCCGACTACGTTCTGCAGCGCATCAACAACGCCATCTTCACCGATGTTGACCTCCTGCAGCGCAACATCGAGGAAGTGACCACCCACATCCGGCAGCAGCTCGAAGCAAAGGGCGCTGACGATATCGACCGCAAGGTACTCACCTTCGTCAAGGCACACGACGGCAAGACCTATGTCAAGGACCAGGACCAGCAGTACTGGCGCATCTCCGTCTTCATCCCTCGTGCCATCACCCAGGAAGCCGTCAACCCGGAAAGTTCCTACTACGCCGGCAAGACCTTCGGCGAGTTCGAGGCACAGCTCACCGACATCACCGACCGTCTCGGCGAAACCATCCCTGATTTCCACAACATGGAACTGCGCCGCGACCAGCTGCGCCAGGCTGTAAAGGAAGACCGTGCCGGACGCGCAGCGGGCGTGAAGGAATTCATCGCAGAGATAGAGAGCTATATGGACGAGATGTGTCTCTGCCAGCGCCTCTTCCGTGAAGGCAAGCTGCAGAAGCACGTCTGCCACTGCGATACCAAGGTGAACAACATGATGTTTGATGAGGAGGGCCGCGTATTGTGCGTCATCGACCTCGATACCGTGATGCCATCCCTCTTCGTGAGCGATTACGGCGATTTCCTCCGTACGGCAGCCAATACCATCGCCGAGGATTCTCCAGAATTCGAAAAGATAGATTTCCGCATGGATATCTTCGAATCCTTCACCCGTGGCTACGTGGAGTCAGCATCAGCCTTCCTCTCCCCTCTTGAGATTTCCCTCCTGCCTCATGCAGCCGAGCTCTTCCCATACATGCAGGCAGTGCGCTTCCTTTGGGATTACCTCAACGGCGACCACTACTGGAAGTGCAAATATCCTGAGCACAACCTCGTAAGAGCTAAGAACCAGTGGCACCTCTTCCTCAAGGCAAAGGAACACGAGGCAGAGATGAAGGCTTTCATCAAAAAACTCCAGGAAAAACAGTAAAATCGACCCCGAAATAGTGAAAATTCAATTAATTCTGTAAAAAGTCCTAAAATTATTTGGATTTTTTACAGAATTATTTTGTTATTAAAAATAAATATGTTACCTTTGCACTCAGAAAAATCAACAACAGTAATAAATAAAAAGCATGAAGAAGAAAGAAGCTTACACTAGATTGGTAGAGAGTGGCGTTCGTCCTTCGGTACAGAGACTAGCCATCATGGATTACCTGATCAAGCATCCTACCCACCCAACAATCGACGATGTGTACCAAGCTCTTTGTGAGGAGGTTCCAACGTTGAGTCGTACCACAGTTTATAATACACTAAGAATGTTGAGCGAGAAGCATGCAGCTCAAATGATTACTATCGACGACCATCGTGTATGCTATGATGGCAATACCGACAGTCATGTCCATTTCTACTGCAAGCATTGCGGTAAGATCATCGACCTCTTCGACGAGGAGGCACCATCACTGAAAAGCGACAAGGTGATCAATGGCAACATCGTACAGGAAGAGCAGCTCTACTACAAGGGCATCTGCGCTGAATGTGCCAAGAAGTTGAATTAAATCATTAACATATACAATAACATATAAAACATTAACATTATGAAGAAGAAGTTTATTTGCACCGTTTGCGGTTATATTTACGAAGGAACAGAGGCACCAGAGAAGTGCCCTATCTGCAAGGCTCCAGCCAGCAAGTTCAAGGAGATGGAGGATGCAGTGGATGACGATTTGACATTCGCTACAGTTCACGTTCTCGGTCAGGCATATAAGGATGGCGTCAATGAGGAGGTCATCAAGGGTTTGAAGGATCACTTCGCAGGTGAGTGCGGCGAGGTAGGTATGTATCTTGCCATGGCTCGTCAGGCTGACCGTGAGGGTTATCCAGAGATTGCAGAGGCTTACAAGCGTTATGCTTTCGAGGAGGCTGACCATGCATCTCGTTTTGCAGAGTTGCTGGGTGAGGTTCTGGGTGATACCAAGAGCAATCTCGAGGCTCGTATTGCTGCTGAGAAGGGTGCATGCGAGGATAAGTTCCGCATTGCCAAGCTCGCTAAGGAGCAGGGTTCTGATGCCATCCACGATACTGTTCACGAAATGGCTAAGGACGAGGCTCGCCACTGCGCTGGCTTCGCTGGTCTCTACAAGAGATATTTCAAGTAAAAGCACCTCCCGTTTTTCACGGGAAATATTGCCCAGGGCAGATTCTTTCTGCTCTGGGCTTTTTCATCACCCCACAGATTATTTTTTTAAGTCCAACTGATTTTTTTTTAGTCCCACTGATTATTATTTTTTAAGTCCCACAGATTTCACAGATTTACACAGATTTTATTTTCCCATTATCATCAGAATGTTCTGTGTAAATCTGTGAAATCTGTGGGACTTAAAAGATAAAAAGGTAAAAAGTATCTGTGTAAATCTGTGAAATCTGTGGGACTAAAAAATAATAATCTGCGGGACTTTTAAAAAAACAATCTGTGGGGTGACGTATTTGTAAAGGATTCTGACTGAAGGATACCCCATGAAAAACTGAAGGATGTGAAGGAAGGGTCACAAAAAAAAACTGAAATCTGAAATTAAAAATTCATTTTTATATGCAGCGTAGAGCAAAAAAGATGAAAGTATATGATTATCAAGTAATTGCAATATATTTTGTCAAATGTTAAAATGCAGTTTTTGATATGAAATTATTATTTTGAAAAACTGCCTTCAGTCCTTCAGTCCCATTTTTTGTTCATTCTCTTTACTTTTTAACTCCATTTTAACACTCCCAGAAACTTTGCCTTCAGTTCCTTCAGTTTCCGTGTCCTATTTTTTTATTTCGCCCATTTTCCCATTGTTTCCATATTTTTTGATAAGAAAAACGCCAACCGCAAATGGGGAAAAACTTAAACGATTGCTTTTTTTACCTTTTATTGCCAAAAACATAGCATTCACAAGATAGATTTGGCTATTTGCAAAAAAATGATTCACTTTACAGCATTTTTTAAAAACAAACAAAATGAAAGATAAAAAAGTAATCGTTCCATTAGACGAAATGGTAAAAACTGTAGTAAAGGCAGTAGTAATGGATGCAGAGAAGTATCTTCTCAGCCAGGGACTGGAGAAAGAAGTTATCCGTGACATCAGACAGACAACGAAAATCCTACTCCAGCAACAAACGCTGCCTATCAAGAAATTCGTGGTTATGAACGGTATTGATGAAAATACCGTGTTGCCTATCAATCAGATAGCATATCTGAAGGCATGCGGTTCGTATACAGAGGTATGCGCCGGCGATGGTAGGATTTATCTGCATAGCGCCCTACTCCATTCTACGCTGTCACAGCTGCAAAGAGACGGATGCGAACAGTTTATAAGAATCAGCAGATCCGTTGCTGTCAATTACAACTACATCACGAAAAAGATAGGAGATACTGTAATCGTCATGGGACAGGAATTTTCAATCACTCCAAGTTACAAGAATAAATTTGAGGATTGCTGCATCATACTCAAAAAGTATTAAACTGCTCATGTGGCTAAATTGCTTCAAACAGGTTGTTCGTTGACAATATTACTACGTTCGTAAGACGGATTTGCATCTCTCGAAAAAAAATGCTATCTTTCCTCTATAAAACGAAAATGATTTCCCTCGCATAGGGTAACTACAATTG
>NZ_VZCB01000092.1 GCF_009494395.1 Segatella copri | reverse complement strand
GCCTCGGGCAGGAGTTTCACCCTGGCAAGTGTTCCGGTCTTCTTGCGGTTATAGATGAGCCATTTGTCGCCATCCTCCAACACCTTGACATTGGCTTTCGTGATGGAAACGGTGTCTATGAAGGCTGTTCCTGCATAGCAGGCGAAAAGAAACAGGTCACGGCTAACGGATAGTCTCGGCTTGTCTTCGGGCAGTTCCACATCACGGATTTTTATGAAATCAGACATGCTGAGAGCCTTGGGTGTCGTAACCCTTGGAGTGCCAACCCGATAATGGGCGAACAGCAGGTTCTTGCACAAGCCTCGCTCAAAGGCGATGCGGCACATCTTCTTGAAGAGCGACACATAGATGGTGATGGTTCCTGATGAAAAGCCTTTCTCGTCAAGCAAGTAATGGTGAAAGTCACTGATGAAAGGCTCGGTCAGCTGTCCGAAAGCCAAATCAGTCAACCTATACTTCTCCCCGATGAACTCAGCGAGATTCTTGCGAATCTTTCTGTAAGTCCAGACACTGCTCTTCGACATATCGATGCCCTCATGGGTGCTGAGTTCACTGATATGCTCGTCCACGAAGGAGAGAAGGGTGGTCTGTGTCTTGACGCTGCCCTGCAAAGCCTCCTTGACATCCTTAGCCTCGAAGTCCGTTCTCTTTTCCACAAGCACATCGAAAGCCTTTTGGATGGAAAGCAACAACTGCTCGATGTCCTTGTTGGTTTCCACGGCTTCCTTGCTCTTGCCCTCCAATCGGCTGGCACGAGGATTCCAAAGCGATGGAGTGCAAGACAACTTGCAGGAGAACTGCGCCATAGTCCTGTTCACCGTGATGCGTCCCATGATGGGAGCTTTTCCATTCTTGTCCATTCCGCTCTTTTTTAGGTAGAGCAACACCTTGAATTTTTCGATTTTCATAACGCTTACATTTTGAGTGTGCAAATATAATCATTTTGTAAGCGTTCCTTGATACGCAAAACATTGAGAATCAGCGCAATAAAATCCGTTGATGCACAAAGTTGCCTTTCCGTATTGTTACCTGCTTTGCATAGGTAACTGTGGCTCACGATTTAGTAACTGAACTACTTCAATATTCCTCACTCGCTTGCTTTATGCCGATTTGGCAACTTTGTGCAAATCTGCTCATTCCCAACTGTTTACGTTCCAACCTCTCTTATTCTCCTTTGGCTGCTTTAGAGCTTTATGTTAAAAAAACTAACTCATAGAGTTAACATCCAAAAGTCATAGAGTTACGGGGAGAAAAGCATAGAAAAAAATAACACGGACAAATTCAATTTGTCCGTGTTTTAAAAAATAGCTATAATCTGCTCTTTTCTGCATTACCAGCACCCGTACCCTTATACTTGCTCTTGGTGGCATTGAAGTTATAAGTTACATTGACCAAGAACATGCGGGTATTATCTATACCGGTTCTGGTGAAGTGCGCATACGAATTATGATATTGCCAACTCTCGTTCTGCCCATGAAGCAAATCCTCTGCTTCCAATCTTACAACCAGTCGGTTGTTCAGGAACGACTTGGAAATAGACGCATCCAGGGAATTCCATGCATAGTTGACACCCAATTCGCTATAATTACGCGACTGGTAAGAGTATTCTAATCGAGCCTTCCAATGATGTGGCAATACCCAGGTATTCTCCAAATCCAGATAGAGAGAAGGACGGTTGGCATTATAGTCGCTGACGTATTTGCTGGCATCAAAGAACTGATTGACCAGACCTACCGTATAGTCAAGATGCCATAAGCCTATCACCGGAGTAGCTTCAAGATAGAACTTGAGGTTCTGAATCTTATCTACATTTTCATAATATGACAGGGCTATATCCTTATTGCCCTGGAATGGCTTCATCATATATACCGAGGCATTCTTGTTGTAGATATATTCAGCAGAGAAACTCAGCCAGGAATATTGCGCATCCCATTCCAGATGAAAGGCATCCTTTGGTCGCAAGTTAGGATTACCGCTTTCATAGGAATGACGACTCGTATATCGGGTATAACCGGAAAGACGGAAGTAACTTGGTCGATAGGTCTTCGCCGTGAAACTCAACGAAGAATGCCACTTGCCCTTGTCATATCCCAAGGATACATTAGGAAATACATTATCATACTTTCTGCTCATATCCGGATTGAGCACTCCCTCGGCATAATAGTCTGATTTTACATGCTCATATCTCACACCGGCATTCAGAGAATAATCTCCCAACGACCATGCAGCCTCAGCAAAAGCGGCTATGTTCTGTTCCTTGATTCTGGAATCATTGGATGCAGCCACACCACCCTCGTTCTTGTTGTTGGTATGACTATCAGAATTTGTGTATTCCGAACCAAAGTCTATGTTCAACTGGTCGGTCAAAGGATAAGAAACTACCAATTTACCGGCAAGCAACTTTCCTTTGGTATGGCTATCAGAACATACTATCTGGTCGCCCAACTCAGAACTGGTTTCGGTGGCTTTCTGTATCTGGTCTTTCGTCCGCCACATAGCAGATGCATTCAGGTCTATACTCCACTTGCCTATCTTACCATCATAATAAAAGTCAGCCTGATGAAAAGGAGTCTGCTTGGAATCTGACTCATCGTTGAGATAATTTACATCTCCCTGGTGAACTCCATCCTGAAAGATGGAATAGTTCTGCCTAACAGTAAAATACTTAGTATTGCCAGAACCAAACTTATACTTCAGACCGATGGTATGATTTTCATTGAATTCATAATTGAAACCCAGATTGGCATCAGGTCCATAATTTCTAGCATCTATGCGCCCTGCAGATTTTTGATATATCTGATGCTGATTGCCATTGATATATTCATCCAATCCCAACTTATCATAAGAATAGTAATCTGACCACATCAATCCACCGAATACATCCAATCCACCCACACGGTAATTGAGATTAGCCTGCTCTTGCCAGGCATTCTTCATGGCAAAACCATATTTTGCCTGGAAATTACCACTCCATCCATAACCTTGCTTCTTGACCGTAGTAATACGAATCACCGAATTGACCTGGGCATCATACTGAGCACCGGGAGTCGTGATAACCATCACGTTCTTCACATCCTTTGAAGATATGGTTTGCAATTCATTTTTGTCGGTCAGCTTTCTGCCATTGACATAAATCTCCGGTGTGCCTTTTCCGAACACCGAACAGTTTCCATCCTTATCTACACGCACTCTTGGAACCTGCTTCAACAAGTCGGCAACCATACCTGCATCACTCAGTATCGTGCCCTGCACCTGGGTCTGGAATCCCTCACGAGTCAGTTTGGTCTTTGGGCGAACCGCCTTTACAATCACCTTCTGCAGGTTCATCGTTGCCTCCTTCAGAGTAATTGAACCAATCTTACCTGTATTATAAGTAGCAACAGCGGCATGATAGCCCACACAACTTACTCTTACTATCGCCTTTCTCGCTCCGCAGGGAATCACGAACTGGCCGTTCTCATTCGTCACACCGCCATTTATCAATGAAGAGTCACGAACATTCAGCAGAGCTACATTGGCGAAATCTACAGGGCGTTTCTTATTGTCGATGATGCGACCTATCATCTTGGTGGGAGTCTTCTGCGTACACTCCACAAAGATGTTCTCGCCATCTATCGTCATCTTCATCGGATAGAAGCCCATAATCTGGCGGATGGCATCCGGAGCTGTTCGCTTCACGATACTTGTGGTAACCGTGAAATCCTCCAGTTCATCATACATAAAGTTGATACGATAATCCTTGGTGCTCTTGGCAAGGATGGTGAGCGCTTCTGACATAGAAGTGTTGCGGAAGCTGCGGGTGATGCGTTGGGCACAGATGGTCTGAAGAGAAAGGCTCATCAGACCTGCCAGCAGCATGATATATCTTAATCTTTTCATATTATTCCACAATTAAAGTTTGACCTTCATGACGAATATTCACTTTCTCGAAATGATTCATCAGTTCGATGATATCATCCAGACTCATGTTCTTCTCCAGTTGCAGGAAGAGACGGATGTGGCGAGCCGACTCGTTCTGATAAGTTACCTGGAGATGGAAATGCCCGGCGATAGAAGTCAGGATATTCTGAAGCTCAGCGTTTTCGTAAACCAATGGGAGCTGGGCAAGACTTGCAGAATCTGTCTTTTCTTCTATGTTGGATTTCTGAGGAGCAGAAACCTGCTGTATAGAATCCTTTCGGGATGCCACGAGTTCGGTATTGTTCTTATCAGATGGCTGATGAGAACGGGTTACCAGATGAATGGCAGCAAAGGTGATGCCGGAGACGACAAGGACGGCTGCAACGGCAGCTACCTTTCTCATCGGGCTCCAGAGAGGAAGCTGCTTGGCTGTTTGCTGGGTTTCTGCATTCTGACTCATCTCTTCTTTCTGCTGCTTTTCTTCTTTCTGCTGCTTTTCTTTCAGCTTCATCTCGTTTTTCAGCTTCTCCCATTCTGCATCAATCGAAGGCATCTTCATCTTTTCCTTCGACTTGGCGAAATCCAGAGACTGTCGGGTCTCTACCAACTGCTGATAGAGTTCATTCACTTCCTCATCGCCCAGAAGTTCATTCTTCTGGGTTTCGGAATACTTTTCGGGATGCTCCAGGAGATCGAGGAGCAAATCCCATTTCTGAGAATCCATCTTCTGAGGATTTATGTCAGATAATTCATGTTTCATTTTCTTTTCCTTTCTTCATTTTAGGGTTATTGTATAAGCGGATTGCAAATCCGCAAAATAAAGAGGTCGAACCTTTTTTAACGACGGATTGCAAATCCGTCGGAACGACTGGCGGAGGACTTTCTTGCGGCAAAGACTATCTTGCCGGAACGCCTGGCGGATTATTTTCCTTTCAACTTTTCTCTGAGCATTCGCAAACCTTTTACGATATGCTTGTTCACTGCCGAGACGCTGATGCCCAGCTCCTCCGCCGTATCCTTATACGACATTCCTTCCCGATAGCACAATCGGATGACGGAAGCTGTCTGGTCGGTCAGGTCGTGGTCGATGCAATCCACGGCAGCCTGCCATCGCTCTTCCAGACGAGAAGGTTCTTCCTCCGTCAATTTCTCTTCCGAGAGAGGAAGAAGCCGTTTCAGTCTTTCATCTCTCTTCTTTCTGGCTATAAGATTGATGCAGGCATTCTTCACGCTCCGCATCAGGTAAGCCCGGTCTGGAACCAGCTGTTTATCCCACAATCTGGAGAATACGTCGCTCACCACATCCCTCGCCTCCTCATTATCATGGAGCAAGGCAAAGGCGAAGCGATACATCTGCTCGTAATGGTCGTGGAACAGCCGTTCCATCCGCTGTTCATTTTCTTCTGTCATCACGTCATTTTCTTCTTGTTTCTACTCTTATATACAAGCTTTCCGGAAATCAATTACCCCTAAAATGAAGAAATTTTCTACTTTCTTTTGAAAAACCGATGCAAAGGTAATAAAAAACATCGGTCAAGCAAAGAGCAAACCAACATTGTTTTGCCTTCGCTTGACCGATTGTCATATATTCATTGTTGTATTGAGAGAGAAATCTATTTAATCGGCTCTGCATGGATACAATAGTAACTCTTCAAGGGATTTTCCTTATTCTTTTTCAAGATTAAAGCAACTAAACATCCCTCATAATCAGAGTTCCATTGCACAGGCGTATAGCCCTTCCAATACATCACAAGGTCTGCATCGGATGGCAAAGCCTTGAAACGATTGCGGTACTTCTCTCTGTTCGAATCATCTACCACAACACCCTTGCCATACTGACCATAATACATATCCATCAGATCAACCAGCATCCTCTTTTGCTCAGACAACACAGCCTCATGCTTCTTCATGCTTACCGGATCCTCAGAATCTAACAGTACCCCTGATACAATGTATTTCAACTCAGAATATGGCTTTTCTGGAAAATCAGGAGAATAACGAGGAGAGACTATCCGGAACCGCTTGCTCTGGTCGAAGATGCAATACAAATCATAGTCTTCATTAGATGGATTCAGCAAATCAGAAGAGCCGAAATCGTAACCCATGAAACCAGTATTATAGATATTGAGATAGATGCCGGAAGAATAAACTACACGTCCACCCTTATAGCCATCAGCAACAATCAAGGTTCTATCTTCCTCCGTCATAGAAGTATTACGGTTGATCTGAAAAAGATAAGTGGTAAGGTTAATTGACACAACACTCCAATTGTAATCATTTCTGAGACTCACTACCCTATCTGGCATTCCCTTACAAGACCATACAATGGAATCATAATAATGATAATAAGGGTTAGCTGATGAGTTATTGTTCTGATAATCGGTCAAATCAAAACTCAATAGTCTGAATGACTGAAATTTACTATGTCCATCACCCATTCCATGGGCATCCTTAGAATTGGCATATACACACCGAATATAATAACGGCAATCATCCGGTACTTTTTCAGTTTCATTTGGCTTGTCTTCTTCATCACTCTTATCAATAGTATAAGTATTCTGCACATCAATCAGTTCTAATGAAGATAAACGCTGATATACCACCAAGCCATAAACGGCTTTTTCCTGATTGTCAGCTACTGTCACCGAACCAATCTTCTCCATCACATACAGGTAAGCTTCATCTTCATGAAACTTCACATCCAGGATTTGCATATAATCATCCACCTTACCTGCCTTATTCGTTTTGATGACAATGCCCGTCGCATCATCATACGACCAATCCTGCTTCTTGAAACAGAATGTACGTGCATCTTCATCACGATAATAAGTCATCAACTGATTCTCTGATAAGAATTCATAGACCTTCGGACTATAATCCTTGATGCCTTCACGATAATCAGTTTTCGCAAGTTTACCGTTTTCCTTCATCTGATAGATGCCGACAGGTTGCCAGCCATAACTTACAAGCCAAGAATTCAGAACATTCCTATCTATATCACAGACAGGAGCCTTTCCATCTAAGATGCAATACCCGTCCTGATTTAAAACAAATGACTGGTTGAACAGTTCCTTGTCATTCCAAGGAAGGCTGTCCAACTTATCATCATCACTACTACAGCCAGTTAGCATCCAGATGCCAACCACCATGACTATCATCCATAAACAACGCTTCATATACTTTCTGTTTTTTTATTTTATAATCTGTTCTTTTCTGCATTACCAGCACCCGTACCCTTATACTTACTTCTACTAACATTAAACTTATAGCTGAATGAGCACATGAACATTCGGGTATCGGTATATTTTCTGGTATAGATATCGCTGGTACCATATACCAATCTTGTGGAATTGCGCATCGTCGCAAAAAGGTCATTGCCCGCCAAAATGACATTTAGGCGGTCGTGAAGAAAACTTCTACGCAAAGAGACGTCCACTCCTCCTTGTGCCATATAAAGCGGAAGCGCAGAATGGCCCTGCGTGTTCCAACTCATATCAAGATTAAGCGTCCAACCGCATGGTAGCGAAAACGCATTATCAAAAGAGCCAATGAATATCGGCTTGCTGTATGCCTTACCACCAATGGTCAGGAACTGCTTTCTCATACCAGCGTCCAACGTAGGATGCCACCATCCTATCGTCGGCGATGCCGTCAGTCCCACGTAACAAACCTGAGTATGATTCAAATTACGAAAGGTGTACATACTGATTAACTCATTGTCATGATACGGTTCTATCACCTGATAGCAAGGATCTACAAGATAACGCCAGTTGGCAAAAAACTGGAACCATTTATATCCCAGATTAATCCCTATGCCATGTTCGAAGGTTGACTTGAGCAATGGATTTCCACCCTGATAATAATAGCGACTATTATATTGCACATTACTACTTAACTGACTATAGGAAGGACGACTCACCGTCACCTTATAAACCATATTCATTTTCACATTCCCGATAGGAAAAGTCAAGGACACATTCGGAAAGAAATGGTCGTACTTACGACTTTGGTCGGGTACGAAATAATCCTTATTCTCCTCGCTCCAATAATCACCACCTGTATTATAGTAATTGGAAGAAACATGTTCGTATCTGAGACCAGCATTCAGTTCTACCTTGTTTAGTCTCAATCCATAAGAAACAAAGGCTGCAAGATTACTTTCCTTCACCTGGTCGTCCGTCTTGCCTGGCAAGTCAGTTCCCTGTTCATCTATAGTATAAAGATTGGCACGGCAACTTTCGGTAAACTCATTACCAATCTTCAGGGTACCTTTCCATACCGGAAAGCTCAGTACCAGCTTAGATGCATGCATCCAACTATCAGCCGTGAAATCAGATTCTATCGTACGAGAATCTCCGCCCTCAATTCCTGTTTCTTCAGAATATTGAGTCTGTCCTGTTTTACGAAGATATATTTCCCCATTCCATTCTATGCTCACCTTTCCTATCTGTCCGGCATAATAAGCCGTAATATCCTGCGTAGGTCGGCTTTTGAAACGACAATACATATCATTTGTATAGCTTTCTGTCTTGGAGCCATTCTTCCAGACATCCATCAGCGAATTCCATCCACCCCGACTATAAGGATTAATGCTCACCTCGTAAGTGGCACCCACAGAATGCCTATCATTGAAAACATAATTAAAACCAAGACTTCCACTGGTATAGTAACTCTTGTTTTTGATAATCAAGTCTTCGTTGATATTCATGAGCGTCTTGCCGTAGAGTCTGTTATCATTATGCTGATCCTGATAGCCCTGAGACAAACCGCCATACAAATTGGAGAAGATATCCAATCCCCGATAGCGATAGTTCAAATCGAGGACTTCACGATGATTGTCCTGATGATTGCGCTGATAGACTTGCCGATAAGTCAATCCCAAACCTTCTCCCTTTTTTCTTGTCGTTTTGATTCTGATGACTGCCTGATAGGTTGCATCGTATTCTGCACCCGGCTCGGTTATCACCTCCACATGTTTGATGTCAGAAGAACTCAATCTATCGAGGTCAATGGTTCCCTTGATTTTCTTGTTATCGATATAAATCAAAGGTTTACCTTTTCCCAAGACTTCTATATCACCGTTCTTCTGCATCACTCTCGGAAGATGTTTCAAAACATCTTCTGCCGAGCCCATTTTCTCCAAGGATGTACCTTCTACCTGAGCCACCAATCCTTCAGAAGTCATTCTGAAAGGCTGTCGATGTCCTTTCACTACAATTTTCTGCAGGTTCATTGTTGCCTCTTTCAGAGTTATTGTCCCTATCTTGCCTATATTATATGTATTGCTTGCCGTAATATAGCCCACGCAACTTACTCTTACTATCGCCTTTCTCGCCTCGCAGGGAATCACGAACTGGCCGTTCTCATTCGTCACGCCGCCATTTATCAATGAAGAATCACGAACATTCAGCAGGGCCACATTAGCGAAATCTACAGGGCGATTCTTATTGTCGATGATACGGCCTATCATCTTGGTGGAAGTCTTCTGCGTACACTCCACCATGATATTATCTTCCACCTGCGTCATCCTGATGGGATAGAATCCTATCAGCTGCATGATGGCATCGGGAACGCTCAGGTTTCTGACGCTCTTGGTTACCCTGAAATCCTCCAGTTCATCATACACGAAGTTGATGGTGTACTTATGCTGGCGGGCATTCAAATCCTTCAACGCCGCAGAGAACGACACATTATTATATTGTCGGGTGATGCGCTGGGCTAATATGGTTTGAAAAACAGCCACACAAGCACAAATCATAATCCATTTTTTCATATACATCAGTCTTTCTTTTTTCTGTTACTTATTATCTATACAGTTGAGCCAAGCGAAAAACTAAGCAAAACATAGATTATTTTCGAAAAACCTATGCAAAGGTAATAAAAAACACCCTAAAGCCAAGTATTTTGAACTATTATTGCAAGAAAACCCAGCAAAAACTTGGAACATAAAAAATAAAATCGTATATTTGTGGCAAAAATGGAAAGATAATGAAAACGACAAACGATTATATTACCATACTTCGCAAATACCTAAGCACCAAAGCAGATGCTTATGGCATTACAAAGATTGGAATCTTTGGATCTGTGGCTAGAAACGAACAGACCGAAGACAGCGATGTTGATGTTTGCGTAGAAATGAAAAAGCCAGACTTATTTACAATGGTTCACATCAAGGAAGAACTGCAAGAGCTCTTTGGTAAGCCTGTAGATATTGTCCGACTTCGCAATAACATGAATCCGATGCTTTTGAAGCAAATTAAAAGAGATGGAATCTATGCATGACGAAGAACTCTTATACTATTCACTCAAACGAATTGCTTCGACTATTGAAAGAATCATCAATAATTCTCAAGCGATTGATGATTCACAATATTATGTACTTTCTCCTGCTGGCATGGAACGCCTCGAAAGTACCTGTATGTTGCTCCTTGCAATAGGAGAAAGTATCAAAGGTATTGATAAAATGACTCAAAAGCAGCTTCTTCCTAACTACCCAGAAGTAGATTGGAAAGGAGCTATGGGAATCCGTGACATTATTGCTCATCACTACTTTGACATAGACGAATCTATTGTCTTTGATGTAGTCAAGAACAAACTCCCTGGAATGTTAGAAACAATCAATAAGATGATAGAAGAATTATAAAAAACATCGGTCAAGCAAAGAGCAAACCAATATGGTTTTGCCTTCGCTTGACCGATTTCAAACCTAAGAACTCTACTTCTTCAAAATAGAGATACCCTCTTCTGTGCTATTCAAGACTTTGCCGAGTTTATGTTTCTTCTCAGCATTCTTGCGGAAAGTATATCTTAGAATTACCCATGGACGGAATTTCTGGTCCTTGTAATGATTCTCTATTACAGAATGGAAAGATCCGTCAACCGTCGTCACCTTGCTTTGATATTCACCCGTAAGATGCTGTAAGCAGACACCCATATAAAAATCTGGCGTAAAATTGAAATTTACCTGAAGATTGGCAACTGACGGATGCTTATATCTGGTATAAGCCAATGCCGTGTAATCTCTTGAATTATAATCTACATCACCATAGAATGAAAAGTTTTTCACTTGTGCGTCAAAGCCAAATGAAGCATAAGCAGAGTTTTTGGCATCTTGCCCCATATAATGATCGGCTTTCCAGCCCCCACCGGCATAGACCCGTCCCCACTTAAAACGATAACTCAAATCTGCGCCTGCTGATACTCGGGAGAAATGCCCAGTGTTGGCATAAGTGCTATAATAAATGCCCCCATCGGAATAACCGTAGTTTTCTATCACATCACTTACGTATTTATACCCAACAGTAGGGATAAAGTAGAGTTTTCCGACATTCAAAGTATATGACATAGAGGCGTAATGTGTCATCTGAGGTTTCAGATTCGGGTTACCTAAACTTACAAACAATGAATCTGTTGATGTATTGTAAGGATTCAGATAGGCGACATTCGGAGCCATATTTGTAAGCTGGTAACTTAAGCGAACAGAGTTGTGTTTGTTGGCTATCCATGTCATACTAACATTGCCCCTTGGACGGAAATAACTGTAGCTGGCTTCGCCTGCCTTTGCCCATATACCCTCCATTCCTATTGATGCATTATAGCGTAATTGCTTGAAAGAACCACCATAACCTACATACACATATTGATTATAGCTATGATGTTTGAAAAGAGGATTTTCACCAATGGCATTATCGATGTCATCCATAATAAGCGTACTATGACTTCCCGCTATAAGAGAGCTATTGTTGGCATATTCTTTGGAATAGTCTATATTAAAACTTCCAGAATGACGCTTGTTGTTATATAGAATATTAGCATCAACCTGCTGCTCGTCGTAATAATCTACACGATTGGCACTATAATCGTTTTTATTGAAATTGTATGCTAAGCGCAACTCCAAATCACTACTTTTTGAAAATGAATGTTTGTAATACAGACTCGTGGTGAGAATATTACTCTTATTCTTATCAAAGGATTGAAAGCCATACAACTGCAAAATATCCGTAAGATAATTTCCCTGTGCCAAGCTTTTTCCTTCTGTAGAATTATATGAGTCGTAGAACTGAGCCGCAAAGTAATCATTAGACGTAATCAGATACTTCAGTAACAATTCCCCTATCCATTTGTGAGTGTCATTACGAGTTGACTGGTCATAAGTCTGTTTATAACCTGTGTTCGTGCGATTAACAGAAGATTCCACATCTTCATGATATTTATAGTGATAGGCAGCTCTACCATAAAGACTTATCTTATGGTTTCCCACTTCAAAATACCCCACACCAAAGCCATTGCCAACAGGAATTTCATGACGTGTTGCCCCTTCAAGCCATAAATATGGTTTGGTATGTCTTTTTAGCTTTATGTTCAAAATACTCGTAACACCTTCTTGCAAATAGCGGGCAGATACTGAGTTTACAACCTCAACAGACTCAATGTCTGTTGGAGAAATCGGTCCGATACCCGAATTGACCATATTGCCATTGATGAGAATCAAAGGAGCTTTACCGTCAAGTGTCTTTACAGACGAAGTATTAGCATCTGATATGATGGCAGGAATCTCCTGCAAAGCCCTGAAAGGATTGCTCATTTTCTTGGCTGCAGACGACAGATAGAACACTTCACCATTAGCTGTCCTCTTTACTATTTGGCTACGGTCTGCAACAACTGTCACTTCTCCCAATTCCTTTGCCTCTTCTGTTAACTGAAAATTACGACGGGTTGAACCTTTTATTTTAAGAGAATCACTTACCGACTGATAACCCAAGCACGTCACCTCTACAATATAATTACCGTCAGGAACATTCTTCATTGAAAAATGCCCTTTTTTATCAGAAGAGGTGGTTTTAAATATCTTTCCATCTAGTATAAGCAGGACATAGCCATCTGCAATTCCGCCATTTCCTTCCTTCGACACAATTTCTCCATGAAAAACATTCTGCTGTGAAACTCCAGAATTGGGCTCCTGCGCTTTTACCATGACTAATGATAGCAAGCTGATTATAACGAATAAAAATCTCCTCATATTTCTTTCGAGTTAGTAAAACCTTATATTTCGCTTACAAAAGTACAAAAAAAAGACGACAACACAACAAAACGACAGAATTTAACCATATTTAATTAAAATATAACAAAACAACAAAGGGGCTTAATAAGAAACATCGGTCAAGCAAAGAGCAAGCCAATATGGTTTTGCCTTCGCTTGACCGATTGTCATATATTCATTGTTTATTAAGAGAGTTTCTTCCTAACAAAAACTACAAGCGGCTCTTTTCTTCATTACCAGCTCCCGTACCCTTATACTTACTGCGCTTGGCATTGAAATTATACGTAACCTGCAAGGAGATGCTACGAGTGTAGTTGTAGCAGTCTTTCATGGTGCCCGACCCTAGTCCATACATCGTCCAACGCTCCTTTGCCGTCTTGAAGATATCATTTGCAGAAAGATAAATGATCCATGTGCGATTGGCAAACGACTTGTCAAACTGCAGATTGACGCTGTAATCACTCTTCATCATAAGAAATCCATCAGCATTGGATGTTGCTGCATTCAGGCTGATTGCCGCATTCATGGTTTCCGAAAGAGCGAAATTATTGTCGAGCGAGCACGATAGCAAAGGTTTGCTCAATGCCTTGCCGGCACCATACTTCCTGGTATCGAAAAACTGCTGGTTATAATTGAATCCCCACGTAGGACGGAAGAAGCCAAGCTTTGGCGAAACATTGACTGAAGCATAAAGCAGCTGCTTATGGTCGAAATTCAACGACGTGTTATAAGCAAACTCCTTTCCTGGATAGATATACTTGGTCCATTCTATCACATCCTTCAGGTATTTATAACCTGCGGAAACATTCAGCCACTTATATAACACCATTGCCTCAACATTGAACACCTTCTCCGGTTGCAAGGCAGGATTTCCGCCTTCATACAGGAAACGGTTGTCATACTGCATAAAGTTGCCCAACTGTCGATAGCTTGGACGACTTATTTTCTCGTTGACATTCAACTGCCAATTCCAGTTACCTTTGTTCCATGAAATGCTGAGGTTAGGAAAGAAGTTGCTGTATCTTCTACTTACATCATCCTGCTTGACTCCACCAGAGAAATAGTCGCGAATGATATTCTCGTAACGCACACCCAAACCAATGTTCCACTTGCTGAGGGGCAGTTCATATTGTGCAAAGCCAGCAACATTTCTTTCATGGATATCCGTCTCTGTGGATGGCACCAACTGCTCTTCATTCAGAAACGTTCCATGTGAGTCGGTCTTCGACAGCTCTGTTCCTACAGACATATTTCCTTTCCACAAAGGAATATTCACAACCAACTTGCCTGCCCACATATCGCTATTCTGACGATTGCTTGAGTGTACCTCCAGATTGCCCAACTCCTTGCTGCTTTCAATACTCTCGTCACTACGTCTGTTATTGACAGTATAGTATGTGGCATTGAAATCGATGCCTACCTGTCCTATCTTTCCCACATAATAAATTTCTGCCTCATGTGAACCAAGGTGAGGCTTTGCAACCTCATTCTGCCCAATGCTTCCCTGTGCCACACCGTTCAGAAACACATCCTGTTGGCTTGCACTATTCGTCCTGCCATTCAACATGCCATAGTAGCGATAAGAGCCACCAATAGAATTGCTGTCGTTGAGTGAATAGTCGGCCGAGAGATATTCCGACAAGAAGCGGTGTTTGGTATCCGAATTAAAATGCTGGTCGTTGTGATAATGCTTGTCGGGCAAATTGATATCTGTGTTCAGGTGATTATCCTCGCCAATATGATAGCCCTGCGTCCATAAGCTATTGGCTATCTCAAATTTCTTGGTCTGATACCGGGTGCTGATAAGCTCGTAATCCGACATCCATTTATTGTATTTACCGTAAGCATCCGCACGCAAGCTGAACCCATTGGCACGCCGCTCTTTGGTGCGGATACGAATTACCGATTCTACCTCGGCATCATATTCTGCTCCAGGACTTGTTATCACCGAAATCGACTTGATGTTGTCGGGAGTGATGTTTACAATCTCATTATTGTCATTCACACGCTTGTTGTTGATATAAACAATCGGTGTGCCTTTACCAAACACGGATATCTTTTGTCCATCAACAGAGACACGGGGCAACAGATTCAGGACATCAAAAGTGTTTGCCATCTTAGAAAGCAAGGTATGCTCTACGGCAACCTCCACTCCTCCAGGCGACATTTTATACTGAGGCCTTTCACCCTTCACTACAACTCCCTTGATAATCATCGTTTCGGGCTGCAATTTGATGATTCCCATTTCCGGATTGCTGTATATACGGCTGATTGTCTTATAACCAACGTATGTGATACGGGCTAAGACTTTCCGGGAATTACAAGGAATGACAAAACTTCCATTCTCATTGCTCACACCATGCCCTACGATTGTAGAATCTATGGGCGACAACAAGGTTATATTTGCATATTCGGCAGCATTGCCACTCTCATCTATAATACGTCCCTTATAACGAAGGGTTGTCTTCTGCGTACACTCCACCATGATATTATCCTCCACCTGCGTCATCTTGATGGGATAGAATCCTATCAGCTGCATGATGGCATCGGGAACACTCTGGTTTCTGATGCTCTTGGTCACCCTGAAATCTTCCAGTTCATCATACACAAAGTTGATGGTGTACTTATGCTGGCGGGCATTCAAATCCTTCAACGCCGCAGAGAACGACACATTATTATATTGTCGGGTGATGCGCTGGGCATAAGACTGCTGAACCCAAAGCAACAGGAAGAGAAGCAGAAGCTCTCTGACAGGCTTGCCGTTAACGGGCATTGGTTTCCAAAAATCTCTCATAAACATTTCCTCCTATCTTATTTCACCATCAATGTTCCGTCAATATACTCTATCTGTATGCGGTCGAAAGCATTCAAAATCTCCAGGTTCTGCTCCAAAGTCTTCGTCTTGTTCCAGTTGAAGAAGAGACGGATGTGCTGGGCACCGGCATCCACATACTCCACCTTGACATGATAGAAACCGGATAGCTGAGCCAGGATGGTTCCCAATTCGGCATCATCAAACACCACGGGTTTCATATCAAGCGAATCCTTGTTCTCTGCTGTTACAGCACGAAGACTGTCATTCGCAAGCGCCTGGGGGGTTGCCTTCTGTTCTGTAGCAGCCTTGTTATCCGCTGTCTGATCAGAAGCCGGGAATCCAAACCAGCCGTTGTGAATCGCAGCCAAGGCTACACCCGAAAGGAAGATGATGCCGACGATGGATGCAGCAATCTTCATCCGGTTGCGATAAACGCTCTTGGATTTGCCGGCATCCATCGCCAACTTACCCTCGTGATGTGCCTGAACAAATTCCTTCCAAGCCCCATCCACATCCACCTCCTTCGGATTAGCTTTCTTGCCAGCCATTCTCGCCATCGCCAGTTCATGGAAGAACTCCTTCACTTCCTCATCGGCAAGCAGGCGCTCCACCTGCTCGTCGGTATATTTCTCGGGATGCTCCTGCATGTCAAAGAGCATCATCCGCTTTTCTTCTTTACTCATGTTTGTCATTGTCTTGCTCATTTAAATTGTTTCTTAATCCAGTCCATCGCCTTCGAGAGATGATTGAACACCGTCACCTTGCTCACTCCCACTTCATCAGCCACCTCCTGATAAGATTTCTCCTGAAGATAGCGCAGACGGAAAATGAGTTGCCGGATAGGCGGTTCCAGGTCTTCGATGAGAAGCATCAGCCGGTCGAGCCGTTCATCGGTCTCTTCCGAGAGAATCACGTCGGCATCATCCAGCAGCAGCTTCGCCACCCTTTCCTTCACGCTCTTATGAGCTATCAGGTTGAGACAGCGGTTGCGTACACTCCGCATCAAGTAACCATCCTCACTCCCAGGCACCAGAACCACATCATCGGCAAGAATCTGGGCGAATAATTCGCTCACCACATCCTTGCTCTCGTCATCATCCGAAAGAATGCATCTGGCCAGATTGTACATCTTCGCGTAATGCTGACGGAATAACTGTTCTATGTCCTTTTTTCTGTTCATATACTATCTATACAGTTGAGCCAAGCGAAAAACTAAGCAAAACATCAACTTTTTTGTTTTTTCCTTTAAATCCGAATCGAAAACACCAAGATTCTCCCCGGATTGGAATACAAAAGTACACAATCTATCGGAGATAGAAGACAAATGGTAAGGATAAATCGATTTTCAGTTGATTTATTTGTTCATTCCAACATTTTTTAGTACTTTTGCCCACCAAATTACGAACAAGTAAATAAGATTGGTATAAAATAGGTATTACCAAGATAAAAAAAAGAATAGATTAGATAAAGGAGAATAAGATTATGTCAACGATTATTTATCCATCACCGATATTCGGTCCGGTAAACTCCCGCCGTCTGGGAGTTTCACTGGGCATCAACCTCATGCCATCTGATGGCAAGGTCTGCTCATTCGACTGCGTTTATTGCGAATGCGGATTCAACGCCGACTTCCGTCCTAAGAAGAAGCGCCCTACCCGCGAGGAGGTAAGAGAAGGATTGGAGAAGGTTCTGAAAGAGCGCCACGACAACAGCCAGCCTCTGGACGACATCACCTTCGCCGGAAATGGTGAACCTACAGGACACCCAGACTTCAAGGGAATCGTGGAAGATACGATGGAACTCTGCAAGAAATATTTCCCTGAAGCACAAGTATCCGTACTCAGCAACGCCACCTATATATATAAGGAGGAAGTGAGAGAGGCGCTGATGCTCGTGGATAACAACATCCTGAAACTGGATACCGTGGATATGGATTACATCAAGAAGCTGGACCGCCCTCAGCAGCCTAACTACGACGTGAAGGATGTGATCAAATATCTGAAGATGTTCAAGGGGCACGTCATCATCCAGACCATGTTCCTGAGAGGTGACGGTTTGGACAATACCAGCGAACACTTCGTAGCTCCTTGGCTGGAGGCAGTGAAAGACATCCAGCCTCAGCAGGTAATGGTTTATACCATCGCCCGCGAAACACCAGACAAGTTGCTGGAAAAGGCACCAAAGGAAGTACTCGATGCCATCAAGGACCGTGTAGAGGCATTGGGCATCAAGTGTACAGCCAGCTATTAAGAGATAATCAGGATAAGAAAGAAAAGCAAGTAGAAAAAAGAAAGAATGAAAGCGAAAAGTAATATCCTTATTATCAGCGATATGTGTGGCTACGGAAAGGTATCTGCCGCAGTTCAGATGCCTATCCTCTCTTATATGGGACTCGATGTGTTCAATCTGCCCACCATGCTCATCAGCAACACCTTCCCATACGGCAAGTACGCCATTCTGGAATGCACTTCGTATATCGAGGAAGCCTTGCAGAAGTGGAACGAACTGGGCATTCACTTCGATGCCATCACCACGGGTTTCATGGCTTCGGAACGTCAGGCTAAGCTGGTGGCACGTTATTGCAGAGAACAGGCAGCACTGGGCACCGACATCTATGTGGATCCAGTGATGGGCGATTACGGCAAGCTCTATGGTGGAGCCAGTGAGAGTACCGTGAGATGCATGAAGGAGATGCTGAGCGTATCGCATCTCTGTTTTCCCAACTATACCGAGGCTTGCCTGCTGACGGATTCGGAATACAAGGAAGAGGGAATCTCGGAGAAGGATGCCTATGAACTGATAGATAAACTGAGAGCCATCGGTTCCCACTCCGTGCTCATCACCTCGTGCATCGTAGAGGGTCAGCATGCCGTGGTAGGTTTCAATCATCTTACAGAAGAGTATTTCCTCCTGCCCTACGAAGAAATCCCAGTTCAGTTCCCGGGCACCGGCGACATCTTCTCCAGCATCATCGTGGGCAGACTGAAGGATGGCGATCATCTCCGCCATGCCACCCGCATCGCCATGGATACCCTGCGCAACTGGATAGACATCAACAAGGATGACAAGGACAAGAACCGAGGAATTCCGATAGAAAGACATCTGGGGGACTTGTAGATTGCCATTTAGCAAACTCAGAAGCAAGGGAATATCAATTAAGTTATAATGGAAAAGAAAGAAACAAATACACTCAGTATATTTCAGCGCCCGGTATGGGTAAGCCTGTTCGCCCTTACGGCTGCTATCTCGTGGGGATGGGCTTACCCATTGATAAAAATGGGAATGGAGGAATATCAGATTACAGCAGACATGACCGGAAGCAAGATGCTTTTTGCCGGCATCCGCTTCTTCATCTCCGGCATCATCATCCTTGCCATCGCCAGAAGCTCGCATCGTAAATTCGGATTCAAGAAGAAAGCTGTTCAAGAGAATGTCTGGTTCCTTCTCCTCTATGCACTCCTCAACACCACCCTTCATTATGCCTTCTTCTATTTCGGACTCTCGCATAATGCTGGAGCACGTTCGGCGATACTCAATTCTATGAGCGTCTTCACGGTGGTTATCCTTGCCTGCATCTTCTTCAAGAGCGACAGGATGACGTGGCGAAAGGCATTGGGCTGCATCATCGGATTCCTGGGCATCCTTGCCTTGAACCTTGGCGGAAAGGAAAGCGGAAGTTTCACATTCCTGGGCGATGGTATGATTATCCTCAATGCCCTGTGTGGAGCCAGTGCTTCCCTGCTGACCCGAGGATTGAGCAAGAGGGTGGATGTTTTCGTAGGAACCGGTTATTCGCTGAGCATCGGTGGAGCCTTGCTGGTGATTCCTGCATTGTTAATGGGTGGTTATCTGCCAGTCATCAGCCTCTGGGGCATCACTATCCTTCTGCTGCTCATCGCCATCTCAACTATCAGTTTCGCTCTCTACAACAAATTATTGAGCTGCAATCCCGTAGGAAAGGTAGCGATATACAATTCGCTCATCCCCGTAGTAGGAGCCATAACCTCCTGTCTCTGTCTGGGCGAAACCTTCTACTGGAAGTATCTGATAGCAGGCGCATTGGCTACTGCCGGAATTTATATCATCAATAAAGGGAAGAAATAAATTCCGGCTATTGCCCATGCAACCCATATAGAAAGCAAAGCCAACTTTCCTAAAAGCGAAAAATATGACTGACATAAGTCTGACATTTATCAATTAACGAATATTATATCTAGTTTTATTCCATCTTTCATAGAATTTCTGTACTTTTGCATTTGAATATTTAAACAGTATATCATTTAAACAGAATAGATAATATGAAACTGAAAGCATATCATTCCATCCTCATCTTCGCCATCCTTGTGATGTCTGCGGCATTCTCCAGCGTGAGTAACTACCGCAAGGCACAGTATGCCATTGTACAAGATATGAACAAAGCTTTGGCTCTGACTCTTCAGGAAAATAAATATCAATGGATTACGCCTGATACCATCCAGAGCTACCGCTCACATCTCAGCATCAACCTGCTGAAGTCGACCAGTAATCTCTGCTATGTGATGGAAGACAGAAGAAGAGGCAAGAACAATTCCCAGTTGGTAAATAGCGCCAACCTGCTCAGCAGCAAAAAGATGCTTCTCAACGAGCATTCTATCCAAAGTTATGCTAACTGTTCGATGGCAGATGTTTTGAGTATGAGCAACCAGCGGACATCTTTGACGCTTACCCTCATGGCTATGATTTGGGCAATTGCATCGCTATACTATCATCGCAGAAAACAACCCTGGAATCATGAGGCTGATATGTTCGGCACCATGTGCTATTCTCAAGACGAGGATTCCTTCTACAATCAGGAAAACGGACAAGCCATCAAGTTTACTCCGATGCAACACCAGCTGATGCAACTCTTCTTCAACAATACGCATCATCAACTCTCCAAACAGGAGATTTGTGATGCTCTTTGGCCCAAGAAACCGGATGCCAGCGAAACGCTCTATACCTTGATTCGCCGTATCAAACCGGTGATTGAGCAGAATAGCAACCTCATGATTGAGTCGGAAAGAGGCAAGTCTTACCGACTGATAATCAGATAAGTTCAGAAATGTCAGCCAAATGTCATACTTATTATTTAGCATTTTCCCATCTTCTTCATACCTTTGCAGCTATAATACAAAAGAAGCAAAGATATGAAGAAGATTTTTTTGATAGCAGTTGTCTTGCTGATGATGATAAACTTCATCATCAACTATCATCATGAGGTTACGAAAGAGCAGCATACACCCATGTCGGATTTCAAAACCAAGGTAGAGATGGCACCCATGAAGGAATACAATGATCCAGACTTCGGCTACGTTATCAAGTATCCTTGCTTCTTCCAGCAGGAGGATACTTCGGTATCGGGATACCAGGGTTATGCCCGCTTCTCATTCACCAATCATGCCAACATCATCCTGGAGAGTTATGTTACCCCCAACTATAGCAACACCCTCCAGGCTTGTGCCGATTCTCTTGCCCAGAAGCTTCATTCGGAGCGGACGATGCAGGCATCGAATAAAGCATTCATCCTCTCCGGTCCTGTCTATGAAAACGGAGTAAGAGTAGATGGCTATAGTCATTACGACAAATTCATCAAGAGTGGCAGAATACTCTTCGTCTATTCCCTCACCTATCCCGACAGCTACAAGCCAGCCATGCCCCGACTATTCAAACTCATAGACGACTGGAAGGTTTTAGGGGCATATTAATCTGCCTTGAAGATATCCTCACGAGCCTCTTGAAATTGTATAAAAACAGCTTTCAAAGAAGACAAAAGCGCTTGATTATTTGCATATATCAAATATTAATTGTAAATTTGCGGTGGAAATATAAACATCGAAGATTATGGCACTTAAGTTATATCCATTAGGCATACAGACTTTCGAGCGAATCCGCAAGGAAAACAAGCTCTATATCGACAAGACGGAATACGTTTACCGCCTGACTCACACCAGCGGTACCTATTTCTTCTTGGGACGTCCACGCCGCTTTGGAAAATCCCTGTTTCTCACCACCCTCCAGAGTTACTTTGAAGGCAAGAAAGACTTATTCAATGGTCTTGCCATCGAAAAGCTGGAAAAGGAGTGGACAGAATATCCTGTGCTCCACTTTGATTTGAGCGGAGGCAAACACATGAATAAAGAACAGCTGGAGAGATATCTCGCATTCATACTGGAAACAGAAGAAAAGAAATGGGGTATCACACAGCCACAAATTGATGCCAATAACCGATTGACAGAACTGATCAATACTGCATACGAGAAATCCGGAAAACAGGTAGTCGTGCTTATTGATGAATATGATGCACCCATGCTGGATGTGGTTCACGAGCAAGAACAGTTGGATACTTTGCGCAATATCATGCGCAACTTTTTCAGTCCTTTGAAATACAGCGAAGCTAAACTACGCTTTGTCTTCCTGACAGGCATCACCAAATTCTCGCAAATCAGCATCTTCAGCGAACTGAACAACATCACCAACATATCCATGAATGATGACTATGCTGGTATCTGTGGCATCACCAAAGAAGAACTTCTGATGCAGATGTCGGAAGATATTGACGAACTTGCCCGAAGAAGAAACATAACGAAAGAGCAAGTCATCGACAAGTTAAAAGAGAATTATGACGGCTATCATTTCACAAGATTCTCACCCGATATCTTCAATCCATATAGCCTGCTGAATTGCTTTGCTGAAAACAAGTTCGGATCCTATTGGTTTACTTCCGGCACTCCAACTTATCTCATCAATATGATGCGCAAATATCAGGTAGTTCCTACAGATGTCATCACCCAAGTGGAGGCTGATGCCAGCGAGTTTGATGTTCCTACGGAGAATATGCCAACCATCATGCCGCTGCTTTACCAAAGTGGATATATCACCATCAAGGAATATCATGAAGACTACAACTATTACGTTCTTGATGTTCCTAACAAGGAGGTGAAAATGGGACTGACCAAGGCACTGATTCCATCATACGTCACACAAAATACACTTGCAACAACCAATACAGCCCGTCGTATCGCACAGGCATTGGATAAGCAGAATATGGAGGAGGCATTAACCTTACTCCAGACATTTTTGGGAACTGTTCCTTACTGCAACAACGCTCATTATGAGGGACATTACCAGCAGATGCTCTTCATCATATTCTCTCTGCTTACAGACTATCAGGTGGACGTTGAAGTTCATACACCCAACGGCAGAGTTGACATCGTATTGCTCACCCATACAGACCTTTTCCTGTTGGAGATTAAGTTGGACAGGAGTGCGAAGTCTGCAATGCAGCAAATCAACCTGAAGAACTATCACAAACGATTTGCACTAAGCGGCAAGCCAATAACCAAGGTCGGCATCAACTTCGACAGTAAAACTGGGAATATCGAAAATTGGATAATCGAAAAAGCATAAAATAAAAATATCTGTCTGTGACATCATAGAGGAAGGTATGGTCTATGCATAGATAAGACAGCTTTCTGATACATCTAAAAAGCAAAAAAGAAAAGTTTATTATGTCAATATTCAGTCGCCTCTTTGGAAGGAAGAACAATCTCACCGTAAGCTCTGACATCAAGAAGAAAGATGCCAGAAGCAGGAACATTGCCTTCGTAGATACCGAAGTAGGACTGAAAGACCATAAAATACACGACATCGGAGCATTGCGTTATGACGGAGCCACCTTTCACCAAGCATCGCAGCCGGCACTGAACAAGTTCCTGCAAGAAGGAAAGGTTAACTATATCTGCGGGCATAACCTCATTCATCACGATGCTCGCTATCTCCAACTCAACGGCATACTGATAGATACCCTCTATCTCTCCCCACTCCTCTTTCCCAAGCGCCCTTACCATCATCTGGTAAAGGACGACAAACTGATGAGCGAGCAGATGAACAATCCTGTCAACGACTGCGAGAAAGCCAAGGAGCTGTTGATGGATGAAATCGCCGCATGGAATCAATTATCAGAAAGGAAGAGAAAAATCTTCACCTTGCTGCTCCAGCATGAAGAGGAATTCAGAGGATTCCTGATGTATGTGGGAGCCATCGACACCGATGATACAATATCAGATGAAACAATATCGGATCATGCAATATCGGATCATGCAATCATAGACGTTTCAGAATACATTCTTTCTGAATACAAGAATCATATTTGCGCCCATGCCGACATTCCGGCCCTTGCAGCCCAGTCGCCTTGCGGCTTGGCATACGCCTTGGCCCTCATAGGCACAGACGATTACCAATCTGTTACCCCAGGTTGGGTACTCTACCATTATCCCGAAGTAGAACATATCATCTATATGCTCTGCCATACCCAATGCACCGATGGCTGCGAGTATTGCAACCGCATGCTCGACATTCATTACAACCTGAAGCAGCTCTTTGGCTATGATGCCTTCCGTACCTATGACGGCGAACCACTGCAGGAACAGGCATCGCAGGCAGCAGTGGATGGTAAGTCATTATTGGCGATATTTCCTACGGGTGGCGGCAAGTCGCTCACCTTCCAGTTGCCAGCCTTGATGGATGGCAGAACCATACATGGACTCACCGTGGTTATCTCTCCTCTGCAATCATTGATGAAAGACCAGGTAGATAACCTCGCAGACCGCGGCTTCACTGATGCCGTAACCATCAACGGTCTCCTCGACCCTATCTCCCGCTCCCTAGCCATAGAACGAGTGCAGAGCGGAGATGCCACCTTATTATATATAGCACCAGAGATGTTGCGCTCCAAAACCATCGAGCGCATCCTGATGGCACGGCATGTGGTGAGATTCGTCATTGATGAAGCACACTGCTTCTCTGCATGGGGACAAGACTTCCGTGTAGATTACCTATACATCGGCAAATTTATCAAGGAATATCAGGAACGCAAGTTTGGCAAGGATGCCATGACCCGCAATCATGGTCAAACCCTGATACCCGTATCTTGCTTCACCGCAACTGCAAAACAGAAGGTGGTACAGGACATCTGCGACTATTTCAAGCATTGGCTGGGCACCGACCTCCAGCTCTTCGCCTCATCAGCCTCACGTACCAACCTGCACTATTCCGTTATCCACGTAGATAGTGACGGCAATAAATACAATCTCCTGCGCTCGCTGGTAGAGCAGGCAGATTGCCCAACCATCATCTACGTATCCCGCACCAAGCGAACCCGGGAACTCGCCCAAAAACTGACACGTGACGGCATATCCGCCCTGCCCTATAATGGCAAGATGGATGCTGAAGAGAAGATACACAATCAGGATGCCTTCATGAACGATAAGGTTAGAATCATCGTTGCCACCTCCGCCTTCGGTATGGGAGTAGATAAGAGCGATGTGGGGCTGGTTATCCACTACGACATCTCCGACTCTCTGGAGAACTATGTACAGGAGGCTGGACGTGCAGGAAGAGATCCACACCTCAATGCCAAATGCTATGTACTCTATAGCGATGAGGACTTAGACAAGCACTTCATTCTGCTCAACCAAACCAAACTGAGCATCAGCGAGATACAACAGGTATGGAAAGCCATTAAGGATTTTACCAAGCAGCGTCCACATGTAAGTTGTTCGGCACTGGAGATAGCCCGTCAAGCCGGTTGGGATGACTCGGTATCCGACATAGAAACCCGTGTTCGCACCGCCCTATCTGCTCTCGAACAGAGCGGATACATTGAGCGTGGCAACAACATTCCGCACGTCTATGCCACAGGTATCACCGTCAAGAACATGGACGAGGCAAGACTGCGCCTAACCGAATCACCCCTGTTCTCTGAAGATGAGATGAAGAATGCCATCCGCATCATCAAGTCGCTCATCACCCAAAAGCATATAGCCAAGGCACAGGATAGCGAGGCTGAATCCCGCATCGATTACCTCGCCGACATCCTAGGACTCAGCAAGCGAGACGTCATCTCTTCCATTGACCGAATGCGCCAGGAAGGCATCCTTGCCGATACCCGTGACATCTCAGCCTATCTGCAAGACATCAGCGACAAGCAACGCAAACCTCAGCAGATGCTGGAAAACTTCGCCAAACTGGAAAGATACATTCTGGAACATATCCCGGATGAATCGCTGCATATCACATACAAGCAACTCAATGACAATGCCGTACGTGACGGTATCAACACTTCAACAGAAAAGAAAATCCGCACACTGCTATACTTCTTAGCTGTGAAGGGATATGCGCACAAGAAGGAAGACGGTGTTCGCAATCTCATCGTAACAAGAGACAAGGATATAGAGACCATCATCAAGCGATTCGAAAGACGAATTGAGGTTTGCCGATTCATCATCGAAAGGCTATACAGCCTGGCTGAGGAAATAAGTAAAACTGTAACAGAAGAGAGCAACGTAACAGAAGAGAGCAACGTAACAGAAGAGAGCAACAATAGCTCTTCTGTAGAAAAGAATCCTTCCGGAGAAAATGGTTTAGAGAAAGCCTCAGGCTCTAGAGAGAATTCAAGAGAGAATTCAAGAGAGATTTCAAGAGAGATTTCAAGAGATAATTCAAGAGAGATTTCAAGAGAGAAGCCTCTCCAATTCTCGGTAGTTGAACTCCTGAACGATCTGAAATCCAGCAACCAGTCACTCTTCTCCGACTTCTCTTCCCTACAGTTGGAAGACGTGGAAGAAGCCTTGCTCTATCTCTCTAAGATAGGAGCCATGAAGCTGGAAGGAGGATTCCTGGTACTCTACAATGCGATGGCGATTAAACGCACCAAGGAACTTCGCCTGCGCTATAAGCAGGAGGATTATCGCATGCTCAACGAATTCTACAAGCAGAAGATTCAGCAGATTCACATCGTGGGCGAATATGCCAACCTGATGGTAAGGGATTATGATGCCGCCCTGCAATATGTGCAGGATTACTTCCAGATGGACTACCATCGCTTCATCTCAAAGTATTTCAAGGGCAACCGGGAGACTGAGATAGAGCGCAACGTAACACCTTCGAAGTATAAGAAACTCTTCGGAATGCTCTCTAAGCGACAGAAGGAAATCATCGACGACCATGAGTCTCGCTGCATCGTAGTCGCTGCCGGTCCTGGCAGCGGCAAGACACGTGTGCTCGTACATAAGCTTGCCTCTCTCCTTCTGCTGGAAGATGTAAAGCACGAACAACTCCTGATGCTCACTTTCTCGCGTGCAGCCGCTACCGAGTTCAAGCAGCGACTGATGCAACTCATAGGCAATGCCGCCCATTTCGTAGAAATCAAAACCTTCCATTCTTACTGCTTCGACCTGCTGGGCAGGGTTGGCAATCTGGATGAGGCTGGAGATGTGGTTAAGCAAGCTGCCGAAATGATCAACAATGGAGAAGTGGAGCCCAATCGCATCAGCAAGACCGTGCTCGTTATCGACGAAGCGCAAGACATGAGCAAGGATGACTATGCCCTAGTCACTGCTCTGATGAAAGCCAACGAAGAGATGAGGGTGATAGCCGTAGGCGATGATGACCAGAACATCTATGAGTTTAGAGGTTCCAACTCGCAGTATCTCTATGAATTGACCCAGACAGAACACAGCCGTTTTATCGAGATGACTGAGAATTACCGCAGCCTTCGCCATATCGTGGATGCTGCCAACGACTTCGCCCGCAACATCCGCCAGCGCATCAAAAGCGCCCCTATCATCTCCATGAATCAAGAAGATGGAGAAGTAAAAATCGTGAAGCATCCATACGAGACTCAGGAGAAAAAGGTTTATATGTATCAGCCTATTCTTGAAGATGTTACGCGATTACTTGGAAGTAACTCTTCAAAAGAAGCCGAGGCATCTTCCCTCAAGAAGAACGAAACCATCAGCATCCTCACGCAGACCAATGAGGAGGCAGTCATCATGCTGGCTCTTCTTCATAGCCATAACATCAATGCCAAGCTGGTGCAATCAATGGACGGCTTGCGCTTCTGGAATCTGGCAGAGGTAAGATATTTCTTGAAGAAAATAGACCAAGGTATCAAGGAGACGAAAACCCCAATCATCCCTGATGATATTTGGGAAGCAGCCAAGCAACAGACTTTCCAAAAGTATGCCACCAGCCAGGCATTGCCATACCTGCACCGCAGCCTCCAGATATTTGAGCAGACCAATCGTGCCAAATACTATAGCGACCTGAGGGAGTTCGTGTTTGAATCATCGGTAGAAGACTTCTGTGACATCTCGAAATCAGACATCGTGGTCAGCACCATCCACAAGGCTAAAGGTCATGAGTTTGATCATGTATTGATGCTCATTACCCATCCCGAACATCCTACTGATGACATACTGCGCCGATACTATGTGGGCATGACCCGTGCCAAGCATACGCTTGCCATCCACACCAACGGCAATCTCTTCGACAATCTGAAAAGTGCCCAGCATCTCTATGATGCCCAAGCCTATGATGAGCCCGACGAAATAGTACTCCAGCTATCACACAAGGATGTAAACCTGGGCTTCTCCAAGCCTCACAAGGACGCTATCCTTTGCCTGAGAAGTGGTATGCCGTTAACCTACCACGACCATTGCCTCAGTCTCCCATCAACAGGCAGAGACATAGCCCAACTCTCTATCAAGATGAAGGAGAAACTAGGCAAATGGGAGTTGAAAGGCTACAAGGTAACCGCAGCCCGAATCCGCTTCATCGTGGCATGGAAGTCAAAGGATGCACCGAGGGATGAGAAGGAATCCGCCATCGTGCTCGCAGATTTGGTGATGAAAAGAACAGTGAAAAAAAATTGATTTTCGTAGAATGCTATTAATTTTTTAACACGCATAATTTGCTAGTTTCCTACATTTTTCTTATTTTTGCAGGAACATTCTGTATCTCTTATATAGAGATTCAGATGACCGACATCAAAAAACAAACTTGATTCGCATGATGAAAGAGACAAATATACAACCACAGGTTACGTCCACTATTGCAGGGGACGACGGCGAAGCCGTGGGAGAATGACTATACTTTCACTTTATAAAACATTATAATTATGAAATATCCTCTTATATCAGAATACATTGAATCCATTAAGAATTCTGAAGACAATTTTAATGAGCTCACCAACCTTCGTCCTGTTTACGATGAAGCTGGTGAGATAGTGATGTCTAGCGGTAACTTTGCGGTGGTATTCAAGATGAAAGATGAATCCTCTGGGAAGCTATATGCAGTGAAGTGCTTTTTGAAAGAGCAAGAGGGACGTGATATAGCATATCAGCAGATAACAGATGAATTGGAATATGTGTCATCAAACTATTTGTGCTCCATCAAGTACTTCCAAAAAGAATTGTTTGTTGATTCTACAGTTTCTTCTGATACAGAATTTCCTGTATTACTCATGGACTGGGTAGAAGGAGTTACGCTTGATAAGTATGTTCATCAACACATATCCGATAAATATGCTTTGCAGCTTATCACATATCAGTTTTGTAGAATGGCTGCCTGGCTGATGTCACAACCATTTGCTCATGGAGACCTTAAGCCCGATAATATCTTAGTTACTGAAGATGGGGCCTTAGTACTAGTTGACTATGATGGTATGTACGTGCCTGCTATGCAAGGACAAAAGGCGCGAGAATTGGGCAGTCCTGACTATCGCCATCCATTGCGTACAGAAGATTGTTTCAATGAACATATCGATGATTTTCCATTGGCGCTTATTGGTATGTCTCTGAAAGCAATAGCTTTAGACACCTCTTTGTTGCAGAATAATGCTAGTTCAGATTCACTTCTGTTTTCAGAATCTGATTTCAAGGACATCGGTGAATGTCAGATGATGAAATCACTATGTACTCTTTTGAATGATGCGGAATTTTCGAAATTATATGCTTTGTTCATTTTGGCGCACTCACAGCAGGAACTATCAGCCGTGTCATTTCGATTGTTTTTATTAAATAAGGATTGGGGATACCCCCCAAGACAAAAACAAAATTATTCACAAATTCAAATCACAAACGTTATTAAAAAAGTAAATGAAATTGCAGTTATTAATGACTTGTTACTCAGTGATAAATTGATAAAATGGAATGAGGATAATAATACATTCCGTGTTTCTTTGCGTATCACTTATACATCTTTGCCATCTGATAATGATAAAGGAGTTGATGGCTTGTTGTCATTAGCTAATTTTGAGGATACCGGCGCGGTTGTTGGAAAGACATATTCGTGTCTTATTAATTTCGATAGTCTACTAACTGACAAACACGACGAAAGAACGCAAAAGAAAGCTCTTGATGAACTTGTAAAAAAGTTCAAGGGAAAGAAAGCTCGTTTTTCTACTTTCGAATTCAGAATTTCGGAGTTATCAGGCGGCAAAGGAGAGTCTATCAACGATGGCACGCACACATATTCATCGCTTGCTAATACCTATTTGGGCAAAGTTAACGATGAAGATGCAGAGTTTAACAAACTCAAAGAGCGTATGAATGATATGCTTGATGACGATTTCGAGTTTGGCGAGGCAGGGCAAAACCAAAAGGTAGAAAAGCCAATTGAAGAAGTTCTTTCTACAGAAGCAACGGAAGAGGATTTAAAGGATGCTATTGAAGATGAGTATGGAGTTAAGTATAGTCGCGATGGGAAAAAGCTATTAAAGGCTCCTTTCTTATTTGGCGGGGAAGAATATGTTGTAAGAGAAGGAACAGAAGTTATTTGCGATGGTGCTTTGCAATCTACTGGTATTAGAAGTGTAAAGCTGCCCTCTACGATAATATCTATCGGTTCTGTGGCATTTGCTGACAATTATTTGGTTTCATGTAATATTCCAGCATCCGTAAAATATATTGCTCATAACAACCCATGGGGAGGATGCGATATTATGAATATGGATATTCAATCTAAAAACTTCATCATAAAAGATGGGATTTTATATTCTTCTGATTTTAGAATTGTTTATGGTGCTATTTATTGGAAATCTGTTTTTAATATAGATAATCGATCCAAAAAAATATGTGCTAATGCATTTTGGTCTAGTTTTGAAAATAAAAACATATTAAAATCTATTGGACTATCAAATATAGAATATATTGGTACAGAAGCCTTTAGAGGGTGTGTATCTCTTCAAGATATCACCATTCCAAGTTCAGTAACCTACATAGGAGATGAAGCCTTTGGTGGCTGCGAATCTCTTCAAAGCGTCATCATTCCAAACTCAGTAACGAGCATAAGAAATAGAGCTTTCTTTTGGTGCCAATCTCTTCAAAGCATCACCATTCCGAACTCTGTAACGAGCATAGGAAATAGAGCTTTCTGTTGGTGCAAATCTCTTCAAAGCGTCACTATTCCAAACTCGGTAACGAGCATAGGAGATGAAGCCTTTATTGGCTGCGAATCTCTTCAAAGCGTCACTATTCCAAACTCTGTAACGAAGATAGGAGATGGAGCTTTCTTATTATGCACGCATTTAGATGAGCCTTCCCGACTACGACTAAAAGAATTAAATTATACGCAAAATTAGGATTAAATATTATGAATATCAAAGGTAACAAAATAGTTTTGGCAGTTATTGCCGTACTAATGAGTGGATGCAATAACAATAAGGCGCATAAGGCGCATAAGTCACTTGATTCAGATAGTTTAGCACAGTACCGCGATACTCTAATAGGGAAATTCAACGGAATAGATGTTGACACTCTTATATGTGAACCGATTGATTCCCTCTCTCCAAAAGAGGACGGAACGTATGGTGGTTGTCACTATGAATGGAGAGTTTACACAACAAACGGCACAGTCAAAGACCTTATCGTTGGAAAAACAATAGGCATAGACTTTATAAAAGAGGGTGATTTAGACGGCAATGGCACAGAAGAATGGGGCTATGTCACACAATGGCCTACTTCCATGTGGATGCGCTATAATGCTTTCACAAACATCAATGGTGAATGGCAACATATTATTGAGCCAACCCCAATATGGATTCCACATTTAGACCAACAAGACAGTTTAAATTACACAATCAGAGAAGAAGATATATTACAACCCTCAGAAAAATCAGATTTTATAAAAGTCAAATTTAGCGATGTTCGCAACAATGGTGAGGATTTTCTGTTGATAGATACGCTCATACAAGTTAATCCAAGACTGTTCAAATAAAAGTACATTTTTCAAGATTTTTCAGTTATACCTCTCTAAATATATAATACAATGATAGTAATTCAGAACAAGCGAAAGAAGCCTGAGAATATACTCAAAGCATATCCTGGCGCAATAATATGTGACGTGACTTCAAAAGCGAAGGACGGACTTGTGAAGCTGAGTCCTTTCTATCCTCATGGTGGCATTCCTGTGCCATTTAGCGAAGGATGGACAGCTACATGTGTGGAAGCGATATGGCAAGGATTGAAAGTCTTTGCCTCGGCTGATGTAGATACAGAGATGTTCAAGAACGACACGATGAAGAACATCAAGCGTACTGTTCGTCGCTTCGGAAAGCCTCTGGGGCATCGCAAGGGAGTAAACGGAAAGGAACTCCTCGGATATATTGATGCGCGCAAGCAAATCTATATCCCGACATTCCGTTGGGTGCTTGAAAATAAAGTAGCGGACATTATCGCTAAAATGAAAGAGGCAGCAAAGGCCAAAACTATCGTTTTGCTTGATTATGACACCAACAGCGAAGTAGATAATCCTGCCAAACCTCTCTCTCATGCTTACCTTATAAAGGCATATATAGAAGGACTTCCACCTTATGAAGATATGCAACAGGAACATAAGGAAGCCAACAAATCATATAAACAACTTTCATTATTTGATTAAATCTTAAGAACATGACATATAAAAACAATTATGACGAGTTTAAGAAACTCATCGAACAGCATCACATAACAACGCTTTATCATTTTACTGATAGAGAAAATCTTGAGTCAATCATCAATAATGGCGGCCTCTACTCATGGGCCGACTGCGAACAGAAGGGAATAAGCATATCGAAGCCTGGCGGTAGTATGAGTTCGCGCGACTTGGACAGACGTGACAACTTACAGAACTTCGTAAGAGTAAGTTTCGTAAGAGAGCATCCCATGATGTATGTCGCTATGAACGACGGTAGAATCTCCAATCCTGTGGTTCTGGAGATAGATCCGGAAGTAATCTATTGGCAAGATTCACTTTATGCTGATCGCAATGCCACTAAGAATGGAGCGCTTGTCGGATCAAGTATTGATGATTTTTCCCAGTTGCATTTCAATTCCTTCAAGGCAAAAAAGCATTTCGACCTTGACGCAGATGAACAGAAATTCTATCAGGCAGAAGTGCTTGTCAAAAATCATATTCCTTTGCAATTCATCAAGAATATCGGTAACTTCGGCTTTACCATTCCGTCCCAATCTGCACAGATGCAGACAAAGACCGCATATACCGCGCAGATTACTAGAAATACGCCGACAGCTTTTATCTTCTTGATAGACCAATCCGTATCAATGCGGAAGTACACGACTCTGTATGGAGAGGAGATGCCGATGGCAGAAGCTGTAGCTCGCATCGTCAACCATCAGTTGAATGAACTGGTTTTGCGTTGTATAAAAGGTTCTGAGACACGCGACTATTATGATATTGCCATTATCGGTTATGGCGAGAATGCATATAGTGGATGGAAAGGAGAATTAGAAGGACGAGACTTTGTAAAGCCTTCCGAACTAAAGGAACATCCATACAAAAAGATAACGACTAAGAAAGAGACAAGAACACGCAAAGGTGTGAAGGTTGTAGAAGTTGAGGAGGTGCAGTGGATTGAAGCTGAAGCTACGCAAAGCTGGACACACGTACACCATGCTTTTGAAAAAGCGAAAGGTCTGCTCGACGAATGGATGGAAAAGCATCACGAAAAAGATTGCTATCCACCCACCATTATCAATATTACTGATGGTATATTCAATGGAGCAACCAAGGAGTATGTACTCCAGCAAGCTAATGAGCTGAAGTCCATGTTCACCAATGATGGAAATGTCATCTTGTTCAACATTCATATATCAGCCGACAAGGATGTCAGCGTGACCTGTCCGGCAAGTAAAGATGAAGTTTCATTTAGTTCACTTGCTACTACCATGTACGAAATGTCGAGTCTTCTCCCAATGCGTTATTCTGATCGTATTGCTGACTTGCGAGGAGATGGAACACCCAATAATAGATACACGGCTATGTCAATCAATGCGGACATGTCGACCTTGATACAATTGATGGATATAGGCACACCTACTAATATAAGCCAAAACAAATGAGAGCAATATCAATAGCAAAGCCGAATCAAGGTACTATCAATGAGGATGCAGTGAAAGCTACTATCAACTTTATAGCAGTGTCTGACGGAGCAGGTGGTGGAGGTATTTATGCCGACAAATGGTCTGCATATTTGGTTGACAAATTACCCCCACAACCTATTCTGACCTTTGCAGAACTGGATGCATGGGTAGAAAGCATTTGGGAACCATTCTATAATGATTGCGAAGCAATGGCAAAGGCAGCAGGAGGAATGGTGCTCAACAAGTTCTATGACGAAGGCTCGTTTGCTACACTCGCTGCTATATGGTATTCATCAAATGTATGCCATTGGATAGCTTATGGAGATAGCGTCGCTTTCTGTTACAATCCTGATGATGATATCCTTCAGCATTCCTTTGGTCATCTACGTGATTTCGGCAATCCTCCATATCTTATCAACTGCAAGGATGAACTGTCCGAGAATGGTTTTAAGAGCGGTACGTTTGAGACTTCCACGAATTCAATCATCTTCTGTACTAGCGATGCATTGGCACATTACATCTTGATGATGTATGAGTTGTCGCATTGCAGCACTTTTGCAGACGAAATTCAAGAAGCAGAGCGGACGGGAACGAGAGAGTCAACATTCATAAAGAATGCCTCTTCTGCTAAATTTGACTTTCGCAAGGATGTTCTACAGAAACTCATGAACTGCAAAAGTCGATATACGCTTGAGAAGCATATATTTAAGCTCTTAAAGATTAAACTAATAGCATTGGATGACTATTCTTTCACTTTCAAAATATTATAATTATGAATTATCCTCTTATATCAGAATACCTTGAATCCATTAAGCATTCTGAAGACAATTTTAATGTACTGAGCACCCTTCGTCCTGTTTATGATGAAGCTGGTGAGATAGTGATGTCTAGCGGTAACTTTGCTGTGGTATTCAAGATGAAAGATGAATCCTCTGGGAAACTATATGCAGTGAAGTGCTTTTTGAGAGAGCAAGAGGGACGTGATATAGCATATCAGCAGATAACAGATGATTTGGAATATGTGTCATCAAACTATTTGTGCTCCATCAAGTACCTCCAAAAAGAATTGTTTGTTGATTCTACAGTTTCTTCTGATACTGAATTTCCTGTATTACTCATGGACTGGGCAGAAGGAGTTACGCTTGATAAGTATGTTCATCAACACATATCCGATAAATATGCTTTGCAGCTTATCACATATCAGTTTTGTAGAATGGCTGCCTGGCTGATGTCACAAACATTTGCTCATGGAGACCTTAAGCCCGATAATATCTTAGTTACTGAAGATGGGACCTTAGTGTTGGTTGACTATGATGGTATGTACGTGCCCGCTATGCAAGGACAAAAGGCGCGAGAATTGGGCAGTCCTGACTATCGCCATCCATTGCGTACAGAAGATTGTTTCAATGAACATATCGATGATTTTCCATTGGCGCTTATTGGTATGTCTCTGAAAGCAATAGCTTTAGACACCTCTTTGTTGCAGAATAATGCTAGGTCAGATTCACTTCTGTTTTCAGAATCTGATTTCCAGGACATCGGTGAATGTCTGATGATGAAATCACTATGTTCTCTTTTGAATGATGCGGAATTTTCGAAATTATATGCTTTGTTCCTCTTGGCCCACTCACAGCAAGAACTATCAGCCGTGTCTTTCCGCTTGTTTTTATTGAATAAGGTAGAAAAGCCAATTGAAGAAGTTCTTTCTACAAAAGCAACGGAAGAGGATTTTAAGGATGCTATTAAAGATGAGTATGGAGTTATATATAGTCGCGATGGGAAAAAGCTATTAAAGGCTTCTTACTCATTACGCGAGAAAGAATATGTTGTAAGAGAAGGAACAGAAGTTATTTGCGATGGTGCTTTGCAATCTACTGGTATTAGAAGTGTAAAGCTGCCCTCTACGATAATATCTATCGGTTCTGAGGCATTTGCTGACAATAATAATTTGGTTTCATGTAATATTCCAGCATCCGTAAAATATATTGCCCATAACAACCCATGGAGAGGATGCTTCCATATTATGAATATGGATATTCAATCTAAAAACTTCATCATAAAAGATGGGGTTTTATATTCTTCTGATTTTAGAATTGTTTATGGTGCTATTTATTGGAAATCTGTTTTTAATATAGATAATCGATCCAAAAAAATATGTGCTAATGCATTTGGGTCTAATTTATTTAATAACAAATTAAAATCTATTGGACTATCAAATATAGAATATATTGGTAAAGAAGCCTTTGGTAGGTGTGCATCTCTTCAAAGCGTCACCATTCCAAACTCTGTAACGAAGATAGGAGATAAAGCTTTTTGGTGGTGCAAATCTCTTCAAAGCATCACCATTCCAAATTCTGTAACGAGCATAGGAGATTGCGCTTTTAGCTGGTGCGAATCTCTTCAAAGCGTCACCATTCCGAACTCGGTAACGAGCATAGGAAATGAAGCCTTTAGTGGCTGCAAATCTCTTCAAAGCGTCACCATTCCGAACTCTGTAACGAGCATAGGAGATAAAGCTTTTGAACAGTGCGAATCTCTTCAAAGCGTCACCATTCCGAACTCTGTAACGAAGATAGGAGATGGAGCTTTTTATGGCTGCTATTCTCTTCAAAGCGTCACTATTCCGAACTCTGTAACGAGCATAGGAAATGGAGCTTTCTTTTTGTGCTATTCTCTTCAAAGCGTCACTATTCCGAACTCTGTAACGAGCATAGGAAATGGAGCTTTCTTTTTGTGCTATTCTCTTCAAAGCGTCACTATTCCGAACTCTGTAACGAGCATAGGAAATGGAGCTTTCTTTTTGTGCTATTCTCTTCAAAGCGTCACTATTCCGAACTCTGTAACGAGCATAGGAAATGGAGCTTTCTTTTTGTGCTATTCTCTTCAAAGCGTCACTATTCCGAACTCTGTAACGAGCATAGGAAATGGAGCTTTCTTTTTGTGCTATTCTCTTCAAAGCGTCACTATTCCGAACTCTGTAACGAGCATAGGAAATGGAGCTTTCTTTTTGTGCAAATCTCTTCAAAGCATCACTATTCCGAACTCTGTAAGAAATATCGGAAATAACGCTTTTCGTGGTTGCAATATATGTTTTTTCATTTGTAACTCAACATATTTCCAAAATGATGATGTTTGCTTGTTCAATAAGGATAAGACAGCTATTGTTAGTAGAATAAAAGATTGCGTCAATTATATAATTCCGAACTCTGTAACGAGCATAGGAGATGGAGCTTTTCAATTGTGCGAATCTCTTCAAAGCGTCACTATTCCAAACTCGGTAACGAGCATAGGAAATGGAGCTTTTAGTCGCTGCTATTCTCTTCAAAGCGTCACCATTCCAAACTCAGTAACAAGCATAGGAGATGGAGCTTTTCAATTGTGCTATTCTCTTCAAAGCGTCACCATTCCGAACTCAGTAAAGAGCATAGGAAATTGTGCTTTCTTATTATGCACGCATTTAGATGAGCCTTCCCGACTACGACTAAAAGAATTAAATTATACGGAAATTTAGGATTAAATATTATGAATATCAAAAGTAACAAAATAGTTTTGGCAGTTATTGCCGTACTATCCTTTGTCCTTACTTACCAGTATGACAAATGGAAATATAATACTATGTGGGAAAGATGTCAAGCATCGGATATGGCAGATAGCGAAGCCTATGCCTTCGTCAATCATCATTCTTCTCTTGACTTTATGCTCGAAGGTTTTTCTTGACAATCAAGTGGGTTCGCTCCCAGAGAATCCGACGATAGCCAATGTGTTTTATCGCAGTGGCTTGATGGAGTCATGGGGACGAGGCATTGGCCTTATCATGCAGAAGTGTGAAGAGGCGGGACTACCCCAACCTACCATCGACGTGAGTGTTTCGTTTGTCAATTTGACCATTTACTTTGCTCAGAGTTTAGAAACCTGAGTTCGGGATATGATTATGATCATAAAGTCTATGGCACAACAAGACAAGATATCTCATCCCTCCACAAGTGTGAATGGCTATCTATAGTTTGTAAGAAGTGAAAAGATTCCTTTATTGTATAACAGTAAGCAGCCCATCAACGTGTTCGATGCAATAATCGATGTTGATGGACGGCTTCTTCTCATAGAAGCTGTATGCAGCCAAAACAGACAGAACATTCATTGCAAAATTGAACACGCTGTGATGTCTTGAATGTACGAGTTTGCAACATTTTTCAGTTCGTCGTTGATGGTTTCTATAACCGAACGCTTACGGAGCAGAATCTTGTCATAAAGCGGCATGAGTTTGTTCTTCATGTTGCATTTCTGCCCTGTTACAAGTTCTATTCCATCGTTGAAAAGTCTCTCGAACAATCCTTGTGAAATGTATCCCTTGTCAGCGAACAATTTTCCGAACACATTGTCACTCAGCCTATTGAATACCTCTGGATTTCTGTCGTCAACGTTAGCCTTTGTAAGCATGAAATTCAAAAGTTTGCCTCTTTCATTGCATATCAGATGAAGTTTGAAACCAAAATACCACCCCATAGTACTCTTGCCAATCTCAGCATATCCCTTGAACACCTTGTTCCTTTTTATGCGCTTGTTATGGCAGACGGGGACACAAGTGCTGTCGATAAAGCTTATGCCTGTACACCTGCCGAAACAGAATAGCAGGATGAACAACATCATCTCGACTGCCACTTTGGATTCCAGCTCAATGAAGCGGTTATAGGAGAGCTGGTTGGGGAATAAGTCGCACAAATGATTCTTCACATAGAAAAGATAGTAATGCTTGAAATTACGGAACGTATTGAAGTGAAAATAGATGAGGATGGCCATTATTTCAGAACGACTCATTGCCCACTTGCGCCTTCTGTGCTTGCCTCCATTGGGTTCTGATATTGCCATTTTCTCTATTTCTGCATCATATTCTTTGCAAAAATCGTCGATAATACAAAAAATCTCTGTAATTTTGTCTTTGGTAATCTCCATAATCTTAGTATCCTTTAATTTATAATTTATTGGTTTACAGCCTTAAAGGTACTAAAATTTATCGAGATTACCAACTTTTAAAGCATATTTCTTATCCCGAACTCAGGTTCATAAGTATTCTGAATATAACTCTTTCTATCTGTTCTCCGATTCAGCAAGCCATCGGATCTCTTTTTAAATACGCTATTCGGATACAAAAATACATATTTTTATTTGATTACAACTCTATCGTATTGTTTAATTACAGATAATTAACCGTAAAAGACGCTTAATCATTACTTACTGCACAACAGCTGGATTACAAGCGCACAACACGTGTTGTGCAAGCGCATAACAGCTGATATGCAAGCGCACAACAGCTGTTGTGCGACTGACGGAAGTGACTTTTCCGGCAACATATACTTACTGTTCCAACAACTTATCCTACTTCTTCCGACAACTTATAAAGGCTTCTTACGATGCTTATTCCTATTGATAAGCAGTTCTAACCCACATCAATAGCACCGCTCATTCGTATCAATCAAACCGCTCATCCATAATAGTGCCATTTTTATTTGGTAGTTTAAGAATAAAAGATTACCTTTGTATCGCTAAACAGAAAGAAGAATACGATGGCTATAAAATATGAAATCCATTATCTTCCCAATGCTGGAGGAAATGAAGAGACACGCCGATTCGCCCATATCTTTGAGCAACCTGCGATGACAGACAAGCAGATGATAGAACGAATAGCCCAACATAGCTGTTTGGGAAAGGGAGAAGTGGCTACTGTCTTCATGCAACTGCGTGACATTATCGAAGAAGACCTGCAGGATGGAAAGCGTATCAACATCCCGGAAATCGGATACCTCTCACTCTCGGTAAATCTGGATATGGATGAACTGAAGCCTGACAGCAAGGTGAGAGCCGACTACGTTAGCGTAAGGGGCATCAAGTTCCGCCCCAATGAAGACCTGCTGAAACAGGTGAAGCATCATACTCATTTCGAGAAATCGCAATATACTTCCCGCTCCTACCCTTTCTCTGAAGATACCTTGAAGGAGAAAATAAGAGAGTATATGAAAAGCCATCGCTCCATCAACCGCAGAACCCTGGAAATGGAATTTCATATCCGCAAACAGACTGCACTCAACTGGTTAAAGCAACTGGAAAAATCCGGTTTCCTGATTAAAGAAGGTTCACGTAATGCTCCGGTTTATTTCCTGGCAGAAGAATAGAAACCTGCATCAGGATTATCGGCTATAGCCATAGGAAATAGCCTGAAATCAAGCTTTTCGTAATCTACAACCAAAAGTAAAATACTATGCCAAATAAAGAAGAAAAAAGAATAACAGAGCAGAGCTCACTCTACGAACATCTGGAAAAGATGAACGTGGATGAACTCACCGCTCATATCAATGCAGAAAACAAAAAGGTGGCTCTGGCAATAGAACAAGCATTGCCTGCCATCAACCAACTGATTTCCGCCATCGAAGGGCAGCTGAAGAAGGGCGGAAGACTCTTCTATGCCGGTTGCGGAACGGGCGGAAGACTGGCTACCCTCGATACCATAGAGGTGCAGAACACCTATGGCATCGACGGTTCACAGATACAAGCCATCTTCCCCGGAGGCATCGGCTGCCTTACGCAAACCAGGGAATCAAGAGAAGACGACCTGGAGAATGGTTGGCACCAGCTCTGCGATAAACATATCTCAAAGCAGGATTTCGTACTCGGTTTTTCTGCCAGCGGCACAACCCCATTCGTGCTTTCCATCTTGCAGCATTGCAAGAAAGAAGGCATTCCTACGGGTTGCATCGTCAACAATCCCCACGCTCCCATCGCCCAAGCAGCCGATTATCCCGTAGAAGTCATCACAGGACCGGAATTTGTAACGGGAAGTACCCGCATGAAAGCAGGCTCATCGCAGAAGATGATTCTGGACATGATAAGCACTTCCCTTCAGATCAGGCAAGGACGGGTGGAAGGCAACAAGATGGTGAATGCCAAACTCATCAACCATAAACTCATCGACCGTGCCTGCCGCATCTTCATGGAACGCAATCCGCAATATACGGACTACGAAGAAGTGAAACAGCTGATTCTGGAATCAGGAAGCGTGAAGAAGGCAGAAGAGAAATTACATCTTCTCGGTGCCGTACATATCGTTCCACCAACTGGCATCATCCTGTAACCACTTGGCAAACCAGGCGAAGATAGTATCTTGCCACTTGAGGCGCTTCTCGTAGTCTATGATGTGATGGTCCTGGTCTTTTACCAATACCATCGCTGTTGGACGGCCGAGGAGCTTCAATGCATTATAGAGCTGGATACTCTCGCCCACCGGTACATTGTTATCGGCAGTACCATGCAGAAAGAGCAATGGTGTATGAATCTTATCAGCATTGTAGAGCGGACTCTGATCAACGAAGAGATGCTTGTTGGTCCAAGGATACTCATTCGCCATGGAAACTTCGCTATAGCTGTAGCCCCAATAACCCTCGCCCCAATAGCTGGTATGATCGCTGATACCGGCATGAGAGATGGCTGCAGCAAAGAGGTCGGTCTTGGTCTGCAAATACTGGGTCATGAATCCACCATAGCTTGCACCGATACATCCTATCTTCTTACTGTTCACGAAGTTATGCTCCTTACAGAAAGCCTGCGTGCTGGCAATGATGTCTTCTGCCACGCCCTCGCCTGCCGTATCCACGTGGCGGGCAGAGAACTTCTGACCGAAACCGGTAGCACCGCTAGGATTAACCACCAGAACAACATATCCCATCGCTGCATATACATGATGAGGATAGCGACTCTGGAACATACGGGTGGTAGGACTGCAACCGCCGTAGTAATTCACAATCATAGGATATTTCTTCGCAGCATCGAAGTGAGGAGGCAGATAGTAACGGCAGCAGAGTGTATCGCCACGAGAGTTCACATAGTTCCATGCCTTGCATTCGCCCAGCTCGATGTCCTTCAGCAGTCGGGCACTGAGATCATCCACCAGCAGAGCCTTCTGTGCCTTGGTATTCATCTTGTAGAGACGGTCGGCATTGGAAGCACTCTGACCTGAGAATGCCATTTCCGGAGCAGCCGCTGCAATGGAGAAGCTCTTGATATTCTCTTCCGGAGTCTTCAGGAGAGTGAACTTTCCGGTCTTAGGCTTGAGCTGGAAGAGATGCATGCAGTCTTTATCCTCTGCTGTAAAATAGATGTTTCCATCCGCCTTACTCCAATCCACGCTCTGCACGTTAGGGTTGAAATCCCTGGTCATCGGTTTCACCTTCTTGTCTGCCAAAGTCATCAGATAGAGCTGTGTATCTATCATGCTTGGTGTCTGTCCCTCTTCTACATTCTTTCCGATGCCATTGAAAGCCTCAGGCGAACCGGTTATGAGGATGCTCTTGCCGTCTGGCGAGAACTGGGCACTATTGATGAATTCTCCCTTCTCTACCAAAGTCTCCACGCTCATATCGTTCAGATTGAGACGATAGAGGGAATTGACCGTTGTAGGACGCTTGGTAAGACGCTCCTCGCTCTTGCCGATGAGCAGATAGCGGGAGTCGGCAGAGATATCATTGAGATATACATTGTGATAGCCGAAAGTAAGAGGCTGGAGGATGCCCGATGCCAAATCATACTTGGCAAGATAGCTGCGGTTTCTCCATCCAGGCTGGCGGTCATCAGGCTCCTTTACATCAAACACCTGAGCATCCTGCTTTCTACCCTCCATATAAAGCGTATAGATAAGCGATTTCTCATCAGGAGTAAACTGGAACCAGCCTTCCGGAATATTAGCAGCCATCACCTCGCGCTCCATATTCAGCGGATTGATGGTGATAAGCTGCATGGCTCCGTCTGCCTTTCCTTCACCGGCGATGGCATTGTCGCCCGCCTTCTCGGTAAAGTACATCTTGTTGGTGCGAGGCATCCATCTTACGTTCTCCTCAAAGGAAGCAACGACCTTGTTGGTCTGGCTGTTTCTCAGCTCGTTGATGCTATGGTTCTTGCCCTGACGGTCTACCCAAGTCTTGCGCACAATCATAAACTTGCCATTTGGCGAAAGTGCCACACTTGAATAGTTTGGCATACAGATTACATCATATATATTAAGGGTGCGCTTGGTATTGGCAGAAGCCTCGCCCACGCTCAGCTGCTTGCCATCGGCAGCAGTAACGCTCACCTTGAAATCCTTGGCAGCATCCTTGTCTGCAGTCTTATCGGAAGACGAATCAGATACGGTGAGATATTTGATAACCACGGTATGAGTAGAAGGCAGCAAGACGGTCTCAGCCTTGTCACCATTCACCTTCACCTGCTCGCCATCTACGAAGAGGCGGTATTGCTTCAAGCCCTTTACCTCTACGGTAGCCTTGGTACGGCTGGTGTTAGATACGGTGAAGGAAGCCAGATGGAGTGCATTCTGCCTTGCATGATCAGCCAAGAGCTGAGAAGCAGCCACTTCCTTGGCATTATTCAATAGGTTGAACGATAATGGAGAGTCTAATACCCCCTCCATTGCAAACTTTTCTCCCTTCACATTTACGCTGTCTGCCATCCAGGGAGTAGACACAGGGAATGGTCCCACATGCTTCAGTTTCTGCACCTCGATAGTATCGGCATTGGCAGAAAGCGAAGCACAGAGAGCTGTGCTGAAAGTGAGAGCCCAAAGGCTCTTTCTTGTTGTTTTTATCATGATTTATTTCAATTATATTAAATTTTCTGCGAAATTACAAATAAAAGTTGAGATAAACGAAACTTTCGCTTACATTTTTTGCTTTTTATCGGGATTATTCTGTTTTTATGTTATCTGAATGTTAAGAAGAGCTTTCAGAAAGTTATAGTTGGGTTAAACCCCTATTCCAGCCATTGTCATTCCAAAAAAATCATTTACCTTTGCATCGTCAAACAGAAAAAATGACAAAGAAAATAACAGAATCAAGGAGTATTAAAACTAAAAAAAAGATTGTTATGAACAAGAAAAATATGATATTACTGAGTTCTTTGCTCGTATGTTCGCTCGAAAGCTTCGCACAGAACCAGGTAGAGGCTGCCGATTCCATCTGGAAGGATATGGACCTGGATGCAGTAACCGTGGTTGCCTCCAAGCCGCTGGTGAAGATGGAGACCGACAAGATGACCTACAACGTAGAGCAGGATGCCGATGCCAAGGCTTCTACCGTACTCGATATGCTGCGCAAGGTTCCGATGGTAACCGTAGACGGACAGGACAACATCACCGTGAATGGTTCTTCCAGCTTCAAGGTATACGTAGACGGAAAGCCAAATCCCATGTTCTCTGCCAACCCATCGCAGATATTCAAGGCGATGCCGGCAACCATGGTCAAGAACATAGAGGTAATCACCAATCCGGGAGCCAAATATGATGCAGAAGGAACGGGCGGTGTGCTCAACATCGTACTCAACAAGAAGACCTTGGGCGGAGCTGGAAGCAGCGACATCAGCAATGGATATAACGGCAACATCAGTGCCACTGCCGGCAATCAGGCGCAGAGCATCTCTGCCCTCATCAGCGGTCAGCAGGGCAAACTTACCTACAGTGCCAACGGTATGTACAACTACCAGAAGATGAACGGTACAACCATCTCCTTCGACCGTACGCAGAAAGACGGCAGCCTGATGAACTACTATCAGAAATCAGACATGAAGCAGCCGTTCTCGATGGGTAACATCAGTCTCAGCTATGAACTCGATTCGCTGAGCAACATCAGCGCCACGGCTGGCTTGACCACCTTCGGTCAGAAGCTGAACGGTCATCCGCTTACCCAGATGTCTGGCGGCATCTATGGCAAGGGCTTCGAATATGGCAACGAGATGAAGCAGAATCTGGACAACACTTCTTTCAATGGAAGCATCGACTATCAGAGATTCTTCAACAAGGAGCGCACCAACTACCTCATCCTCAGCTATCTCTTCAGCACCAACCCTACCCATATCGACAACTATACGTTCTACGATGACATCAGTCAGGTAACGGGAATTCAGCTCCACGACCTGCTCTCCAAGAGCAAAACCCGTGGCACGGAGCACACCTTCCAGGCAGACTTCACCCATTCGCTCAGCGAGACACAGCGCTTGAACTTCGGCGCCAAATACATCGCCCGCACCAACAAGAGCGATTCCCGCTACTACGATGTGGCAGCAGATAAGACCGAGACTCTGAACCCAGCCAACAGCATGGAATACAAGAACAACCAGAATATTCTGGCTGCATACGCTGAATGGAAAGGAAACTTCGGAAAATGGGGAACGATGATGGGAACCCGCTACGAGCAGACCTGGGAAAAGGTGAAGTTTGAGCAGGGCAAGGGCGATGACTTCGACAAACAGTACGGCAATCTCGTACCTAGCGCCAGCCTCTCCTACAACATGGCTCCGGGCATGAACATCGGAATGAACTATCAGCTGCGCATCACCCGTCCGGGAATCACCTATCTGAATCCATACGTAGACCGCAGTAATCCTACTGCCATCTCCTATGGTAATACAGACCTCGACGTGGTGAAGTCGCATCAGCTGAACATGGTATTCAATTACTATAACCAGCGATTCATGTTGAGCACCACCCTGGGTTACGGATTCTGCGACAACAAGATAGAGCAGTATTCCTTCCTCGATGCCGACAACCTGCTCAACACCACCTACGGCAATGTTTCGAAGACCCGCAACGCCAGCATGAATGTATTCATCAATTGGCTGATGTTCAAGAAGACAAGACTGATGCTGAACGAGAGCTTGAGCTACAACGATTTGCGCAGCGATGCCCTAGGATGGAAGAACAACGGATGGAACAGCAGCACGATGATCAACCTGCAACAGACCCTGCCTTGGGAACTGCAATGGACCGTGGGTAGCATCATCCAGACCAAGCAGCATAATCTGCAGGGCTATCAGAGCGGTATGGCATTCTTCTATACCACCCTCTCCAAATCTATCGTGAAGGATAAGCTTGACCTGAGTCTGATGTTCCTCACTCCTACCGACGACAAGCTCAACATCAAGCAGAAGACCGTGGGTTCGGATTACGTTCAGAACATGACCATAAAAGTGCCATTGCGCCAAATCAGTCTTACCCTGACATGGAAGTTCGGAAACACCAAGAAGCAATTCCAGCAGGCGAAGTCAAACATCAAGAATGACTTCCAGGAAGAGCAACAGGGAATCCAGACAGGAGGAATGGAGAAATAGTTTCGCCTGTGGTTCAAGAACGGGCTGAAGGCCCAAAAGCTCCTAGCCCAGGGCATCGCCCTGGGTATAATGGCAATCAGTAAGGCGCCCTGTAAGGGCAAAAGCTTTATGCTTTGTCTGGAGTTTTAAAGCTTTTGCCCTTACAGGGCGACAGGTTTGTGTACGTAATTACCCAGGGCGATGCCCTGGGCTAGGAGCTTCTGCCCTTTCAGGGCGTGTGGGGCTTACATGCGAAACTAGAATCTCTTAACTTCCCGAACGACCGCAGGGAGTGATAACTAGAATAATCTGATAGCTAAATCAATACCTGTCGGAGCTACCGAAAGACTGATATTGTCGTTAATATCTTTCTCTCCATCACTCTCCTTTCCTTTCTTTTTGTTCTTTCCCAGAATCCAATCGCCTATCAGATAGCCGGCTTCTGCTGAGGCTACACCGATGGCAGCACCCGCAACAACATCTTCCCAATGATGGCGATTGCGGCGCACTCTATCCACAGCCACTCCCGTAGCCACTGCATAGCCCGCCACACCAATCCAAGGAGAAACCTTGCGATATTCGTGCATCAATGTGGTGGCACCGCAGAAAGCCACAGAGGTATGTCCGGAAGGAAACGACTCGTTATCAGTCCCATCGGGTCTCATCTTGTGTATCGACTTCTTGAGCGAATAGGTTACAGCTGCATTGACGCCGAACGAGAGCACCGAAACAGCAATCCTTCGCTTCCAGGAACTCTCAGCCTCCACGCCCAGCATCTTCAATCCGAAGACAGATGCCGTTGGCACCAGGCGCAGGACATCATCGATTCCATCACCATGATAGCGCTTGTAATGGGTAGTCTGCTCTACAGGAACCGTTGTATTCTGCCCCATGGGCATCATCATACTTTGCGAAAAGACGGGGGCAGGAATCATCATGATTCCACCTATTAATATCTTTCTTATTTTTTTCATATTCATGTTAATATGTCGTACCCGGCATGTATGGCGAAAAGGGAAGCCATTTCCATTTTGCTTCCATTTTTATCCTAGATTTCTTCTACTATCTCGCTCATGTCCTTGCGTTTCTTCCCGGCATGAGGACAATCTTCTGCAATATGCCCGATAGGAATAATAACAACTGCCTCATAGCCCTCACGAGGGAAAAACTGCTGCATCTTTTCGGTATCGTAATTGCATACCCAGCAGGTTCCAAGTCCACGCTCGGTGGCTGCCAGACAAAGATGCTCTGTAGCAATGGCTACATCAATATCTCCATGAGGCTTCTCATCATATCTGCGAACCCAGTTTTCATTCACATTTCTCATGCCCACGATATACATCGGTGCTGTTTTAAACCACTCACGATCGTAGCATTCCTGCAATTTCTCCTTAGCCTCAGCAGAACGGACGATAAGCCAGAGCCAAGGCTGTCTGTTCACAGCAGACGGTGCCAACTGCACACACTGCATGATATAATCCAAATCCTCCTGGCTCACAGCCTCAGAGGTAAACTTACGAGCCGAGAATCTCGACTGGCTCAATGATAACATATCTTTCATATCGTTCTGATTTTACGATTATTCTAATCTAAATTATGGGCACAAAGTTAAGAAAAAATTACGGAACAACCAAAAAACAAGGATAAAAGGTAATAGGTTTCGGATTTTTTTTCGTAATTTTGCAGATTGTATAAGGATTAGTGGAATGAACTTTCGCCTGTGGTTCAAGAACGGGCTGAAGGCCCAAAAGCTCCTAGCCCAGGGCATCGCCCTGGGTATAATGGCAATCAGTAAGGCGCCCTGTAAGGGCAAAAGCTTTATGCATTGTCTGGAGTTTTAAAGCTTTTGCCCTTACAGGGCGACAGGTTTGTGTCCGTAATTACCCAGGGCGATGCCCTGGGCTAGGGGCTTCTGCCCTTGCAGGGCGTATGGGGTAAAACTTGAGGAAGTTCAGTTATACAAGAATTAGTGGATTATATTGAAAAAATGATAGGATTAGCAGATTGCAACAACTTCTACTGTTCGTGCGAACGAGTGTTTCGCCCCGACCTGATAGGGAAGCCCGTGGTTGTCTTGAGTAACAACGATGGGTGCGTCATCGCACGCTCTGAAGAAGCCAAGGCTTTAGGCTATAAGATGGGCGACCCATTCTATCAGGTAAAGGAAAAGTTGGAGGCAGAAGGCGTAGCTATCTTCTCCAGCAACTATACGCTCTATGGTTCTCTATCCAACCGCGTGATGTCGATGCTATCGCACTACTCACCCCATATCGACCAATACTCCATCGACGAGAGTTTCTTCGAAGTGGATCATTCCATGGCAAAGAGCTTTTTTGAAACAGATCATTCCATGGCAGAACGTTTCTTCAAGGAATATCCGAAGGAAAACGTTACTTCTGCTACATCAGATCCTTTGCTCCACCAATATGGTGCCAGGATTTCGGCTGATGTGCTCCGAGCCGTAGGCATCCCTATCTCCATCGGAATCGCAGAGACGAAGACTCTGGCAAAAATCGGTTCTAAATTCGCCAAGAAATACAAGGGATATCAGGGCTGTTGTCTCATCGACACAGACGAACGGAGACGCAAGGCGCTGTCTCTCTTCCCCGTAGAAGACATATGGGGAATAGGTAGGCAGATAGCCCGGAAGCTCGACTATATGGGAATCCGAACTGCTGCCCAGTTTGCGGAAAAGAAAGAAAGTTGGGTGCGCAGCCATTTCAACATCACCACCGTCAGGACCTGGAAGGAACTGAACGGAGAGAGTTGCATCAGCATCGAGGAATTGCCGCAGAAGAAGAGCATCTGCACCAGCAGGAGTTTTGCCGACGAGGGCATTACTGACAAGAACGTGATAGAAGAAGCCGTGGCTAATTTCGCAGTACGCTGTACAGAGAAATTAAGGAGACAAGGTAGCGTATGCCAGGGTATTACCGTGTTCGCATGGACCTCCAGATTCAATGAGAATGTGCCCGAATATACCATCCACGACTCCCTCACCCTACCCATCGCTACAAACGCACAAGATGAAATCGTGGGTGCCGCCCTCACCATTCTCAGAGCCAGATATCCGAAACCGATGACAGACAGCAGAGCTGACCGCCCCGACATGTCGTTTCACTTCAAGAAGGCAGGTGTCATCCTGTGGCAAATCTCACCCGACAGTCCTCGCCAACAGGACCTCTTCGACCCTATCGACCGAAGCAAGCAAAAAGCGCTGATGGAAGCCATCGATGCCATTAACCGCAAGAACGGCTATGGCACGATAAGGCAAGCCATACAAGGCACCGATTGCCAATTCGATTTGAAACGGGAATACATGTCAAAACGTTTCACAACGAACATCAACGAAATACTGAAGGTAAAAACCCAATGAGATGCAAAATTAGCCCCTTTCAAAAAATGGGCTCCATAAACTAAGAAAATGAATAAGAATAACGAAAATAATATAAAGCTGACATTTCACCCTGCGGAATTCGGAGAAAAGATGCCGATTCCGCTGGCTGAACAAAGCGTAAAAGCCGGCTTCCCTTCGCCGGCACAAGACTATATGGAGGGAGAAATAGACCTCAACGATATTCTGGTTCGCCATCGTGAGGCAACTTTCTACGTGCGTGTTTCGGGCGACAGCATGAAGGATGCAGGCATTTTTGACGGTGACCTCGCTGTGGTTGACCGGCAGATAGAACCCTCTAACGGCAACTTCGTCATCGCCTTCGTGGATGGCGAATTCACCATCAAACAGTTCAAAATGGACGAAAGCGGAACCTTTGGCTGGCTCATCCCATGGAACAGTGAATTCTCTCCTATCCGTGTAGATGAAACCAACCGCTTCATGGTTTGGGGCGTGGTGACCTATGTGATTCATCAGATTGCCGAATAGTTTTAAGTTAAAGAACGTAAAATAATTAATCGCTTTCGGTATTTTTTATTACTTTTGTTGGCTAAAATGTGGCATTTCAATACTGCACCAAACACAAATTAATAAAAAATAATAAAACAAAATAATCAAAAAAAGCCATGGAATACGCTTTATATAGATACGAGTTTGAGGTCATAGAGAAGAAAGACTCCTCCATAAACCTATTCCCCGAACTATCGGAGAGTTTTAACCCAAGACAGGCATTCGAGAAAAAGAGCGAACTGCTCAACTATCTGCTAGAAAATGACTATCAGATGCTCCTTGCAGAACAAAATCAGCAGGTTGCCGAACAAAATCAGCAGGCTGCCGAACCAAATCAGCAGGTTGCCGAACGTTGTCCCTTTCCTGTTAATCCGGCTAGCGCAAAAACTGAGCTAGCCTTTCCCTTTGATTGGGCTAGCGTAAAACCAACGCTAACCTTTACCAGCAGCAGAAAGAAAAAGCTCTACCACAAATACACTTCTGCACCGAAGGATGGATTTGCCATCCTGGAACTAGCCCGCTGTAGAAGCATAAGCCATCGTCCGCAACCCTTTTTGGATAAAGCCGTGATAGAAGACGACTACGAGTCACTTCACATCATCATAGACAACCGCGGCACCTATCAGCGTGTAGCCATCGAAGTGAAATCTTCCGTATTCAAAAAGACCGATACCGTGGCCGATTCACTTGCCCGTGCCCTGAGCGAGGCATTTGCCCGCTATGGACTCGTGGTGAAAGTGGTGCCCATCCGCGATGACAAGCACTTCTGGAGTTTAGTGAGCGACAGAAAGCAGTTTCCACGTGGTTTCAATAAACTGTGTGTAAAGTTTCCACAAATCAACGACCCAAAAGTAACCGAAGCTATGAGACGTGCCAATATCATCTATCGTGAAATGTTTCATTCCAATCTCGTTATCATACAAGAATCGTCTGAGGGAGAAAAACTCAGTTTCAACGAAGAAGACGAGAAACAGAGAGAATACATGAAACTTTGCGCAGAAAATGCCGACAGCATCCAGGTATCGCCAATAGGCGCCCGCCCTATCACGCTTGGAGGAAAAACTGCCAAGACGCAACAGATGACTGATGCGGAACGTAAAAACATCGAGGATGTAAACCACGAGATAGGGCTCTTCGATGGCGACCCAATTCAATCCACCCAATCATTCATGGACAAAGCATACGGTAAAGCATGACACAAAACGACAGAAGGCGCAAGAACCTCAGAAAAGAAGAACCGATTTATAGACAGCAGGCTCAATACCTACGAATAATGGGAGAAAAAAAAGCCTCTGACACAACAAATGACGATGTGGCAGATAAACTCCGCAACCTAGACCTCCTGACTTGGGATGAGACCGAACGATACTTCGCCCGATTCGCCGAAGACCTGGATGATGCGAGCTATGCGGTGACCGACTTGCTTATAGAAACAGCCTGCCTAGGCAGAACTATAGGAATGGAAAGGGAATTGCCTCCCCTGATAGCTGCCCTAACTTTCGCAAGATTGATGGCAGCCGGCGACGAGGTGTTTGAGAAATATCAGGACATCTGGATAGCCATCATGAGCTCACAAGACCGCAATCCAGAAGCCAAGCCCCTCTTCGAGAAATTCTGTCAAGAGATAGAGGCCAACAAGTTCGACCCATCCACCGGCAAGGAGACCATCTACCGCCGTGGCGACCCGATAAAGCGATTCAGAAGTACTGGGGTGGCTAAGACGGACGCTCGGCAAGAGGCGCTGCTCTACGGGATACTGGAAGCCACCAAGGAATGGAACAGAAAGGAGGCTTTCAAGGCTTGCTGGCCCCTATGGGAGGAGCTGTGGAAGTACTTGCTGGAGAAGGAGGAGCTGGTAGAGGAAATCTCCCGAAAGCATCCCAAAAGCAGCTCAAACAACACTTCTATCAACATCACACTGGTGTGCAATGTGGCTGGACTTCTGAACAGTCATTTAAAAACCCAGGGCCACGATGTAGCTTCCTGCTCAAGACTTGCAGACTTGATCAAGGAAAATTGGAACTCCTCGCAGAGCCACAAGGAATTGAGCAAAATCACCAAACTCTCAGATGAGCAAGCAAAGCTGATAAAAGTCTGGCTCACCATGAACATTAAATAAAGATTACCCCAGAAAATTACCAACAAATTACCATTTTTTCGCTAACTATCTGAAAGTGAGCGGGTAATTTGGTGGTAATTATTTTTTTGAAAGTACCTTCTACCACCTTTTGACCATCCACCATCTATTACTACCTTTGCACCCGTCGAAAGGACAAAACAAATTGTTTAATCTGAGTTGATACGAGTCTATCAGAGGGAGAGTTCCCGGGAAATAAGTGTCGACACCTTTCTTTTCTTGAAAAGGCTCTCTTCTACTCGCAAAAATTTTCAGATTATGAACAATCAGAATTTTCAGATAAACGGTGTGAAGCACACCCAGTTCTTAACCGCTGCCCAGCAGCACTCCGAGTTCTTAACCGCCCAGCAGCACACACTGCTCTCTGGCATGGCTTCTTACGACGGTGGCAGAAACTTCCTCTTCTCGCCCGATGAGCCTGTGGCAGGCCTGTTGCCACGATTCCGATGCCATGGCATCGCTCAGCAGATGACCGACGGCACCTTCGACTTCGTGGCCAAGCCCAAGATGAAGCCGCAGTCGCAGCTCATCAAGAAGCTGGCGCACGGCAGAGTGAGCAAGACCAAAGATGAGGCCATACAGCTCACACTCAAAGTGTATTGCGACGAGGGCGAAAACATCGCCGAGGCTATCTACAAGGAAGCTGGTATCGCCAAGGACGCCATCGTGGACTATCAGATGAATAGATGATTTTCGGGGGCTAAAACTGCTTGACAAACTCAGCTTGCAGGCAGCAAAACCGTCTCAGCGTCTCAGTCTCAGTTAGGAAAAAAGTCACAATTCCACTTCACACCCCCTTTCTTATACCTTATAACTTATTGATAATTAATTAGTTATATAATATATAGATAGAAGCGGATACCCCTTTTAAAACAACTGAGACGCTGAGACTGAGACGCTAAGCCACCCAAGTAACAAACCAAAAATTGATTTAATTCTCTATAAAGCAATGAATTACAACATTTTTAGCAGCACCGCTCCAGCGATGCCAAAACCGGGCAAAGGCACAGAATTTGTGAAATTTGCCCTCTCACAAGCCTCAAAAGACATGCGAGAAGTGCTCATTCCGATGGCAATTCCTGCCTTGGCAGCCCATCTCACGGACGTAAGATTCATGTATTGCGACAACAAATTTTATGAAATGTGCGGCCAAATGGGGCATTTGATAGGTCCTTCGGGCATCGGAAAGGCGCAATTGAGCCATCTTGTAGAGGCAATCATGCGACCTTTTCGCAAACACGATGAGATAGAGTATAAGAAACTCGTGGACTGGCAACGACAGATGAAGACCAAGGGTGCCAACAAGGAAAAACCCGAGCGTCCGGACGTGAGCTTCTGGTTTCCACCTGCCGACATCACCAACCCTGCCTTCATACAGAATGCCATGGCGCTGGAGAAGCTGGGCGAGCGAACCCAATACCTCAACCTGCCCGAGGTGGAGATGGCAGACAAGATGTGTGGTGGGCACAGGCAGGTGAGCCAGATGGTGAGAAACATCTACGACTGTCAGCGAGCTGGTGCCCTGCGTGCCACGGCTGATGGCGTGACGGGTAACCCCGTGCTGCGGGTGAACCTCACTTTTACTTCCACCCCCGATGCCGCCCGCCTCTTCTACAAGAAAGACTTGACCAACGGTTTCTTCGGCAGAATCCCCTTTGCCTACAAGGCTCGCGGCGAGCGACTGGGCAGGATTCCACGCCAAGGCACCTATGGGCAGGACTTCATGGAACAGCTGGACAGCTATCTGCTCAGGTTGGACAACTGCAAGGGCGCATTCACCGTGAAGCCGCTCAACAAGATAGCCGACCAGCTGGCAGAGGAGATGGCGAAGCTTGCCGACCTGGCCGATGATGACATGCTTTGGGAGCTCTCCCACCGCAGCATCTTCTCGGCATGGAAGAAGGGGGCAGTGCTGTGGATTCTGAACGATCAGCAGTGGGCTCGAAGCATCAGCGACTTCGTGGTGTGGTTTTGCTACTATGACCTGTGGTCGAAGGTAAAGGTATTCGGCGACATGTTTAAGGGCGCAGATGCCAACGAGGAGGAGACTCAAAAGAACGGACCAAAGAACATGCTCGACAGCCTGGATAATTCCTTCAACGAGCAGCAGCTGGAGGCATTGCGCCTGAGCCTCGGCAAGAGCAAGGAGGGCACCAAGCATCAGCTCAGAGTTTGGAAGAACCGTGAGTTTATCACCTACTGTGCCCAGACTGGACTTTACACCAAGACGCAGGAGTATCTGAAAAAGTAAAAAATTCAAGTTTCGCATGTAAGCTCCAAACGCCCTGAAAGGGCAGAAGCTCCTAGCCCAGGGCATCGCCCTGGGTAATTGGGGACACAAACTTGTCGCCCTGTAAGGGCAAAAGCTTTGTATATTGCCCAGTATTTTAAAGCTTTTGCCCTTACAGGGCGCCTTGCTGATTGCCATTATACCCAGGGCGATGCCCTGGGCTAGGAGCTTTTGGGCCTTCAGCCCGTTCTTGAACCACATGCGAAAGTTCAGTAAAAAAGACTTTTGTTTGGAAAAAGACTTTTGTTTGAAAAAAGTAAAAAAGACTTTTGTATGGAAAAATATGAAATTCAAAAGCTCCGCGACCTTCCAATAGAGGAGGTCGCAGAGCGACTGGGAATGCAGGTGTCGAAGCACAAGTGCCTCTGCCCTTTCCACGACGATCATCACGCCAGTTTCTCGTTCAACACGAGGAAGAACTATTGCCGCTGCTACGTATGTATGGACCACAGCATCGGCACCATCGACCTTGTGATGAAATATACAGGCAAGGATTTTCTCTCGGCTTGCCATTGGCTGGCAGATGCGCATCAAGTTTATATAGCAGATGGAAAGGAGAAATATTCTCCGGAGAAAGCACCCACCTCGAAAGCACCCTCCTTTGATGCCAGCAAGTACGCCCGATTCTTCGAGCATCCTTGGCTCAACGAGGCGGCACGTAGATTTCTTTTCGAGGAGAGACGGATTGATGCGAGAGTGGTAAACTGGTGCCGACTGACATCATGGACGGATAAGGAGGGCATCAGTTGGCTACAGACTCCTTACTATGACGTGGACGGAAAACTCATCGGCATCCAAAACAGAAATCTCGGCAAGGCGAATCTTAACAAAGAAGCTTCGGGAAAGAGCGATTTAGGCAAGGCGAATCCAGATAAAGAAGCTTCGGGAAAGAGCATTCCCCGCTTCCGATTCCCCTACGGTTCGCAATGCGGCATCTATAACCTGCCCGTCACAAGACAGCTTTCGCCTGGTGAACCTCTTTACATCACCGAGGGGTGCAGCGACTGCTGGGCGATGCTCTCTGCCGGACACAAGGCGATAGCCATTCCGTCTGCCACGCTCTTGAAACCAGCCGACAAGCAATGGTTGGCAGAAATGGGAGAAAAGCTCAAGATAGAATGGCACATGTATCCCGACAAGGATGCGCCGGGCGAACATCTCTACATGCAGTTGAAGGAGATTCTGCCCTCGCTAGTGCATCACCAGTTGCCCCCTGGATGCAAGGATTTCAGCGACTATTTTCTGATGCGAAAGTTCAGGAAGTTATTAATTTTTAAAGCAAAATAAATATGGAAGAATTTATCATTCACACGTACACCAAGAAGGAACTTGCCCTGATGTACTTTCCCGAGAGCATGCCACGCACTGCCGTCAACCATCTGATGGCTTGGATTCGACTTTGTACCCCTCTGTGGGATGAACTCCAGAAGATGGGCTACAAGAAGACCAGCAAGGCTTTCTCGCCTAAACAGGTGAAGGCCATCGTGGAGTATCTGGGCGAACCGGGATAATACCGTTTCAGAAATTTACGAAAAAATATTCTGAAAAATGTGCCGCCATCTCACGGCATCAGCCGCCAACGCATAACCGCTGGCGGCTGTTTTTGTATCTTTGCATCGTGATTCAGAAAGCGCTGGAAAATCACTTTCCTAGTTGGAGAAAAATATTTCTCCAGTTGGAAAAATGAAAAAGAGCATCTGGAGAAAGTCTCTGAAAAGAAAGAGAATGTCTCAGACAAGAAAGAGAAAGTCTCAGACAAGGATGAGAATGTCTCAGATGCATCAAGTTATAACCTAGACTCCATGTCCCGATACGAGTCCTTCTTTTCCTTTTTTATAAGAGGACGGGAAGTTAAAAGGGGGCAAGAGAAACGTATGAACCCAAACATGAAAGCATTCATCAAGTATCTCATCGTGGCCGTGTGCTCTGCCATCGTCACCTACCTCACCAGCTCGTGCACCGCAGGACTGGTAATAGGAAAGAACCAACGACAGCAACAGGAGAACAATATCTCCACCCGAGCCGATTCCACTCACTTCGTGCCTACCATCACCATTAGATAAATGGTAAAAAGAATTTTTTAAAGGTAAAAAAGTAAAAAGGTAAAATTACGAAGGGAAAGATATTGACAACCAAGTCTCCATTTAACTTGGAAATTACGATTATCAATTTTCTAAATTATTAATTATAAATTATTAATTATAAATTATTTAAAGTATTATGGCAATTAATCTGAAAGCAAAGGAAACCCTCATCCAGGTGGGTGAGTTGAAAGGTAAGTATCGTTACGTGCTCGGCACCGAGCTTTACAACAAGCTCTCTGAGAGCAAGGTTATCAAAGAGGCTGCTCTGCGCAGCGGAGTGAGCCGAGGCGTGATGCAGGCATGTTGGGATGCCGCAGGCGAGGTAATCAAGGCTTGGACCACCGAAGGTCACTCCGTGGCTATTCCAGGACTGGGCACCATGAGATTTGGCGTAAGAGCCAAAAGCGTGGAAACCGTGAACGAGGTGGCAAGCGGACTCATCACTGCCAGACGTGTCATCTTCACGCCTAACGTGGAAATCAAACAGGAACTGATGGACACTGCCATCCAGATAACCTGCTACGACCGCAACGGCAAGGTCATCAAGAACGTTACCTCTGGCGATAAAGGCGATGTAGAAGACCCAGACAACAACCCAGGCGGAGGCGAAGGCAAAAAACCAGGCGGAGGCGAAGACAACAACCCTGGCGGAGGCGAAGACAACAACCCTGGTGGCGATATAGGTTTGTAATAGCCCTACAATCATACGATAAAGACAGGCGGCTGTGCTCAAGCAATTGGGTACAGCCGTTTTTTTTACACAAAATTACGCTAAAAACTGCCGAATAGCTTAAAATGAGCGATTTATAACGGTTTCACCTCAATGGAGGTAATGATTTAGCAACATTCCTAATTTCTGCAATCTGCGTACATTTGCAGTCAAACAACTCTTTTTGGTTGCAAAAAAACAAAAAAGAAGGAGTTTACATGTCAAGATTTTTATAAAGAATGTTAAAAATAACAATAAATATTTGCAAATCTTTTATTTATTCACATTTTTGCATTATATTTGTGGCGAAAAGAAATTAATAGATAAACTCATATAGGATAAAACAATGAAGAAATTATTGGGTATCATATTATTGACAGTATTGGTTGTATTTAGTTCATGCAACTCTAATACAGATGCTTTTCTTACGGAAACATCACCACAACTATTTGGTGTATGTCAAGTAAGCACAGGCAATGTTGTGCAACATAAGGATTCTATAGCCTTTACTGATTTAGATATTGCATGGTTCAATCCTAAAACACGAGAAATCAAATTTAAGGAATATGATAAAATAAAATCTATTCCAATCTATGCATCAATAAGTGTAAAAAGTTCATCTGAAACACTGTTCATTATAGCTGCTAATATCAATCCTGTTGTGAATCGTGCATATGATGATTTGGTCTTATTCTGTGACAAGGATGGCAAATACTATCTCAACGATAATTATCCGAATTATTGGAATTTAGAAAAGACAAAACAAAATGCAGATAAGCGTTCTGAAGGTTGGAATAAGTTTATCAATCTTCTCAGAAAAGAAGGGCGTATCAAATAATTAAAAGAGACGGAAAATTCCGTCTCTTTTTTAAGTTATGCAGCATGAAAGTAATATGATTATGAGACGCTAACTCAACTTTTTCTAATACTTTATCCCTTATCTTTTACCTTGCAAACGTGCCCGAAAAACCAGCCACGAAAATCTCTTCCGGTACCCGCTTACCCAAAGCGCGGAGCCGCTTCTGCGCACCTATCGCCAAAGTATCAGTAAAGGCGAAGACGGCATCAAAAAGATGGAAGAACTCCTCAAAATGCTATCTGTATATTACATTTTATAACATCAGTTACCCGTTTCTGAAATGGAAACGATTGCAACAGTCTTCTACCCTGTTTTTCTACACTTCTTTCTTTGCCGTCTCAATTAAAAGCTGTACCTTTGCAAGCGAATTTCAGCGATGACTAGGCTAAATGCCTATAATATGAAAAATCAGTAGCAAATATATGTAATTAATTTATACAAACAAACAGCAGTAGTTATGAGTATTAATATCAAGAGAAATCAGTTGAAGAGAGTTGTGATTGTAGGTGGCGGACTCGGTGGTCTTCGTTTGGCAGAAGACCTCTGCAACGCAAACCTGCAGGTGGTGTTGATTGACAAGAACAACTTCCATCAGTTCCCTCCGCTTATCTATCAGATTGCCTCGGCAGGTATCGATCCAAGTTCCATCTCCTTCCCGTTCCGCCAGATTTTCCGCAAGCGCAAGAACTTCTACTTCCGCATGGCAGAAGCGAGAGCCGTATTCCCAGACAAGAAGATTCTGCAGACTTCCATCGGTAAGATTGAGTACGATTACCTGGTGTTCGCAGCAGGAACCACCACCAATTTCTATGGCAATGCCAACATCGAGAAATGGGCGATTCCGATGAAGACCGTTTCTGAGGCAATGGGATTGCGCAACGCTGTGCTGAGTAACCTGGAGCGTGCATTGACCTGTGCCACAGAAGAGGAGCGACAGGAACTGCTGAACGTAGTGATTGTAGGCGGTGGTGCTACAGGTGTGGAGATAGCCGGAGCCCTCTCTGAAATGAAGCGCTACGTGATTCCTTATGATTATCCTGATATGGACTCATCTCTGATGCACATCTATCTCCTGGAAGCGGGCGACAGACTGCTCGCCGGAATGTCACAGGACTCTTCTAAGAAAGCATACGAATTTCTTACCAGCATGGGTGTGGATGTACAGTTTGGCAAGATGGTAACCGACTACAAGGACCACAAGGTTCTGATGAAGGATGGTCAGGAGATTCCTACCCGTACCTTCCTCTGGGTATCAGGTGTAAAGGCACAGCCTATCACGGGTATCGATGGCGATCATCTGGGCCGTGGTTTCCGAATCGTAGTAGATGAATTCAACCGCATCCCTGGTATGGACGGTCTCTTTGCCATCGGCGACCAGTGTATCCAGACCACAGACCCAGCTTATCCTGGCGGTCATCCACAGTTGGCACAGGTAGCCATTCAGCAGGCAGCACTCCTGGCTAAGAATATCCAGAAGATTGCCGAGGGAGCCGCTGATTCCCAGCTCAAGCCTTTCCGCTACAAGAACCTGGGCTCTATGGCTACCATCGGAAGACACAAGGCTGTGGTAGAGCTTGGCAAGTTCCACAGCCAGGGCTTCTTTGCCTGGGTATTGTGGCTGGTAGTTCACCTCCGCTCTATCCTTGGCGTAAAGAACAAGGTAATGGTAATGCTCAACTGGCTCTGGAAGTACGTAAGCTATAACGATTCTATCCGAATGATTACCTACGCCACCAAGCCTAAGGAAGTGCGCGACCGTTTGAAGCGTGAACAGACCACTCACCTCGGCACCGACTTGCTGGAGAATGAAGAAGAGGAAGAGGAAGCTTAAGATAAGGCGATAGATTAAGTTTAAAAGCTTAAGATAAAGAGATAGAAAACGGGTGTATCATTCAATAATATAGATGATACACCCGTTTCTTTTATGCAGATTCCAGAAGTCGATACCTTTATTAAGTAGATTCCCTTATCACGGTTTCACCTCTCAATACAATTTCCTCTATCCTTCTATAGCCATCGGCAATATGCTCCAGCAACAGTCGGCAACTTTCCTGCGCCATTTTCTCAATAGGCTGTTCTACTACCGTCAACTGAGGATGAACCAAGGTAGCCAAGGCTGTGCCCGACATGCAGCAAAGTGCCACATCCTCCGGAATGCGCAAGCCACGCTTCTGGATAGCACTCTTGGCTCCCAACACAGCAGTCTCCGTAAAGCCAAAGACCGCATCAAAGGGCACATTCTTCTCCAGGAAACGCTCCATCACCCAACTACCCTCTTCAGCCGACAAGGCTGGCGACAAGACATCCTGTGCCTGATACTCTATATGAAACTTTTCCAGCGCATCCCTATAACCCCTCAATCGTTCATAGCTGTTTCGGATATAAGCAGGTCCCGGGATATGAATAATATGCTTATACCCCTTGCGCAACAAAGCCTCCACCATGAAAAACGACATGATGTAATCGTCCATGTGCACCTGTGAAGCCTTTACCTTCTCCACCGTTCTATCGAAAAACACGATGGGAATGCCCCTTTTTATCACCTTATTATATAGGTCCACATTATGCTCCTTATCGCATGCACTCATCAGGATGCCATCCACACGCAGCTGCTCCATCATCAGAATGTTCTCTCTCTCCTGCTCAGGATTCTCGTTAGAGATGGCAATCATCACCTTATACCCCTGCTTGCGCAAGATGGCTTGAGCTTCATTGATAAAGGTCATATAGAACGTTGTTACGATTTCGGGAATGATGATGCCGATGTTATGAGTACTCTGCTGGCGAAAGTTCACAGCCAGTTCGTTGCGATGATAGCCCATCCGCTCGGCAGTTGCCAATATCTTCTGCAAGGTTTCCGTCTTCACATTACCCGTATCTCCCGAAAGAGCACGCGAAACGGTGGACTTGGAAATCCCCAGTTCCCTTGCAATATCCATGATGGTTACATATTTTGCCATATCTCTTTTTGGTTTCTTGTTATATGTGCTTGCAAATTTATATAAAATTTTCGAATTATAAGCAAGTAATATAAAAAACTTGAATGA
>NZ_VZCB01000051.1 GCF_009494395.1 Segatella copri | reverse complement strand
GTACTGCAATGCAATGCGGGAGAGTAGGTAGCCGCCTTCTTTCATCAAGAGCCTCGATTACGAAAGTAGTCGGGGCTTTTTTGTGTTATATATAAAAGTTAGTGTTTATATATAAAAGCCAGAACATCGCTGCCCTGGCTTTTATTTATTTCATTGTATTTTCTATTATTTTACTCTTCTCAATATATTTTGCATTTCGAAAACAACTTTAGGATTTGCTTCTGCTACATTGTCTTGTTCGTAGAGATTGTCTGAGATTCGATAGAGTTGAGGATTAGGATCGTTGCCGGTCTCAATCTTTGGACCCCATTTTATCATCTTAGAGCCATCATTTGGTTCTATGTATTTCCATTCTTTTGTACGGATAGAAATTACATGATTGTTTGACATTTCTGCAACCCATGGACGATGGGTGTTGTCGTTGCCGAGCAGATTTCCAAGATGGTTCTTGCTGTCGGGTGCACTGCCTTTAGGGAAGGTTGCACCAATCAGATTACCAAAGGATGCCATGAAGTCAATCTGTGACATGAGAACATCTGAAGTCTGATTTGGTTTTACCGACATTGGCCAACGAACGATAACAGGAATAGCCGTACCACCTTCGAAAGCACTGTATTTGTTACCACGCCAAGGACCTGCAGGCTTATGACCATTCAAAAGCTCTTCTGCCTGATCTTGATAACCGTCATCTACAACAGGACCATTATCACTAGTCAACAAAACGATAGTATTCTCTGCAATTCCAAGTTTATCCAATGTCTCCATGATCTTACCTACAGACCAGTCGAACTGCACAATGGCGTCTCCACGCATACCCATGCTGCTCTTTCCACGGAAACGCTGGTGTGGGAAACGAGGCACGTGGACATCGTTGGTGGCAAAATAGAGGAAGAAAGGATGATCGCTGTTTTTCTTGATGAAGTCGATGGCGTGGGTAGTGATGGAGTCGGCGATGTTCTCGTCTTTCCACAATGCCTTACCGCCACCCTTCATATAACCGATTCTACCGATGCCGTTCACGATAGACATATTGTGGCCGTGACTCGACTTCATATTATAGCACAACTCAGGATTGTCCTTTCCGGTAGGTTCGCCAGTGAAGTTCTTGAAATAGCTTACCTCGATAGGAGCCGACGGATCGTAGTTAGCTACCATGCCGTCTTCGATGAATACACAAGGCACACGGTCGGCTGTGGCTGCCATGATGTAGTGATGGTCAAAACCGATGTCGGCAAGGGCTGCCGGTAATGGGGCATTCCAGTCTTGCTTGCCTGTTTCTGCACCCAAGCCCAAGTGCCACTTACCGATGGCACAGGTAGAATAGCCTACGCTCTTGAACATATCAGCCATGGTAAACTGGGTAGGCTGGATAATCATTCCCGCATCGCCCGGTGCTACGTCGGTACCTGGTCGGCGCCATGCATACTCACCCGTGAGCAGGGAGTAGCGGGATGGGGTACTGGTGGAAGCGATGGCGTGGGCATCGGTGAAGCGAATACCCTGCTTGGCCAGTTTATCTACGTTAGGAGTCTCTACGTTCTTGGCACCATAACATCCCAGGTCGCCGTAGCCGAGGTCATCAGCGAGGATGATGATGACGTTAGGTTTCTGCTGATTGTTGGCTTTCGCCTTCTTGGCACCCATGGCTGCCGTGCAAACCAGGGGCGACATCAGGGCGATAGTCATATAAGTTTTGTTCATTTCGATAATCGTTAGTTATTTTTTAAAACATTCATAATGTTGGCAGGCGGACGCTGGGCGAGGAGTTCTCGTTTCATGAAATCCATGTAGGGTGCCACATGCGTATAGTACTGATAGTATCCCTGGCAGAGATAGTTCAGGCCAGGCTCTCCATACTTATCCTTCTCAAACCGGTTCTTGGGGCATTCGCCATGGCAGGCGAACTCCATGTTGCACTCCTTGCACTGGCGAGGTAGCGAAGTATGCTTCAACCGGCTGAAAGCCTGCTGCTTTTCGCCATAAAGCATGTCGATGAGAGACTGCTCCCTGATGTTTCCCAGCTTGTATTCAGGAAATACAAAGTGGTCGCAGGAATATACATCGCCATTGTGTTCCATCACGCCTGCATGACCGCACTCCTTGGAGTAGGCGCAGATGCCTGGCAGCACCCCCATCCAGTTGGCAAGTGTGCAGTCGAAGATTTCCACAAAGGTCTTACCTACATCGTGGCGCACCCAGTCGTCGAAGATGGTGCAGAGGAAGTTGCCCCATTGTTGCGGGGTAACGGAAGCATCTGCAAGCGGAATCTCCCTGTCATCGGCAAGACTCGCTAGAGTGCGACCGTCTTCATGTTCCGTCAGTCGCTCCACGATAGGGGTAAACTGCAAGTACTGGCAACCGTTGTCTCTGAAGAAATGATAGAACTCCAGCGGATGTTCAGCGTTGTAGGCATTGGCCACTGCCATAGCATTCCATTCCACCCGATGCTTCTTCAGCAGGCTGATGCCCTGCATCACCTTTTCCCAGGAAGGCTTTCCGGCAGGAGTCACGCGATAGTGGTCGTGATATTCCTGGGGGCCGTCGATGGAAATGCCTACCAGCCAATGGTTCTTGGCAAAGAATTCGCACCATTCGTCGGTGAGGAGTGTGCCGTTGGTCTGGATTACGTTATCTATCTGTTTGCCGTGGGCGTACTTCTTCTGAAGTGCCAGTGCTTTCTTGTAGAAGTCGATGGAGCGCATCAGCGGCTCGCCTCCGTGCCAGGTGAAAAGCACCTGGGGCATGGTTTGTGCCTCGATGTACTCTCGGGTGAATTGCTCCAGCATCTCATCGCTCATCAGATGGTGATTGGAGTTCTGGTAAAGATTGTTCTTTTCCAGATAATAACAGTATTTGCAAGCCAGGTTGCAATGGGCGCCTGCCGGCTTCAGCATCACATACAGTGGCTTGGCAAATGGGTTTGCTATGTTGTCGTTCATCATATTTTTTCTTTTTAGAATTCGGTTGGAATCTCGCAAAAATGGGAAATGGAATCAGAACTTGAGCAGAGTCATCTTCTTTAAAACTCTGGCAGCGTTATCTTGAAGTCCTTGCTGTCTCTGTGCTCCTTCTGGATGGCAGCCAGCAGATCTTTCACGATTTCAGGATGTTCTGCTGCCACATCGTGGTCTTCGTGAATATCCGAAGCCAGATTGTAGAGGCGAGGCTTGCCTTTTACTACTACCATCTTCCAGTCGCCCTTTCTCACGCCAATCTGGTCGGTCTCATGAAATTCCCAGTAGAGGTATTCGTGGTGTTTCTGCTCGGCATCCTTGCCCAGAAGGGTAGGAGCGATGGAAATACCGTCGAAGCCGTCGCCAGCCAACTTCCTGTTGGTGTAGCGCTTGGCGAAGTTCTTGATTCCGGCAAGGTCGCAGAAGGTTGGCATCAGGTCGTAGAAGGCAAACTGGGTGTCGTTTACGCTGCCTGCCTTGATGTGCTCTGGCCACCAGGCGATGAATGGGATTCGGATGCCGCCCTCGTAGCACTGGCGCTTCAAGCCCTTCAACTTGCCGTCGCGACCGAAGAATTTTGGATCGGCGCCGCCTTCCTCATGAGGACCGTTATCAGAGGTAAATATTACCACGGTGTTCTTGTCGAGACCCTTCTCCTTCAGCTTGGCGAAGATTTCGCCCACATACTGGTCAAGGCGGGTAATCATTCCGGCAAACTGTGCGTGGGTATGAACCACGGCGTTGTATCTTGAGTCTTCCCATCCTCCCCAAGTCTTATCCTCAAAGAATTGCTTCTGATAGTTCTCTAAAATGGAATCTTCTGGTTGAGCCAACTCTGCGTGAGGTAGGGTATAGGTAAGGAATCCTACGAAAGGATGCTTATTATCCTGCTTGTCAATCCATTCCAAAGCCTTGTCGTGGATGATGCGGGCAGAATACTGCTTGCGCTTGAAATAGTCCTTGCCGAACATCGGGTACTGGATATTCTGCTCCATGATTTCTCTTACCACAGCCGTATCTCCCTGTGACTTGCTGTAACGGTTCAGGAAGTTGGGATAATAAAGATGTGCCTGGAACTGACAGATGTAGCCGTAGAATTCATCTACGCCACGCTTGTCGGGAGTAGAGGCAGAACCTTCGTATCCGCCTGCCCATTTTCCGAAGACGCCGGTGCGGTAGCCCTTGTCCTTGAGCATTTCTGGAAGAATCTTATGCTGCGGGTCGTAAGGTTCCTGACCCACCACAGAAAAGTCCTCGTTTATTCCATACTTTACCATCGGCACGTTTCTCCAGTATTCCTTGTTGCCTCTTACGTGGGTGTGGCCCGAATGCTGACCGGTCATGATAGTAGCACGCGAAGGGGCTGAAACCGGCGAACCGGCGTATGCCTGGGTGAATCGCATTCCCTCCTTTGCCATCTGGTCGATGTTGGGGGTATGGATGTAAGGCTGACCGTAGCAAGCCAAATCACCATATCCCATATCATCGCAGAGGATAAAGAGGATATTCGGCTGTTGTACGTTCTGCTTAGCTCCAGCAAGGGTAGGTAGGCAAATCATACCTACCCCTGTGAGCCATATTGTTTTGCTAGTTCTATTCATAAATCTGTAATCTTAGATTTCTTATTCGTCTACCTTCAAATTCTTACGGTAGTTAGCGAGCAACTTCTTCAGTTCCTTCTCAATCTTTTGAGTGCCAGGCTTGCCGTAGATGTTGTGCAGCTCGTTAGGGTCTGCCTGGATGTCGTACAACTCCCAGTAGTCGATGTCTGCATCATTGGTGAAGTAGTTGATAGACTTCAGGGCATTGAAGCAGTTGTTCTCTCTTGTGCCTGGTTGTCCCTGATACTTATTTTCTACCACAGCTCTTTCTCCACCCTTGCCATAGAAGTGAATCAGCTTGTAGCGTTCGGTGCGAACACCATCATGCTTGCGTACAAGATGATATGTAGGATAGTCGTAGTAGTGATAGTATAAGCTCTTGCGCCACTTCTTCACAGGCTGTCCGGCGAACAGAGGCTGTAGCGATGTTCCAGGCATGTACTTAGGCTTCTCCAAACCCGCCAAGTCGAGGAAGGTAGGGGCGAAGTCGATGTTCTGAACCATCTGGTTGCACTCGCTCTTTGGCTGGATGTGCTTAGGATAGCTGATGATGAGCGGAGTGTGGAATGACTCCTCGTACATGAATCGCTTGTCGAACCATCCGTGCTCGCCCATGTAGAATCCCTGGTCGGATGTATAGACAATGATGGTGTTGTCGGTGAGGTTGTTCTTGTCGAGATATTCCAGCAGTCTGCCCACGCTCTCATCTACAGAGGCAATAACAGCCATGTAGTCGCGGATGTAGTTTTGGTATTTCCACTCGATCAACTCCTTGCCAGTCAGGTTTTTGCTCAGGAACTCACGGTTTCTTGGCATGTAGTAGGCATCGATGATGGCTCGCTGCTGTGGAGTCATGCGGTTCATCTCGCCCATCAGTCCGGCATAGGAATCTCTTCCCTCTGGAGTAGAAGGATCGTACATTTCTGGGACCTTCAGGTCGCGTACCATCTCCATATACTTGTCGATAGACATCTTCTGGGTAGATGCGGCAGAACCACGGGTCTCGTAATCATCCCAGAAAGTCTCTGGCAACGGGAAGTTGACGTTGGCATACTTGCTTACATACTTGGTGTTAGGCATCCAGAGGCGGTGAGGTGCCTTGTGGTGAACCAGAAGACAGAATGGCTTGTTCTTGTCGCGGTTGTTCAGGTACTCGATGGCATGGTCGGTGATGAGGTCGGTGGCATAGCCCATCTCCTGCTTGAAGTTACCGTACTGGCCGGTAGAAGCGAAGGTTGGGTTGTAGTACTGACCCTGGTCATCCAGAACATGATAGTAGTCGAATCCCTTCGGACTGCAGAACATGTGCCACTTGCCCACTACGGCAGTAGAATAGCCTGCCCCCTGCAGCAGTTCTGAGAAGAAGGTCTTGGTAGAGTCGATACCCTCGGCAAGCTGGCGCTGTCCGTTCTGGTGACTGTAAAGACCTGTCATCAGGCACGCGCGGCTTGGAGTAGAGAGAGAGTTCTCCACGAAAGCCTCGTTGAATTTCATTCCCCTTTCAGCTAGGCGGTCGATGTTAGGTGTTGGTGCCAATTTGGAGATTGGACTACCGTATGCGCTGATGGCTTGCATGGCATGGTCGTCACACATAATATACAAGATGTTAGGACGATCTCCTGCATTCTGTGCAAAGATCGACAACGGCATTACTTGCAGCGCTGCCAATGCGAGTAAAGAGCGGTTGTTTTGCTTACGATTGTTGTTAACCATAACTTTTCAATTGTATAATTAAAAATTAGTGTTGATTCTATTTGAGTTTTTTGATGCTGATATGGAAAATTATATAGATTAAGAAATTGCAAAAAGAGGGAGTGCCGTCTCGGCACACCCTCTAAATGTTTTACATGAACTCTATTTTATAAAAACTAGCATCATGTTACTTAATATATGATTACCTATGAAGTTATCTCTTCAAGTTAGGGTTCTTCTCAACATCTGTTGTTGGATATGGACAGTAAATTCTATCCTCAGACCAAGCACCAGAAACTGTAACTTGCTCCTGAGCTTTGAACTCCTTGCCATTCTCTACAGCTACTACGAGAGGAGCGTTAGCTACACGGTAGTCGAAGTTCTTCTTGAGTTCGTTCATACGAAGCTCGTCAGAACGGCGTGTAACCATTGATACCCAGTTACCAGCAACTTCCCATCCGTGTTCGATGTAGCAAGCTTCAGCCAACTGCTCTGCATTCATGTCAGCAATCTTCACGGTAGTACCGTTTGTCAAAGTAACATTCTCTACGTCTGTTACGGCACGGCTGCGAACCTGACGGAGGCAATCCTTAGCCTTGTTCAAATCACCACCTGAGCGAGCTGCGCTCTCAGCATACCAGAGAAGAATCTCAGAGTAGCGAATGAGGTTGTGACGACGGTCGTTAACCATACCACCCCAGTTAGGAGCCTTATAATCGTATGCCTGGCGGAGCATATTACCATTCTCGTCAGAGTTAACGGTGAAGATACAGAACATAGGGTGATAAGCTTCAACCTCTGGAGTCTTTCCATCTTCTTTCAGTGCCCACCAATCTACGGCTTTAGTAATGGTTTTTCCATCTTGGAATGTAACCTTAGGAGCGTAGATAGCATCCTTACGAGCACCCTCTGGGAATCTCTTCCAGAATGCGATTTCACCCCAGGCATCACCCCAGCCACCATCACCGAGACCTTCGAAGCGGCAGCAGGAAGAAAGCTGAGAGTCATGATCCCACCAGCCTTTGGCATCGTTGTTGATTCCGAGCACAGTCTCCATGTTGTAGTTGTTACCCATAGAGTAAACATCTTTCCATTCTGGGTTCAGGATGAAACCATAAGAACCATTACCATCGATAACAGACTTAGCCTGCTCAGCAGCGAGCTTGTAGTACTCTGTACCCTTGTTGAGTGGGTAACCAGCCATAGACATATAAACTGCAGACAATGTAGCCTGTGCAGCCTGCTTGGTTGACCAGATGTCAACACCGAACAAACGGCTAGGCTCCTTCTCATACTTGGTAGGAAGCTCGTTAACAGCAGCCTTCAAGTCAGAAACAATCAGATCATATACGCTCTCTACACTTGATGGAGCAACGTCCAACTGTGAAACGTCAGTACCTGTAATCAATGGTACAGGACCGAATACACGTACCAGGTAGTAGTAAGCGTATGCACGCCAGAAGTGAGCATTACCCAAAGCTACATTGATCTTATCCTGAGCAACAGGAGCCTTGCCTGCACTCTCAGTAATCAGGTTAGCTGCCTTGATTACAGAATAGTGCTGGTTCCATGCGTCTGTTACACCCTTGTTGGCACCGTCAGATGCGAAAGCATCGAGGGCAGCACATGCCTGCTTGTTAGAACCTGGGTTAGCAGTGATATCATCACCCTGCCACTGTGGGTACATAGGGTTGGTCCAGCTCTGTGTCTGGTTTACTCGGTCATACAGTGCGTTAACACTTGCTGTCAGGTCATCTTCGCTATTGAAGAAGTTATCTGGGGTCAACTGTCCCTTAGGTTCCTCATCCAGGAAGTCTCCACAAGAAGAGAAGGTAAGCAAGGATGCTGCCATGAGACAACCCATATATAATAATTTTCTAGTTCTCATAATTATTTCAGTTTTTAGATGATTGAAGTTAGAAGTTTACACGTACGCCCATTGTGATGGTACGAGGATTAGGGTAAGCACCCATATCCAAACCGTTATCACGGTCAACACCATTATCACTGAATGATGCACCAGCTGGGTCGATACCCTTATAGCCGGTAATGGTGAAGAGGTTCTGAGCTGAGAGAGAGAGACGGATGTCTGCAATCTTTGTCACGCTGCGTGGGAATGTATAAGCGATACTGATATTCTCACAACGCAGATAGTTAGCATTCTCCAGCCACTTGTCTGAGTTTCCGTATGTCTTGTTCTCTGCGCCAACAGTTGGCATGGTGATACCGATGTTGTTGAAGTAATCCTTATCGGTTACGAACATAGATGCACCTACCATTGAGTTCATGGCGTAGCGAACCATATTCAAACGCTTAGCACCGAATGCTGCATTGAAGAAGGCATTGAAGTCCCAGTTCTTATAACTTACTGTATTGTTCCAACCTAATGTGAAGTCTGGGTTTGAACGACCTAATACGAAGCGATCCTTTGATGCATCAGGAGTAGCTGTTGTTCCTCCATCAGCAGTGTAATAGGTATCAATCCATTCACCCTTATCGTTCTTCTGCAAACCAGCCCACTTGAAGCCGTAGAATGTACCGATAGCTTCACCTTCCTTGATGATAGTACATGGGTCAACAGTACCAGGAGAAGGACTTGTACCATAAAGAATAGGAGAATCAGCTGTCAACTTGGTTACCTCGTTCTTGATGTAGCTGGCATTCAAGGTTGATGACCATGACCAGTCTTTGGTCTGGATAATCTGTGCATTGATGGTTGCATCGATACCCTTGTTGCTTACCTCACCGGCATTTACCCAGTAAGATGTACCACCCAGGTATCCTGGAGCTGATGTGGTAAGGAGGGCATCCTTGGTCTTCTTGTCGAAGTAGTCTAAGCTGATGTTCAAGCGGTTGCCGAAGAAACCGAGGTCAACACCGAGGTCAAACTGATGAACCTTCTCCCATGACAAGTCAGGAGTTGCAAGACCATTTGCCCAGTAACCTGTGTAAGACTGATTAGTACCGTATGTGAAACCGGTTGTACCCAAAGAACCCAATGTAGAGTAAGGAGTAATATCCTGGTTACCGATGATACCGTAGCTTGCACGGATCTTCATGTATTCTACTGCATTCTTGATAGGCTCCCAGAACTTTTCGTTAGAGATGGTCCAAGCTGCAGCTGCTGATGGGAAGTAACCCCACTTCTTATTGGTGAAGCGGCTAGAACCATCCGCACGGAATGTACCAGTCAACATATAACGGTCTGCATAGTTGTACATAACACGAGCTACACCAGAGAGCATGGTCCACTTGCTATAGCCGTTGCTAGGAGTCTTGGAAGCAGCATCTGCAATGTTCCAGTAACCCAACTGCTCGTGAGCAATACCTGTTCCGGAGAGACCCATGCGGCGGACCTCGTTAGAGGTAACTTCCCATACGCCTGTAGCTGTCAAGCTGTGATCACCCCACTTGTTGTTGTAAGTCAAGTTGTTGGTAGACTGCAAAGAAGTAACGGTAGCATCGTTGTTGCCCATATTGTTACCGGCTGCGTTCACCTTGGTAGACATAAAGCTATACCACTTGTAATCGTTGTAGTCGATACCGTTGGTTGTGGTGAATGTCAAGCCCTTGAGTAGGTTGAATTTCAAGTCAACGTGACCTGTAACCATGGTACGCTTACGGTCGTTTTCACTACCATGGAGAATACCGTAAGGGTTGTTCTGGATGTTATTGTATGGGTCTTTATTATACTTACCGTTTGCATCCATCATCTCCATAGTAGGAGAGTAGTTCAAACCAACCCAGATAGGGTTAGACTGGTTCTGGGCGAAACCTGCACCAGAGTTGTCAGTCTGAGAGAGGTTGATATCGGTGGTCATTTCCAACCAGTCGAAAATCTTATTGTGCATGTTAGCCTTGATAGCGTAACGTCTAGACTTTGTATCAACGATAACACCCTTCTGGTCCATTACGTTGGCAGAGAAATAAGTCTGAGTCTTGTCATTACCCTGAGTCAAAGAAACCTTATAGTTCTGGGTAATACCAGTCTGGAGCAATTCGTCCATCCAGTCGATACCTGCCTTTGTGCCATTCAGATAATCCTGAACTGCGCTCTGAGAAACACCCTTATGGTCTACCAAAGCCTGAGCATACTGCTTGGTGCTCATTGCTTCAGGGATATGGTAAGCATTAGAGAAGCCGAAGCTACCGTCGAAAGTAACCTGAGTAGCACCAGCCTTACCGGTCTTGGTCTGTACCATTACAACACCATTTGCACCACGTGCACCATAGATAGCGGTAGAAGAAGCGTCCTTCAAAACCTGGATGCTCTGGATATCCTCAGGGCTGATACCCTCAAGACCTGTCTCGCGAACAATACCGTCAACTACGTAGAGAGGGTCGTTGCTCTTGTTAACAGAGCTGGCACCACGTACACGAATCTTCATTGCACCACCAGGAACACCACTTGACATTACCTGCACACCAGACATACGTCCGTTGAGGGCATCCTCAACACGTGCAACAGGCTGATCCTTAAAGCTCTTGCCTTCCATGACAGCAACAGATCCTGCCAAGTCAGCCTTCTTTACAGTACCGTAACCGATAACAACAGTTTCTTCGAGCATGTTGGAATCGTCTTCCATGGTAACGTTCAAAGCTGTACCGTTCCAAGTAAGAGTCTGTGGCTTGTAACCTACGTAAGTGATTGTGATTTTAGTACCCTTAGTTACATTTGTAAGGCTAAAGTTACCGTCAAGGTCAGTAATCGTACCACCAGTCTTACCATCAATTCTGATGGTAGCACCGATAACAGGTTCACCGTAAGAATCCTTTACTGTACCTGTACATGCGTTTTGCTGCTGGGTAGCATTAGCAATAACCGAATTGCTCTGAGCTGCCAATGCAGTAACAGTGCTCAGTGGTGACATGGCACCCAATAGCGCTGCAAAATACAAATTTGCTCTTTTGTTCATAGGTTTGTAATTTTTTATGTTAGTTATTATTTCTTCTCGTATAAACTTTGTTTTTATCTTATTTTCTTTTGGCAGTTGGCTCAGATGAACCTGTCACCGCCTATTTGATTTTTGAATTGTGGAGTAGCCGTTTTACCGGCTACTCCCAACTTCAGTCAAATGAATAGTTGATAAAAAGTTAGTTAGTAAAATCTTTAATGCTTTTGTCTAATAAGCTAGATTATTTATTATCTTTCTTCGCTCAAGAGTCTGTGTCTTGCCATCAGACAGGCTCCCGTGATACCAGCCAGATCTTTCAGTTCTGAGGTAACAATCTGCGAATCCTCGTTCATGATGTTGAGCGAATACTTTTTTATACCCATGTTGACCGGTAGCGTCAGATAATCGCCAGTGACTGACATTTCTCCTCCGATGACCAGCATCTCTGGGTTAAAGATATTGATGATTCCTGCCAATTGCTTGCCCAGTTCGTCTGCAATATGTTGCAGGGTAGCCAGGCTAAGCACGTCTTCTTTTGCTATCGCATCAAGAATATCTTGAAGCGTGATGTCTTCTTTTCTGTTGAGCACCTTGTCAGACAGGATAGAAGTCTTGCCTTCCCGAATCTTCTCTGTCAACTTTCTCTTGAGTGCTCTACCCGAAACTTCAGTTTCAATACATCCAATCTTGCCGCAGTGGCAGATGATGTTGTTGTTGTAGGCTGTCATGTGACCAAACTCACCCGAATATCCGGATTTACCGTAGTACAGTTGACCTCCCATGATGATTCCGATGCCTAATCCCCAGCATACGTTCACAAAGATGACATCTTTCAGTCCTCTGCAGCGTCCCTTCACAAATTCAGCGAAAGCCATGCTTCTTGAATCGTTCTCGATGCAAACCGGCAACTGAATCAGCTCTGTGAGCTTGTCTGTGAGTGATTCCTTCAAGAAGGTGTACATGTTGTAGGCTCTTCCTTCGAAAGGATTCACGCGTTCTGCTACATTTACGCAAACTTGAAGTATTTCTTCTTTTGAAACAGGAAGAGAGGCGATGAAATCGTTGATGATTTTTCCTACTTTTTCCAGATTCTCAGGAGTATTCTCGTATACGTAAGGTACCCTTGTCTTTTCTGTTATTAGGTTTCCGCTGAAATCGCTGGCAGCTAGAGCCAGACAGTCCATTTCTGGGTTCACTCCGACAAAATATCCAGCGGTAGGAATCAGGTCGTATACCATAGGGATGCGTCCAGTAGAATTGTCTTTCTTGCCAATCTCTGTAACCAGCCCAGCCTTCATCAGTTCGTTGAGGGCGCTAGTGGCAGTCGGCAGACTTACTCCGACAGCCTTGCTCATCTCTGGAATGGTGGCAGCACCTTGAGAGATGAAATGCGCTAGCAGTTTACTCTGAACTGAAGGCTTTTTATTTAACTTCCTAATATATTTTATTATGTCAGATACCATAACTTAAAAATTTTATTTGCAAAGATAGTCTTTTTATAAATACAAGCAATATTTTTCTTGTTAATAAAACTTAAATGACTAAATTTTCTTTATTTTTCCCTGTTTCTGATAGTCTACACTGTCTATATACCTATTTATATATATAAGCATAATTGCCTGTTTATTTGTTTTTCCGATTTATGTTAATCAAATATACTAGTTATGTATAAATAGCTGAATTAGTGGGTAAAACTACACTCAATATAGGTTTTTACAGCCTGAAAAGATAAAAATGCTTTCATTTTAGAATTATTAACTATAAAAACATGGAAATGTATGATAAATCATGTAATTTTGCAAAATAAAAAATTTTAATAACGATATTGCTATAAATAAACGAATTTAAATAATCCGAATGTTAAAAACAATGCGTTATCTTTATGTGTAGAAACCTAGTAAACATATTATTAAATAATAATCGTTAAAAGATATAAATTATGAGGCTCAATCTAAGTTCACAAATTGTACTTAACAAAGTACCAGTTGAATTCTACAAGCCTAAGACGACTGTAGAATACTCAGAAATCTCTAGAATGGAGAAGATTCGTACAGACATCTTTGCTTCAATGGCAGAAGGTGCCAGTCATGTTGCCGATGGCATTGCGGCAGGTATTAAGGCTGCTCAGCACGATGGCAAGTTCTATGTGATGGCACTCGGAACCGGTTCTTCACTCAATGCAGTGTATGAGGAACTCATCCGCCGTTATCAGGAGAAGACATTGAGTTTCCGCAATGTTGTGGTATTCAATGCTTATGAGTATTATCCACTCCAGCAGGAGAGTTCTCTCCGTACCATCAACCAGTTGAAGGAGCGTTTCCTCAGTCACGTAGACGTTCAGGAGCAGAACATTTTCTCTCTTGATGGTTTCGTGGCTCAGGATGCAGTACAAGATTGCTGCCGTCTTTATGAGCAGCGCATCAAGACCTTCGGAGGTCTCGACGTAGCTCTTATCGGTATCGGCCGTTCTGGTAACATCGCTGCAAATGAGCCAGGTTCTGGTATCCAGTCAGTTACCCGTCTTATCTTGATTGGCAACACATCACGTGAGGAGATGGAAGCTAGCGAGCAGACCAAGGAAACCATTCCTCCATGTTCACTTACCATGGGTATTGCCACCCTTCTTTCTGCCAAGACGGTTTATCTTACAGCTTGGGGCGAGGAAAAGGCAGAAATCATGCAGAAGGTAGTAGAGAACTCTATTACTGATACATTGCCTGCATCGTTCCTTCAGACACATCCTGATGCTCATGTAGTTCTCGACCTGAGCGCAGCAGCTCACCTTACTCGTATCGAGCATCCTTGGCTCGTAACTTCTTGCCAGTGGACTGATAAGTTGGTTCGCTCTGCATTGGTATGGCTCTGCCAGAAGATTGGTAAGCCTATTCTGAAGTTAACCAATAAGGATTATAACGAGAACGGTTTGAGCGAACTCCTGGCTCTCTATGGTTCTGCTTATAATGCAAACATCAAGATTTTCAACGATTTGCAGCATACAATTACAGGCTGGCCAGGCGGTAAGCCAAACGCAGACGATACCTATCGTCCAGAGCGTTCTAAGCCATATCCAAAGCGTGTCATCGTATTCTCACCTCACCCAGATGATGACGTTATCTCTATGGGCGGTACTATCCGTCGTCTGGTTCAGCAGAAGCATGACGTACATGTAGCTTACGAGACATCAGGTAATATCGCAGTAGGTGATGAGGAAGTAACAAGATTCATGCACTTCATCAATGGTTTCAATCAGCTCTTCGCTGATTCTAAGGACAGCGTAATCTCTGACAAGTATAAGGAGATCAAGACATTCTTCGCCAAGAAGAAGGAGAGCGACTTCGATACAAGAGACATTCTGACCATCAAGGGCTTGATTCGCCGTGGTGAGGCTCGTACAGCTTGTACCTATAATGAGATTCCTCTCGATCACGTTCACTTCCTTGATTTGCCGTTCTATGAGAGTGGAAAGATTGAGAAGTTGCCTATGACAGAGAAGGACGTTGAGATAGTTAGAGCTTTGTTGCAGGAGGTTAAACCTCATCAGATTTACGTAGCAGGTGACCTTGCTGACCCTCACGGAACTCACAAGAAGTGTACTGATGCCGTTCTTGCCGCTATCGACGAGGAGAAGAAGGCAGGTGCAGAGTGGTTGAAGGACTGCCGCATCTGGATGTACCGTGGTGCATGGGCAGAGTGGGAGATTGAGAACATCGAAATGTGTGTTCCTTTGAGCCCAGAAGAGTTGAGAGCTAAGCGTAACTCTATCCTCAAGCATCAGTCTCAGATGGAGAGTGCTCCTTTCTTGGGTAATGACGAGCGTCTGTTCTGGCAGAGAGCTGAAGACCGCAACCGCGCTACAGCTTCCCTTTACGACCAGTTGGGCTTGGCTTGCTACGAGGCTATGGAGGCATTCGTAGAGTATAAGCCTCTCTAATTTCTACATCTAATAATATTATGCAATATACATGAAAAAAATCAATCAACTTTTAGGTTCTTTGATGGCTTGCGCTGCGATGTTGGGAGCTTTCCCAACATCGTCAGCAGCAGCTGATATTAACATTATTCCTATTCCTGTCAAGACCCAGATCCAGAAGGGTGAGTTTGTTTTGCCACAGAAGGTGGTGATTTCTTACCAGACCGCGGACGGTAAGAATATCGCTCAGTACATGGCAGACAAGCTGAAGGCTTCTACCGGCAACAATGTAACCGTTGGTGGCAAGAAGGGCAATATCTCTATTCAGATTTCTCCATCCCTCAAGATGGCAGAAGAGGGCTACCGTCTCACTGTTACTTCCAAGGGTGTAGTCATCAAGGCTAAGACAGGCAAGGGTGCTTTCTATGGTATGCAGAGTTTCATGCAGCTGTTGCCTGCGCAGGTAGAGAGTGCTACCAAGGTGAATGGTGTCAAATGGGTGGCCCAGTGCTGTGACATCCAGGATGCTCCACGTTTCGGTTATCGTGGATTCCATCTTGATCCATGCCGTCACTTCATCACTGTAGAGAACGTAAAGAAGCAGCTCGACCTGATGTCTATGTTCAAGGTGAACACCATGCACTTTCACCTGACCGAGGATCAGGGCTGGCGTATCGAAATCAAGAAATATCCTAAGTTGACCTCTATCGGTGGTTATCGCCTTCAGGGTGACGGCTCTACCTATGGCGGTTTCTATACCCAGGAGGAAATCAAGGACATTGTAGCTTATGCAGCTAAGCGCTACATTACCGTGATTCCAGAAATCGACCTTCCTGGCCACATGATGGCAGCCATCTCTGCTTATCCTTATCTTTCTTGCAAGGGCGAGCAGTGGACTCCTAGAATGGTATGGGGTGTTGAGGATATCGTGATGTGTCCTGGCAAGGAAGATATGTTCAACTTCCTGGAGGATGTTGTTCGCGAAGTGGTGCCTCTCTTCCCTGGCAAGTATTTCCACATTGGTGGTGACGAGTGTCCAAAGACCAGCTGGAAGAATTGTCCTACCTGCCAGAAGCGTATCGAGGCAGAAGGCTTGCAGGCTGACGGTAAGCACTCTGCAGAGGAAAGATTGCAGAGCTACGTCATCAAGCGCATGGAGAAGATGCTGGCTAAGTACGACAGAAAGATCATCGGATGGGATGAAATTCTGGAAGGTGGTTTGAGCCCTGATGCTACAGTCATGTCTTGGCGTGGCACATCAGGTGGTATTTCTGCAGCTCTCCAGAAGCATGATGTCATCATGACTCCAGGTAGCGGTGGTCTGTATCTCGACCATTACCAGGGTGATTATAAGATTGAGCCAGTTACTATTCCTAGTGCTCCAGCTTATCTTTCAAGAACCTATAATTATGAGCCTGTTCCTGATACCATCAAGTCATTGGGCTTGGAGAAGCATATCCTCGGTGTTCAGTGCAACAACTGGTCAGAGTATATGTATACCAATGCCAAGATGGAGTATCAGATGTATCCTCGTTCTCTGGCTCTTGCTGAGATTGCATGGTCTCCAGCCAAGAAGAAGAACTTCACAGACTTCGCACGTCGTGTAGATGCCAACAGCGTCCGCCTGGATGAGCGTCATGTACGTTATCACATCCCATTGCCAGAGCAGCCATACGGTTCTTGTGACAAGGTTGTGATTACCAAGGATACTGTAGTTACATTCCAGACATCACGTCCTATGAAGATGGTTTATACCTTGGACGGTTCTATTCCAACTCCATCTTCTGCAGTCTATACAGAGCCTATCAAGGTGAGCGGCAATACTACTATCAAGATTGCTACTGTTCTGCCTTCTGGCAAGATGAGTAAGGTGAGAACCATTGATGTAGAAAAGCAGACCTATGCTCCTGCAGTGAAACTCAACGATGCAAAGGCTGGTTTGCAGTTGCGCCGTATGAAGGGCAACTATCTGAAGGTTAATCAGCTGGAATTGGCTGATGCTGAGTGGCAGGACTGCGGTACCGTAGAGAATCTTAACAAGATGAAGGTAAGTCAGCCTGATGATGCTGCTACTTTGCGTGGTGCCAATAATTATGCAGCCATAGCAGAGGGTTACATCAATATTCCTGAGGATGGAGTTTACTATCTTTCTTCCCGTATGGAGCAGGTTTGGATTGACAACAAGCTTGTCATCAACAACGAGGGTGCTGTGAAGGCTGGTACCAACTCAGATAACTCTGTAGCATTGGCAAAGGGCTTACATCCTGTCAAGTTCGTTTATCTGTGCAATATCGTAGGTGGTTGGCCATCATGGTGGAGCAACCTTACTCTCGAAATGCGCAAGGACAACCAGAAGAAGTTTACCGGCGTAGCTGGAACTCAGTATTTCCATTAATATCGGATAATAAATCATGAAAATCAGAACCATCGCAAATGTATCACTTTGCCTTGCCATGCTTTCTATCAGCAGCAGCGTAGCGGCTCAGAGCGAGTCGCGTTGGCAGAACGTGAATATCAATCAGCAAAACAGGGAGCCTCGTCGTGCTTCTTTCTTTGCTTACGAGAACCTTGATAAGGCACAGAACTTTGACAAGAAGAAGTCGGCCAACTACCTTTCCATGGAAGGTATGTGGAAGTTTAACTTCGTGAAGGATCACAACAAGCGTCCTGCCAACTTCTTTGCTGTCAAGTATGATGATTCGCAGTGGAAGGACTTCCCAGTACCGGGATTGTTCGAATTCAATGGCTATGGCGACCGTACCTATAAGAACATCGGTTATGCATGGGCTACCCAGTTTGATCCAAATCCTCCTTACATCAGCGAACTCAACAACTACACCGGCTCTTATCGCCGCACCTTCGAACTTCCAGCAGACTGGAAGGGCAAGGATGTTTATTTCCATGTAGGTTCAGCCACCAGTAACCTGACTCTCTGGGTGAACGGCAAGTACGTGGGATATAGCGAGGACAGCAAGGTGGCTGCCGAGTTTAATATCTCCAAGTATCTCAAGCCTGGTAAGAACCTCATTGCCATGCAGGTGATGCGCTGGTGCGATGGTTCTTATTTTGAAGACCAGGACTATTGGCGCTTCACGGGTATTGCCCGTGAGGTGTATCTCTATGCACGTCCTAAGCTTCATGCAGCTGATGTCCGCCTGAATGCCGGTCTTGAGAATAACTTCAAGGATGGTGTTCTGGATTATCAGATTTCTCTTCAGGGAGGCAAGAGCGATGTTTCCATCACCTTGTGTGACAAGGATGGCAAGCAGATTGCTCAGGCAACAGGTGCTAAGGGTACTATCAAGGTGCCGAATGTAAAGCCTTGGACTGCAGAGACTCCTAATTTGTATAAGGTATTCATCACCTTGAAGAATAAGCAGGGCGTATCTGAGGTCATTCCTCAGAAAGTAGGTTTCCGCAATGTGGAAATCAAAAATGCCCAGCTTCTGGTGAATGGTCAGCCTATATTGGTCAAGGGTGCCGACCGTCATGAGATTGATCCTGATGGTGGATATGTCGTTAGCGTAGAGCGCATGATTCAGGACATCAAGATTATGAAGCAGCTGAACATCAACGCTGTCCGTACATGTCACTATCCTGATGATCCTCGCTGGTACGACCTCTGCGATGAATACGGATTATATATCACTGCCGAGGCAAACCTGGAATCTCATGGTATGGGATATGATGAGAAGTCTCTCGCTAAGTTCCCTGAGTACATCGTGCCTCATATCGAGCGCAACGAGGGTAATGTCAAACCGCTCATCAATCATCCTTCCATCATCGTATGGAGCTTGGGTAACGAGTGTGGTTATGGCGTCAACTTCGAAAAAGCTTACGATTGGGTCAAGGCTTACGACAAGACCCGCCCTGTGCAGTATGAGCGTGGCGGATATGACAGCAAGACTGATATCCACTGTCCTATGTACATAGGTTACGAGGAGAGCGAAAGCTACTGCAAGAGCAATGGCATCAAGCCATACATCCAGTGTGAGTATGCCCACGCCATGGGTAACTCTATGGGTGGATTCAAGGAGTACTGGGATCTGATCCGCAAGTATCCTAAGTATCAGGGTGGTTATATCTGGGACTTCGTAGACCAGGGTGTTCGCGACAAGAGCCCTATCACCGGCAAGGAAATCTTTACCTATGGTGGTGACTATGGACGTTATCCTGCCAGCGACTACAACTTCAACTGTAACGGTATCATTTCTCCAGACCGTCGCTTGAATCCTCATGCTTATGAGGTTCAGTACTATCTCCAGAATGTATGGATCAAGGATCTGGATGCAGCTAATGGTACTTTCAATGTCTATAATGAGCATTTCTTCAAGAACATTGACGACCTGAAGCTTACTGCAGCAGTCTATGCCAATGGCGTTCTCCTGTCTACAGTAGAGATTCCTGGAACCAAGGGCATTGCTCCTCAGACCACCAGGTTGGTGAAGAGTGATGCTTTGCAGGAGGCTGTTGCCAAGGCAGAAGCAGAGCATGCCAGAGAGGAAATCACCGTCAACTTTGCCTTTGCCAGCGATGGTTCAGAGCCTTTGGTTGACAAGGGACAGGTGATGGCCCGCCAGCAGTTTGTCATCAACGGTTATGAGTTTGACAATGTTGATACACTTATCGCTGAAGCAGCTCCTGCCAAGAAGGGTAAGGCTAAGGTTAAGACCGCCAGCAACCTGGAGGTAGAAGAGACCAATTCCTATGTAAAGGTTACAGCCAAGCGCATGTCGGTTACTGTAGGTAAGCTGACCGGTATGATTGATTATCTCGATGTAGATGGTGAACCAATGTTGAAGTTCCGTGAGAGCATGACTCCAGAGTTCTGGCGTGCTCCTACCGATAACGACTATGGCGCATCCTTGCAGAAGGAGATGAGAGTATGGAAGAACCCTCAGATGACTCTGAAGTCATTCGATAAGAGTGAGAGTCAGGACAGCGTGGTTCTTACTGCAATCTTCGATATGCCTGAGGTTAAGGCACAGCTGGAACTCCGTTACCGCATCAATTCAGAGGGTGAAGTAGCTGTTACTGAGAAGATGACAACCGATAAGGAAGCTAAGGTAGCCGACTTGTTCCGTTACGGTATGCAGTTGCAGATGCCAGCAGCCTTCTCTAAATTGGAGTACTACGGTAGAGGTCCTGAGGAGAATTACATCGACCGTCATTCTTCATCTTTCATCGGAAAGTACGAGGCTGACGTAAAGAATGAGTATTATCCATACGTTCGTCCACAGGAGAGTGGTAACCATACCGACATCCGTTACTTCTCTATCTTCAATCCAACCACCGGCAAGGGAATCACCTTCGAGGGGTATGCACCTATGGAGTGCAGTGCCATTCCTTACCTGATAGAGGATTTGGATGCAGGCATCGAGAAGAATCATGCCTGGGGCCAGCACAGTGGCGACCTGGTAGAAAAGGGCTTGGTGCAGTTGCACATCCAGCAGCGTCAGTACGGTTTGGGCTGTATTGACAGCTGGGGTTCAAAACCAATGGATAAGTATCGCATGCACTATCAAGACCGCAACTTCAGCTTTGTAATCAAGGCTAAGAAATAATAGGCATTAATGAATTATTAAATCCTGGGCATCAGCTGATTGCTCAGGATTTTTTTATTCTGTCCTCATCTCCAAGCATTCTCTGTCTACATCAATCCCCTCACTCTGAATGATGCTGCAAAGATACAAAATCCGGAATCGGCACTTCATACTTGCTCATACTTCCTCACACTTTCTCATACTTTCTCACACTTTCTCACACTTGGTGTATCTCTTTAACAGCTTAAGCAAGATACTTGTCTTTCAAAAGTAAGATACTTACGGGGCATAAGTATGATACTTACGGGGCAAAAGTAAGATACTTACAACCGAAAGTAAGATACTTGCGGTCAAAATCCTGAACTTTAGTGCTGAAAGACTGAACTCTGAATATGAATATTGAAAAAAAACTGCGTTAAATACGTGTTAAATACATGTATTAACTATCTGTATATCATTTCTTTATATTCTTTCTTGATCGCGCTGTATATCAAAGATGTGAAACCTATAAGTTCAGCTTCAGAAATTCAGAAACACTCCATTTTCCCCAACGCCCTCATTTCTGAATGACGAAGAGGAAATTTTGGCTGGATAGGGCGGTCTTTCTGTCTCAATGCCTGTAAATTGTATAGAAAAACACTATAGTAATGTGATTTTTTTGGTTCATTTTGTTTCAAAATGCATTTTTTCTCCAAAATATTTTGTTCGTTCGACATTTATTATTATCTTTGCTCCGTTTAAAAACAAATTTGTCTTTTAAAGAATATATCTGGTAAGAACTATAATAATAATGCATATATGATAAATAAGAACTACAGAGGAAACGTATTGGTGAGACGTTTGGTAATTTGTGCCGATTTCGTCATTCTAAATTGTCTGTTATTTGTCTATACTGAGTATGGAACGCAGATTATCCCTGATTATTTCGATGCAGCGACGAAGATTACATTTTTCGTTGCCAATGTTGCCTTGTTCCTAAGCGAGTATAACTACTCAACTATCATTCATGTAAGAAAGATAGGTTTCCTCCAAGTTTTGAAACGGACATTATGTCTGGCGGCATCTACCGTATTTCTGTTCTTTGTCTTTGTAAGACTGCTCAGTCATGGAGGTCAGATGTTCTCTTTTGCAGCTATCTTTGGCGTATCATTTTATTTCTTTCTGATTCTTTCAAGACTCTGCGAACTTAATATACTGAAGTACTATCGTGCCAGAGGCCGTAACTGCCGTACGGTAGTCTTCGTTGGCAACGATCCGGCAATCAGTGAAATGTATCAGACGATGACCGAGGATCCATCTGCAGGTTATATCGTCAAGGGCTATTATGCTGATGCCGAAATAGCCAAGGCTCCTGACGGTTTAAAGAAAATAGGAAGTCTCAAGGATCTCAATGGCATTTTGTCGTCTACGATCAATGATACCATTAATGGAGCTCCAAGCAACATTGATGAAGCATTCTGTTGCCTATCTCATAATGATTCTGAACGGATTGTGAAGATTATGAAGTTCTGTGACAAGAACGTGATCCATTTCTACTATCTCCCACGTGTCTTTGGTGAGTATAAATTACATCTGGATGCCCAGGATTTCATGGGCAGAACCGTATATTCCAATCACAAGGAGCCGTTGACTCTCGTTTCTAACCGTATTGCCAAGCGAGCATTCGATGTCGTGGTGAGTGGACTTATCTGTCTCTGCGTTCTGCCGTTTATCCCTATCATAGCTCTCATCATCAAGACCCAGAGTCCGGGACCTATCTTCTTCAAGCAGGCAAGAACAGGTTTGAATGGTGATACATTCTACTGTCTGAAGTTCCGTTCCATGCATGTGAATAAGGATGCAGACAAGGCACAGGCAACCAAGGATGACCCAAGAAAGTTTGCTTTCGGTAACTTCATGCGAAAGACGAACATCGATGAGTTCCCTCAGTTTTTCAATGTCCTGAAGGGCGATATGAGTATCGTGGGTCCTCGTCCTCACATGTTGCATCATACTGAGGTATATGGCAGTTTGATAGACAAGTATATGGTTCGCCATTTCTCCAAGCCAGGCATCACCGGTTGGGCACAGGTTACAGGATTCCGAGGTGAGACCAAGGAGTTATGGCAGATGGAGGAGCGTATCCGCCGAGACATCTGGTATATCGAGAACTGGTCGTTCTGGCTCGACATCAAGATTATCTTCCTGACAGCCAAGAGCATCATCTTCCCAGATAAGAATGCTTATTAAAAAAAATGATAAGATAAAAAAGAGCGATTCTTGCATTAACTCTGCAGGAATCGCTCTTTTTTGTGTGATCAAGTGAATTGTCAAGATGTTGTGAATAGAAGTATTATTGCCCCTTTATGATAATAGTTTCGCATTATATGGAGCACATTACCAATGTCTGGCTTCCTGCCTATTTACCATAATCACCCTTAAATATTGGCAATAGGACTTAAAAACAATCTTTTCATCTTATTCTTTTTCCTGCAAAAGCAAGGACTAGCTGCCATGTAGGCAAGTTGGGCCCGATATACCTGTCATGAGAATCTTCCTCGTTTTGCCCGCTTTGCAAAGAACGTTATGGGAGTAGACATAGAAGGTATGACTACATTGGAAGCTGCTGAAGCAGGCATTAAGGCTATGGAACGCTTCTTCGCCTCTATCGGAATGCCAACAGACATCCATACCCTCATCGGCAGAGAGGTAACAGATGCACAAATAATGACTCCATTACTATCGGTGCTTTGAAGGTTCTACATGCTTCAGTTATCATCGCTATCTATAAAATGGCTAGATAATATGAGTTTCACAGATTAACTCAGATTTGGAATTTGTACTTCGGAAATATGCTGGTGTCAAATATTGTTTCTGAATTATCGCTATTTCCGAATTTCCAATCTAGAAGACCATGATGACATAAATCTTTTGGTTGGATAGCGTATTACTTGCTCTCTGCAAGACGAATCACCTATAGTTGTACGACTATATAGGCTATAGTTGTACAACTCTGGAGTTATAGTTGTACAACTATAGGGGTTATTGTTGTACGACTACAGAATTCTGGATTTCCGAAGGAATCAGCAAAATTTGTAACACACTGATTATATGGAGATTATGCATTTTCATCATATTCCTGATATTCTCCAAGAAATATTTCCCGAGCGGAAATTCGTGAATTTCAGAGGATTTAAATCATGATTTTGTAAAAAATAAGTACATCAAAAATACATCTGAAACAACTAATACCAAGCATTCTATGTATGCCCACTGATACCTGAAATAGGGCTATTTTTGATTAATTAATATTTGTTTTACTCACATTTTTAGCAAATATCATTACCTTTGCACCATGAAAACATTATTAGACGTTCATACACATACAATAGCATCAGGTCATGCCTACAGCAGTTTGCAGGAAATGACCTTGGCAGCAAAGGAGAAAGGATTGGAAATTCTGGGAATCACAGAGCACGGTCCCAATATCCCGGGTACCTGTGACCCTATCTATTTCAGAAACCTTCATTGCGTTCCACGCCAGCTCTATGGAATCAAACTGATGCTGGGAGCAGAACTCAACATCCTCAATACCCAAGGGGATATCGACCTCGACGAGGATTACTGGCGCATGCTTGACATCCGAATCGCTGGCATTCATAGCCTTTGCTGGCAGGGAGGAACCAAGGAAGAGAACACACATGGTGTCATCAATGCCATGCGTAATCCCTTCGTGCAGATTATCTCACATCCCGGTGACGGTACGGCAGATCTGGATTTCGAGGTATTGATGAAAGTTTCAAAGGAGACGCATACTCTGCTTGAGATTAACAACCACTCCATGGCTCCCATCCGTCACAAGACAGTGGCTACCCCCAATAACCTGGAACTGCTGGAACTTGCCAAGAAGTATGAGACCCCTGTCATCTTTGGAAGTGATGCCCATTTCTCAACCATGATTGCCGACTACAGCAACATCATGCCTCTGGTAGAAAAAGCAAAGTTTCCTGATGATTTGGTACTCAATTATCAGCCTGAGAAGTTTTTGGCTTACCTCAAGCCTACCCCAGAGAAATAGGAGAATTTCGTTTCACATTTCAATTTACACGACTATGATTATAGAAGAAATCATCAAATATAATGAAAACTTCGTGGCCAGCAAGGGCTACGAAAAGTATCTTACGAGTAAATATCCAGACAAGAAGCTTGCCATCCTTTCCTGTATGGATACCCGCCTGACAGAGCTTCTGCCGGCGGCCTTGGGCCTGAAGAATGGAGATGCCAAGCTCATCAAGAATGCCGGTGGACTCGTAATCAGTCCATTCGACTCAGCCATGCGCAGCCTCCTGGTTGCCATCTATGAACTGGGTGTTGAGGAAATCATGGTCATTGCCCACTCCAACTGCGGTGCCTGTCACATGAACGGCCAGCAGATGAAGGAATTGATGTTGCAACGTGGCATCCATCAGGATGTCATCGATACCATCGGACTTTGCGGCATCAATCTCGACCATTGGCTGGAGGGATTCCACGATACTGAGGATTCAGTAAGGAATACAATCAATACCATCCGTACCCACCCTCTCGTACCAAAGGATGTCAATCTGCATGGCTATATCATCGACTCACAGACGGGTAAGCTCACTGAAGTAAAATAAAAGCAAAATACGCTTATGGCTAAGGATGGTTCTCCTCCAGAATCATCCTTAGCAACTCTTCATTTGCCTCATTGTTGACCTCAGCATCCTTCAACTCGGAGAAATAGTCAAGCGTAGCGGAACATTCGCCTGTGATATCTACCCCTATCACTTTCTCAATACGTCCTTGTCGATGGATATATAAACCGGCTCATGTTAAAACAATTTAATTTTCAACAAAAACATATTAGATTCATCTTTTTATCAGTATCTTTGCAGAAAATTGAAACATATTGTGATGATACTTATAAATACACTGATATTGGATAAATATAGATGTAATGTTCCCCATTACATCCTCAACTGTAGCCTTCGGAAATAATATCTATCTTGCTTGAGATAATATATTATTAACGAATTTAAAATTACATGGGTTTAATCATTTTATATTTTTTAGGTGCTCTGTCACTATCCTTTTTGTGCTCCGTCCTGGAGGCGGTGCTACTTTCTACTCCGATGTCGTTTATCTCGATGAAGGAGAATCAAGGCAACAAGACTGCCTCACTGATGAAACAGTATAAGAACAACGTAGACCGTCCGGTGGGTGCCATCCTTTCGCTCAATACCATCGCCCACACCATCGGTTCTGCCGGTGTAGGAGCCGAGTCAATGAAACTCTTTGGCGAAGAATACTTCGGTATCATTTCCGCCATTCTCACTCTGTTGATTCTGGTACTTTCAGAAATCATTCCGAAAACCATCGGAGCTTCATATTGGCGCTCTCTTGCCATGACATCTACCAAGATCATCCGTGTGCTCATCTTTATCACCTATCCTTTGGTACTGCTTTCGGAACTTATCACTAAGGTATTTACTCCGAAGAACCACCAGGCTTCCGTGAGTCGCGAAGAGGTATCGGCCATGGTAGACGTAGGTACTACAGAAGGCATCTTCCGTGAATCGGAAAGCAAGATCATCAAAAGCTGCATTCGCCTGGCAGGAGTAAAGGCAAAGGAGGTGATGACTCCATCCATCGTAGTAGAATCAGCCAATATGAATCTGACTACCAAGGAGTTTTACGAACAGAAAGAATGGAAATTCTCACGCATTCCCGTTTATGACAACAACAAGGATATCATTGTGGGATACGTATTGAAAGATATGGTTCTCAAATTGGTTTCAGACGATGAGTTCCAAACCAGATTATCCGAGCTGATGCGTCCTATTCTTTCCTTCAACGAGGATGAATCTCTATACCAGATATGGGAAAAGATGTTGGAAAGACGAGAACACATCTCTATCATCGTGGATGAATACGGATGTCTGAGAGGAGTGGTTTCCATGGAAGACGTAATCGAAACGATGACTGGCGTAGAAATCGTGGATGAAGACGATGTGGCAGTGGATATGCAGGCATTGGCTAAGGAAAAATCGCGCATGATGCACCAAGGTATTGTATCTGCCATTCCTGGCAGTAAAGTTTAATATTTGCAGAACATAGCATTTTAACGAGAAAGGGTGGGTCATAAGTTAATGACTCACCCTCTTATTGTTGTTAGAATAGATAGGATACGTTGTTGGAAAAGATAGGATATGTTGTTGAGACAGTTAGTATCTACGGTCGCACAACAGCTGTTGTGCGCTTGCATAACAGCTGATATGCGCATGCACAACACCTGTAGTGCATGCGGTGGTCAATTGTTATGCGCCAACAATTATCCAGACTTAATTGCACACCCTCTCTCTAGTTTAACCTGGAAATATCGCAACCTTGATGACTCCATCCTTGCGGTTTTCAAAGACATCGTATGCCTCTTCTATTCTTGAAAGCGGGAAACGATGGGTAATCAGAGGAGTGGTATCTATCTTTCCCTGGGCTATCAAATCAAGGATTTCCTCACAGTCGCATCCATCCACACCTCCCGTCTTGAAGATGAGGTTCTTGCCATACATATCAGGAAGCGGAAGCATCTGCGGCTTGTCATACATCGCAACAACAGTAACGATGGCATTAGGACGGGCACACTTCCAAGCAAGCTGGAAGGTATCAGGTCCACCTGCAACCTCCATCACCACATCTGCTCCCCCATGCTGACTATGCTCCTTGACGAAAGTCTCGCAATCCTCCGGTTCTACAACCATCACCTGCGGATAATGCTTCTGGATGAACTCTCGCCTAGCCTGTGATTTCTCACAGACGATGATGTTCTTCGGATTCTTGAGCAGGGTGCAAAGCAAACAGCAGACACCCGTAGGGCCAGCACCGATAATCAAGACAGTATCCTCTTCTGTTATTTCAGAAATTCTTGTTGCCCAGAATCCAGTAGCAAGGATGTCGCCAACGAAGAGCGCCTGCTCATCGCTTACCGAATCCGGTATCTTATTCAAGCCGGTAGTTGCATAAGGAACCCTCACATATTCCGTCTGTCCGCCATCAATTCTGCATCCCAGTGCCCATCCACCATGTGGGGAAGTACAATTGTTCACATATCCATGCTGGCAGTAGAAGCATTCGCCACAGAAAGTCTCTACATTCACAGTTACTCTATCTCCCGGCTTCACGTGGGTAACCTTCTCCCCTACTTCCTCTACAATTCCTACCATCTCATGGCCAACAGTAATCCCTGGTACTGCGCGAGGCACAGAACCATGCTTGATATGAAGGTCGCTGGTACAGATACTGCTCAGCGTTACTCTTACGATGGCATCATGCGCATCTATCATCGTAGGCTTCTCCTTCTCAGTGAAGCCAAATTCTCCTTGCTTGATATATGTAAATGCTTTCATTGGATATTAATTATTTTATCAATTTATTTACTACCATGCCTCCAGCTTATCGGCAATCTCCGGCATCTTATCTTTGCTGAATACAGGATTCTTGCCTTCCTTCTTCTGCTGTCGATAATCCTGCAGCAGGAAGACGGCCTGGCGGGAAAGCAGGACGATGGCCACAAGATTGCAGAGCGTGAGAAGAGCCATCGTGATGTCGGCAAAACTCCATGCAAAATCAAGCGATACCACAGCTCCTACCATTACCATCGCAGCTACTGCAAGACGATAGATGAATACACCCAGCTTGGAATCCCTGATATATCTCACGTTGGTCTCGCCATAATAATAGTTGCCGATGATGCTGCTGAAGGCAAAGAGCCAGATCATGACAGCCACAAAAGGATTACCGATGCTTCCTATTTCGTGGGTCAAGGCATCCTGCGTCAGCTGAATACCATTGGATGCAGTAACATCTACCCCACTCACCAGTATGATGAAGGCAGTGCAGGAACATACCACCAAGGTATCAGTAAACACACCCAAAGCCTGAATCAAACCCTGCTTTACAGGATGACTCACCGTTGCCACGGCAGCTGCATTAGGGGCACTACCCTCACCAGCCTCATTACTGAACAGACCTCGCTTGATGCCCTGTATCACCGTAACACCCAACACTCCGCCGGCAGCCTGATTGAAGCCGAAGGCATTCTCCACAATGGCAAGCAACACCTTAGGCAGACTGGTGATATTCCAAATCACGACTCCAACGGCTATCAGAAGATAGACGACAGCCATCACAGGAACCACAGTAGAAGAGAACTTTGCCACGCGCTGGATACCACCGAAGATGATGAGCAGGGTGAGCACCGTGAGCACAATTCCCATGGTAGCAGGTTCGATGCCGAACGCTTTCTGCCAGGCCAGACAGATGGTATTGCTCTGAACAGAATTATAGGCAAAGCCAAAGGTAATGATCATCAGGACGGCAAAGAGAATGCCCATCCATCCCTTTCCAAGACCATACTTCATATAGTAGGCAGGACCTCCAAAGAAGGATGTCTTTCCCCTGCGCTTGTAAAGTTGGGCTAGGGTTGATTCTATGAAAGCCGATGCAGAACCCAGCAAAGCCAGCATCCACATCCAGAATACGGCTCCCGGGCCACCGATGCTGATAGCTGTAGCCACGCCAGCAAGATTTCCAGTACCGATACGACTGGCCAATGCCACCACGAAAGCCTGGAAGGAAGAGATATGTTTCATCTCGCCATCCACCTTTACCTCCATCGACAGTTCATCTTGTCCTATCTCCTCCGGTTGAACCTTGTCGGGATTCAGCAACAGCCTGACCATCTCCTTGATGAGTCGGAACTGTACGAACCTTGTACGCCAAGTGAAAAACAGGGCACAGCATATCAGAACTGTAATGATGATATACGACCAGAGAAAATCGCTAACCTGAACTAAAATGTTTTGTAATGAATCTATCATTTGTCTATCAAAATCTGAATATTATTTCTTTTCGACTGCAAAATTACGAATTTAATTTCAAAAATCAGCAAAATATCTGTCTATCTTACGTTTAACCGTCTTTTTGTCCTCTTTTTAAATATAAAACGGAGGTATTTTATCCATTTCTCCATGGTGAATATACTATCTTTTGTCCGTTTTCACAAGATTTAACACTTTATTATGCACTATCATCGAAAAAAACTCCAAAAGAAGTAAGGATCTCAGATTTTATTTGTACTTTTGCCGTACTTCAACAAAACTTCAATAAAAAACGACAACAATGAACATTAAAAACATTTTTCTTACCACAATCATCGGTTCAATGATGACCATGCCTACCATGGCACAACGAAAAGCTGCGACCATCAATGACAACTGGGAATTCAAACTTCCTACCAGTCAGAAATGGACATCAGTAAATATTCCCCATACTTATACTCTGGATGCCTACCAAGGCAGGAACTATTATAAAGGGAAGGCAGAATACCGCCGCATTCTTACCCTGGCAGAAATCAATCCAGACAGACGCTATTTCTTGAAGATAGATGCAGCAAATAAGGCTGCAGAAGTGAAGGTAAATGGCAAGGAAGTAGGTTGTCATGCCGGTGGATATTCGTCCTTTACCTTCGATATCACTGATTTTCTAAATACCAATCCTGCAAGACAAGGAGAAAAATCAGAAAATACCATAGAGATAACTGTAGACAACAGCCGTCAGGATGTCACTCCTATCATGGCAGATTTCACATTCTGGGGCGGCATCTATCGTGACGTCTGGCTCGTTTCTACACCCGATATTCATTTCAACATGCTCAACATGGGAAGTGACGGCATCTTTGTTTCTACTCCTATTGTGAATGAAAAACAAAGCGCGGTAAAGGTGGTTAGCGAAGTGAGCAATGATGGTCAAAAAGCATCGATGGTAGAACTGAGAAACGAGATTTTCTCGCCCGATGGAAAGCTACTTCAAACCATCAAGAAGAAGATAACCCTGAAAGCCGGCGAAACCAAACGTACGGCATTGCAGTCAAAACCCATTGCCCACCCACTTCTTTGGACTCCAGAACGTCCTACTTTATACAAGGTAAGAACCTCTATTATAGATACGAAATCAGGGAAAGTCATTGATGAGAAAAACCACAAGGTTGGATTCCGCTGGTTTTCTTTCGATGGAGAGAAGGGATTCTGTCTGAATGGAAAGACTTACAAGCTACGTGGATTCAACCGTCATCAGGATCAGGCACCTGTAGGAGTAGCCTTACCCGACGAGGCTCATCGCCGTGACATAAAACTGATGAAGGAACTGGGCAGCAATTATATCCGCATCTCCCATTATCCTCAAGATGACGCCCTCTTGGATGCCTGCGATGAACTCGGTTTGTTGGCATGGGAAGAAATTCCTATCATAGACCTTGTACCAGACACTCCCCACTATGCCGATAATTGTGAGCGTAATCTACGGGAAATGATCCGCCAACACTACAACCATCCAAGTATCATCAACTGGGGCTACATGAATGAAATCCTGCTCTGCACTCCATGGCCAGGAACTAAGGAATGGCCAGCCTTTAAGGAACGTACCCTAGCCCTTGCCCATCGATTGGAAAAGGTTCTTAAGGATGAAGACCCAACCAGAAAAAGCGTAATGGCATTTAATATGACCAATACTTACAACGAAATAGGTCTGAACCTTGTTGATGTTGTGGGATGGAATCTTTATCATGGCTGGTATCAGGGCGAACTGAACGGATTCAATCACTGGTGTGAAGACCAGCACCAACACTATCCAAAAAAGCCGATGATAATTTCAGAATGGGGAGCAGGAAGCGATCAGCGTCTGCACTCAAACTCTCCTCATGCCTTCGATTTCAGCATTGAATATCAGCAAACTTATATCGAGCATTATCTGCCATTCATTGAAGAAAAGCCTTGGATTAGCGGTTGTACCTATTGGAACTTTATCGACTTTAACGTGGCAGAGCGCCAGGAATCCATGCCAAGAGTAAACAACAAGGGAATTGCCTACAACGACCGTACCCTGAAGGACGTAGCTTATTACTTCAAGTCTATGTGGCGTAAGGACATACCTGTGGTTCATATTGCCAGTCGCGACTGGAGCATAAGAACTGGTCATATCAACGAGCCCCAGCGCATTAAGGTATATTCCAACATGCCTGAAGTGGAACTTATCGTAAATGGCAGGAGCTACGGGAAAAAGAGTGTACAGAATTGCTTTGCCGTCTTTGATGTCGTCCTGCCTTTCGGTAGTTCTACTTTAGAAGCAAAAGGTTTTAACGAAGTTCTGACAGATTATAAAAACAAGGTTGATGGGAACACAGGAGATGTAATGAAAATTCAGTACAATCCTCTGCCAAACTTGGCAAAAGGAGAAGAACTCGCCATCAACGTGGGCAGTAACTGCTATTTCATATCTTCCTTGAGCCAGCTCACATGGTTACCAGACCAAGCATACAAGCCTGGAGCATGGGGATATGTAGGAGCCGAAAGCAAGAGTACGACATCTGAAATCGAAAACACAATAGATGGCCCGATTTATCAGACATGGCGTGAAGGAGATTTGGAATACAGAATAGACGCACCTTGTGGCGAATACGAGGTAGAACTACTGATGGCTGATGTTACCAAGCCTGCAGTCCAACTGCCTAATCTCCTAGCCAAAAGCAATACTGAGTCTTCATCCAAAGATGTAAGATTTGATGTCAGCATCAATGACGAAAGGAAAGAATCGGATTTCACTCCTACTGATGGTCGCCATTACCGTACTGCCTTTAAGCGTAAATACATCGTTGAAAACAATCGTGGCAGCATCAACATCCAGTTGAAGTCCCTGCAAGGAAAGGCTTTCCTAAATGGCATCAAGATTAGAAAGTTGAATTGAAACCATGAGCAAATCAGTTCATCATTATGGTTATTTAAAACAGAACCAGGGAATGAATACAAAAAGTCAGTTGGTAGTACAATGTTACCAACTGGCTTTTTTGTTAAAATTGCTTTTGAAAAAAACAGGAAAATAAGTTGTGGAACAAAAAAAACATAAACTACACCATAATATATGGCAGAAAAAAACAAAATCAAAAAATCATGTCTTAAAGTCAAATAATAAAGTTCTTGCATTCAATATAAAGCTAAATTTGCAGCAGCAATTAAGATTTTAAACCAATAAAAACAAAAACAGATGAAAACAAAACTATTAAAGAACAGCTACGTATTGCCTATGACTTTGTTTTGTTCTGCTTTGACATTTTCTCCATTGGGAGTTGCCCAGGCACATGCAACAACAAATGTTGTACAACAGGCAAAGACTGTGAAAGGTACTGTTGTAGATGAGACTGGTGAACCTGTAATTGGTGCCAGTGTTATGGTAAAAGGTACTAGTGTGGGCTGCGCCACAGATTTGGATGGTAATTTTACGCTCCAGAATATAAAGCCAGAACAGACACTTACCATTTCATATATTGGCTATACAGCTCAAACGATAGCCATAGGTCAGCAAACAAACTTCAATGTGGTACTTAAACCAGACAACAAAGTTCTCAACGAAGTAGTTGTAGTAGGTTATGGAGCAATCACCAAACGCTCTGTGTCTACTTCCATGTCAACAGTAAAAGGCTCAAATATTGCCGAGATGCCAACATCCAACATCACCCAGAGCCTTTCTGGTTTATCCTCAGGTATTACCCTGCAGCAAACCAGTGGAGAACCGGGTGCAGCCCCTTCCATCCGCATCCGTGGTGCAGGTTCCATCAATAGTGGTAACGATCCACTTTACGTTATTGACGGTTATCCTACTACCGATTCAGAACTGTTCAACAATATCAACCCAAGTGATATTGAAGACATTCAAATTCTGAAGGATGCCGCATCATCTGCCATCTATGGTTCAAAAGCAGGTAACGGTGTCATCATCGTAACTACCAAGAAGGGCAAGGCAGGAAAACCGACGGTAAATTTCTCAACCCAGATTGGTGTAAGTCAGGCACAGACCCGTGTAGACGTACTTGATGCTAAAGACTATCTTGACATGATTATTGAGGCACGTACCAACAACGGTACTATCAGTAAATATCCAGAACTCACAAAACTCCGTGATTCCGGCAACTATTGCAATACCGATTGGCAAGACGCTATATTCCGCAATGCTCTCAACTATCGTGCCAACGCAACAGTCACCGGCGGTACAGATATGATAGCCTACAATTTCTCTGTAAATTACCAGAATGAAGATGGTATCCTGCTCAACTCTTTCTTTAAGAAAGTGAATATCAAGGCTGGATTTGATGCCAAGCTGAGCAAACATGTCAAAATTGGCGCCAGTTTTTCTCCAAGCTATAACAAGAAACGCAGTCAGCAGCCAACAGGTGGAAACACAGAAGATGTGAAAGGTGTCATCGCAGACGCACTCTCCTATCCTCCTATCCTCCCTGTTTACCAAGCCAATGGTGACTATACGCAAATTTCACAGCATTATTCTGGCAAGAATGGAACACCAGACTATGGCTTGAATACACAGTTGCGCAACCCGGTCTGCAACCTGTTGGAGAACAACAATGACAGTTGGTCATTAAGAACGCTGACCAATGCATACATAGAGATAACTCCTATCAAGAACCTCACAATCCGTTCTACAGTTGATTTCTCTACCAATTCCACAAAGCTTGACTATTACCAGTCAGCTTATCTGCTCGGTTCTTCATACACAGGAAACAAATCTACACCTTTTCTCAAGTCTGTAGATGCTTACCGTGCTTCAGGTTTTGGCTATAATACATATTGGTCAACTACAGCCTCTTACAATTGGGACATCACAGATAAGATGAACCTCAATGCCGTAGCAGGTTACGACTTTGAATACAACAGTGCCTTCAACGTTCGCCAGGATGACCGTACGGATGCCGACAACCCAATCGCCTATCTGGGTACAAGCATCAAGAACGTAATGGGTGCAAATCTGTGGACTGGTTCTTCAAGTAACACAAATTATGTGTTCGATGCCATGTTCACACGACTCATATTCAATTATGACAGCAAGTACGTACTTTCCGGGTCCCTGCGTCGTGACCGTTCCAGCAAATTCGGTCCAGACAACCGTGCCGGACTCTTTTACTCAGCATCAGGAGCATGGAACATCACTGAGGAATCATGGATGAAACCATTAACCTGGCTCAGCCTGGCTAAGGTGCGCGCAAGCTATGGTGTAACAGGAAATGACCAGATAGGAAGCAACTACGCATGGATTTCTACTATCAAGACCGACCACAACGTAGTATTCGGAACAAGTTCCATTCCTTCATATTATCCTGGAGGATATTCAAACCGTGAACTTGGATGGGAAAAGAACAAGCAGTAAGACCTCGGTATCGACCTGGCGTTCTTCAACCGCATCAATCTGAATGTAGACCTCTATAAACGTACGAGTGACATTGTAATGCCTGCCAATATTCCAAACTTCAATGGTATAGCAAGTTCTGTTTATATGAACTCCGGTCAGGTAGAGAACAAGGGTATTGAACTTTCTCTTAACGCAAAAGTATTACAAGGCGCATTCAACTGGGAAACTACCCTCAACTGGTCAATGAACAAGAACAAGATCCTTTCACTTGCCAATAACCAGACACAATTGGCAAACGGCAAGGCTGGTACAAAATGGGGCAATGTCATCAGAAACATCGTTGGTCGTCCTATGGGCGATATGTATATGCTCAAAGTGATTGGCACATACAACACAGAAGAAGATTTGCAGAAATATCCTAAGTTTGGAACAGAAGGTATCGGTGATCTCATCTTCGAAGATACCAATGGTGACAAGGTTGTCAATGCCAATGATTATCAGCATGTAGGTAATTATCAGCCTGATTTCACATATGGTTGGAACAATAAGTTCAGCTACAAGAACTTCGACTTGGCTGTAACAATCGATGGTCAGGTAGGTGGTAAGGTTATCTATGCCGCAGCACGTGCTTTCTCTCTTAACCGTTGGGACGACAACGTGCTCAAGGAATCAGGTCTCGGCCGTTGGCAAAGTCCAGAGAATCCAGGCAATGGCAAATCACATAAGGCAGGCACCAACAATCTTGGTTCAAACATCCAGCCTTCAACCCGCTATCTTTATGATGCCGATTTCCTGCGCATCCGCAATGTGGCTCTGGGTTATACTCTGCCAACACAAATCTGCCGCTACATCGGTTTGCAGCGAGTTCGCTTCAGTGCAAACGTTCAGAACCTCGTTACATTCGACAAGTACCCAGGCTATTCTGTTGAGGCAAACTACAATGGTAATTCTGCTACCAACAATGGTGTAGACTTTGGTGGTTATCCTATCGCACGAGTAATGACATTTGGTATTAATGCAACATTCTAATAAGGAAATAAAATTATGAAAACAAAATATATAAATAACGTAATTCTCTCAGCATTGCTGGGAGGTTCGGCTATGGGATTCTCTGCTTGTAGCGATAGTTTCTTCGATCGCTATAATTCTGACACCATGCAGATGGAGACCTATCTTACCAATGACAGCGAAATAGAAAACATTCTCTTGGATGCTTACTATTATCTGCGTACAGTACAGGAAGATGTGATCATGGTCAACGGACTTTGTACAGACGAAGCCTATGACTACAAGAAGAACAACCAGTCTGACTATATCAGCCTGAACGAGGGAACATGGGATGCTACCTCTGCCACCATCAATAATATCTGGAGTAACTGTTACAGCATGATTAACAGATGCAATAATGCTTTAGACAAGATTGATAAAGTCAGCGAAAGCAATCGCAAACAGTTTGAGGGTGAAGCATGCTTTTTCAGAGCATACGCTTACTTTACACTTGTAAGACTCTACGGTCCTGTGCCATTGACACAGCATGTCATCTCCAACTATAATGAATTGTACAGCTACAATCGCAGTCCGAAGGAAGATATTTATGCCCTCATCAAAGAGGATCTTGCCAAAGCTACAGCCAATTTGCCACAGAGCTACAAAGAGGCCAGCAAGGCAGGTCGAGCTACCAGCATTGCAGCCAAGGTGATGCTCGCTGATGTATATATGACATTGAAAGACTTCAATAGTGCAAAGACACAACTCAAGGAAGTCATTGACTACGCCAATCAGAATCCAAACAAGCTTGGATTGCTTGATGACTATGCCAGCATATATGACTCAGAAAATCCAGTAAACAAGGAAATTATTCTGGCAGCACAATTCAACAACGGTTCCACCCAGATTACCAACTATCTGATGCGCCGCTGCATCCCTGCTGTCACACCAAACAATCAACCTGCCTACGTTTTCCCTGACGGAACAAAATCTACAATTCTTTGTTCTCAGGGAGTAAGTTGTCTGTTGATGACATGGGAGTTATATAATGCCTTGAGAAAGAATCCACAGGATAAGCGCTACACCCAGATGGTTTACGACAAGCTTTACGACACATCACAGACTAAGTCTAAACAGACCGACGAAGTGAATGTGACAGAAAATGGAGAGGCTTATACTCCAGCTACTCTCAAATACTTCGACACTCACAATCAGGGCTTGAAAGCTTGTACCAGTGGCTGTGACGATATCATCTACCGTTATGCCGATGTATTACTCATGTATGCAGAGTGTCTGAACGAAACATCTTCTACCGATGAAGCTAAGACCTACCTCAATCAGGTTCGTAACCGAGCAGGAATCGATGGCACAACCGCAACAACTCAAGAAGAAATGCGACTCGCCATTGAAAACGAACGATATGTGGAGCTCTGCTTTGAAGGTCATCGCTGGTTCGACCTGGTTCGCACAGGACGTATAAATAAGGTAATGGAAGCTCATTTCAATCATCGTACACAAGGATTGTCTGCAACACAACAAGCCAATAACAACGGTATGGCTGTGAAAGATTGCGATGCAACAACAGGTACACCACTGGAGTGGCGCTGGAGTAAAATTACAGACGATATTCTCTTCCCGATTCCTTTTGATCAGCATCAGCTGACACAGAATTGGGAACAGAACAAAGGCTATTAATATCAAACCATTATGAAGAATAAAGCATTTATCGGAGCCATTGCTGCCTCGCTCGTGCCGGGGCAGGCAGCAATGGCACAAAACAAGGCTGTAAAGGCTACAGCCGACAGACCCAATATCATTTTCATCCTTGCAGATGATCTGGGATATGGCGATCTCTCCTGCTACGGCAGCAAGACCATCAAGACACCTAACATTGACAAACTGGCTGCTACGGGTACTCGATTCAACCAGAGCTATGCCGGGTCAGGAATCAGTTCACCATCACGTTGTGCACTGATGACGGGTAAGAATACCGGCAATAGCCGTATACGTGATAATATGTGCACAGCTGGAGGCATGACAGGTCTGAAAATAACCCCTGAAGGTGACACGACCATCGTTCGCAGAACAAGTCTGCAGCCGCAGGATACGACTATCGCTACGGTATTGCACGCTGCCGGCTACAAAACCTGTCTTGTCAACAAATGGCATCTGGATGGCTATGATCCAAAATCATCACCAATCTATCGTGGTTTTGACGAGTTCCACGGATGGCTGATCAGTACGGTAGAATCCAATTCACCTTACTATTATCCATACAACCGTTTCGACAATGACAAGCTCATCCACATCAAGGCAAATGAGCACGATAAGCACATCAAACACAATACGGATATTTCGACCGATGATGCCATCAATTTCATCAAGCGAAACAAGAAGAATCCTTTCTTCCTCTATCTGGCTTTTGATGCGCCTCATGAACCCTATATCATCGACAACACCACATGGTATGATGATGAATCGTGGAGCATGAACGACAAGCGCTACGCTTCGCTCGTAACCCACATGGATGCGGCAATAGGAAGACTACTCACCTATCTGGAAAAGAACAATTTGCGCGAGAATACGCTTGTGATCTTTGCCTCAGATAACGGTGCAGCCGTTCAGGCACCATTGAAACTGTTCAACTGCAACGCAGGATTCCGCGGTCGCAAGGCACAACTCTACGAAGGAGGAATCCGAGTACCGTTCATCGTGAACCAGCCAGGAAAGGTGCCGGTACAGTCGCTGAACAACATCATCTATTTCCCAGATGTAATGCCTACGCTGGCAGCTCTTACGGGAGGAACCCAATATCTGCCTCAGAACATCAACGGCATGAATATTCTGCCATTGTTCTATGGTAAGCAGATTGATACAGACGACCGAGTTCTTTATTGGGAATTCCCAGGTAAGCAGCGTGCTGCGCGCCACGGTGACTGGAAGGCTGTTACCATCAAGCCAAACAAGCCTCTGGAACTCTACAATCTGCGTGAAGACCCAGAAGAGAAGCATGATCTCGCCAAGAAATATCCGGAAATGGTAATCGGTTTTGACAAGGTGATGAAGGAAATGCGTACTCCATCAGAAAACTGGCCAATACCAGAAGATGCAGAAAGCAGGAAAAAGTAATTGGCTTTGTAAAACTGAGGGCGTGTCATGGATTTATGACACACCCTCGGTTTCTTTTTCGCCAAGCAATATTTAAATCCGAGTTTCTATCTTGCTCATTAGACCAATCAGCTAAATATCTGTCTATCTTACGTTTAAGCATATCTTAGTCCTCTTTTCTAATATTAAACAGAGTCATTTTGCCCGTTTTTCACAAGAATTTTCAGTATTTTTGTCCGTTTTTCCGCGATTTGCATTAACTTTGCAGACATGAAGAATTTTGCAGCGATAGATTTTGAGACTGCCAACCAGCAACGAACCAGCGTTTGCTCTGTGGGCATTGTGATAGTAAAGGATGGTGAGATTGTGGATAGCTACTACAGTCTCATCAAGCCAGAGCCTGAGTATTATTCCTATTGGAATACTAGGGTGCATGGACTTACCATGGAGGATACCATGAACGCCAGGGTATTTCCAGAGGTATGGGCTGAGATTCAGCCAAAGATAGAGGGACTGCCATTGGTGGCCCACAACTCACCCTTCGATGAGGGATGCCTGAAATCTGTGTTCCAAATGTACCAGATGGACTATCCCGATTATGAGTTCCATTGCACATGCCGAGCCTCCAGAAAAAAGTTGGGATCTCTCCTACCCAACCACCAACTACAAACTGTAGCTGCTTATTGCGGGTACGACCTAACCCAACACCATAATGCCCTAGCTGACGCAGAAGCTTGTGCTTGGATTGCCAGGAAACTACTATAACTCTTACAACTCATTTTAATGTTTTTTGTCTCAAAAATGACAATAGCACTACAAGGGAGTTGCTTTCACGGGGTCATACCGTGAAGCACTCTCTTAGGATTGGTTCATCTCTCATTATCCAATAAAATAATGAGTATGAAGAAAATAATTTTTCTCGATTTTGACGGTGTACTAAATACTGAGTACAACCAGAACTTGCTTATGTATCATGGGAAATCCTGGAAAGACAAGTATGGAGCTTTCTTCGACCTGGAAACAGTGGCTGAACTAAAGAGAATAGTAGAAGAGACCAATGCTGATATTGTAATAGAATCATCGTGGAAATCGCATCATGGATAGCTGACAATCTCCAAGATGAAGGTAAGTATGTTATTATCGATGATGAATACGTGATACAGGATTCGCAACTGCCACACTTCATCCTGACCAATCCGTATGATGGCATTACTGCGGATCTGGGCAACAGAGCCATTAAGATTCTTAACGGATAAAGGATTTAAGTTTTTCTATAAGTATAACCGTAATTTATGGGATTAAGATATGAACATAAAACATGTATTTGAAGACTCTCGCATTGTCATGCTGGAGAAAGACATTGCAAGAATAAACGAGTATTGCCAATACTCTGATAAAGAAAAGTTTGTGATGAAGCACTTGCTCGAAAAGCGTTGCAACGTACTATGGCAATTGAATGTATATGACGATGAGACGAAGCAACTCCTCATCGGTTTCAATGACGCACTTCGAAAGGCATGTACGCAGCTTTATCACCGGACGATGACAGTTTGTCAAGAATACCAGAATCGTAAGGACATTTCTGGAGATTTTGAGGTGGAAGGAAAAATATTCCTTGGTTACGAATATCCTGCACTTCACCCCATTCAGACAGAAACGGCAAAACAGGTGTGGGATGCTCTCACATGTGGAGGTTTCAATGCACTCTATGATGAGGGTTGCGCATGGCCGCTCCGATTCAGTAGTGAGCGTCCTCCTGAGCAAAGTATCAATGAGAAATTGGAGAATTGGTTGGGGATGGAGATTGAGAACGACAATTGGAATGATGGACTGGATAGAGAATGGTCGAAAGACCTGCATCTTATACAGCCCTTTCATAATCTATACGATCATTGCTACTTCTCATTATACGACCTCATATATGTCCGTGAGTTCAACCTGGAAGTACATGTGGAGTTTGAGGATAAAGTAAAATATTAAACAACATGAGCGTTTTTATACAATCACAAAAAGGATGGTAAAGGTATCAACCCTACCATCCTTTTGATTTATAGAGAAGCCTTGTGTTACTATAATAATATTTATGTTTTTTACTGAGCCCACTTAAGGAAAATGGCTTAGCTAAACCTACGCACGTATAAATCTTTTTTCTCGAAAAAAGTCTCAAAGTATCATTATTAGGGCAAAACATAGACTTATATCACTAATACACAGAGCATTAATAGAATGAGACTTCTCAAAAAATGGAGAGAGAAGTCTCATAGAAGTATCATGAAACAGCGAGAAGTATCATCAAAATCCGGCCATGCTAAGCATTTTATTGCCAATTCGTGGTTCACAATTGCAGAAAAAACCACGAATTGGCTTCAAAAAATCATCCTTCCTTGATAATCCAGTTGCTGATAGTTCGCTGGGTACTATCATAATTCACCCCCACTTTGTACAATCGCTTGCCATCGGCAGAATATGGAATGAGATAACCCTTGTCATCTATCTGCTTCAAGGCCTCCTCGGCAGAGCCATCGTATTTCAGTTCGAACACATAGATGGCTGCAGGCAGATGGAGCACGGCATCAGCCCTGCCTATAGCACTATCCTCCTCCACCTTGATAAGAGCACCCATCAGGTTGAATATCAGATAGAAGACAGTTTGGAAATCACGCTCATTCTTGTTACTCAGACGATTCGAGATACTGGATAGATATGCCTTCAAACGAACCATTGCCTGTTCAATTTCTCCTTCATAAACCAGTTCTACGAACTCATTCACCAGTCCATTATTATCTACGGAAACCGGCGAAAGATAATTGGGCGCAAGACTCTTCAGCATTCCAATCTTCACCTCCTGGTTAGGATAACCCAACTTATAACTCTTGGTGAACGGCTTGTATTGCTTGATGGTGAGATAACCACTCTGATAAAGCAATGGCAAGGCAGAGGTCATCTGTTCTGGTGACACATCGAAATCGTCCACACTCACGCTCTTCTGCTCGATATCAGTCACGTTAACATGATATTTCTGCAAACTCTTGATGAGATAGCTTGGCGTACCTGAACCAAACCAATAGGCATCAATCTTCTGACCAGACAACGCTCTTATCAGGCTGAACGGATTGAACACATCCTCAGAATGCTCGCTGAAATGATAACCATCATAATATTGGCGCAATTCATCCAGGCATTCCTCATAAGATACACCTAAGGACTCACCCAAAGCCTCTACATCAGGCTTAAGAGATGTGACAAGCTCGTCCTTACTGATGCCACAGATAGCAGAGTACTGGTCAAGCATGCTGATATTGTCGAGGTTATTCAACTCGCTGAAGATACTGAGCTGGGAGAACTTGGTAATGCCCGTAATGAAGCAGAACTCAAGATATGGGTCGAGCATTTTCAAAGGACTGTAGAAATTCTGCATGATACGACGCAACTGACTAAGATTATCCTTCTCATGCACAACATCCAGCAATGGGGCATCATATTCATCTATAATAACAACCACTTTTTCACCCGTCTGCTCGCAAGCCTTCTTTACCAGGTCTTTCAATCTGAGATTGGCATCTTCCTGATGCGACTTGTACCCCCAGATTATTTCCTTCTCTTCTAGCATATCAGCCAGATATCTTTCCAGTCGCTCTCCATCAAAGTGCTTGGCACCGCTCATATCGAAATGCAGTACAGGATGCTTCACCCAATCCTTCTCATAATCAGCAATGGCCAATCCTTCGAAAAGTTCCTTTCTCCCCTCGAAATAGGCTTGCAAAGTAGAGGCAAAAAGCGATTTTCCAAACCGCCGAGGGCGACTTAGAAAGATATACTTCATTCCTTTCTTCCTGAAATCTGCGATGTATTTCGTCTTATCCACATAGAGGTATCCTTCCTCACGAATCACGTCGAAAGTCTGTATCCCCACAGGATATTTATTCACTATTTCTGCCATAATCTTACCCACTTTACGTTTTGCGCTGCTAAATTACAAAGAAAATCTGAATATACCAAGTTTTCACTCTTTTTTTCTGCTACATTCACAACGCGATTAAAGACATACGCTCAGGAATGTCCCCCAACTTGTTCTGTATGGAATATGAGAAGGACAACTCCAGATATGACTATCTATTAAGGTGGTCAACTAAAAATATGACTAAGTTTCAGGAAAGTCAACGTGAATTATAAATAAGTTTTAACCGAGTCAACTCGTCTTACAAATAAAACAAAAAGTGGTCAACTAAAATCGTTAAACTACAGTGGGTCCTTTGTCTACTTCTATTAGGAACTAGAATGAAGTATGTAAATACTAACTAGGAATAAGATAGAAGATTGACAAGTAGAATTAGGAATAGAGAAAATAATTGTCAACTTACAATAGGAATAAGGAACTATGTAGTCAACTAAATATAGGAAACTACACCCTTTTTTCATTTCTTTTTACAGCAAAAAAAAGGACGTTACATATTTATATTTTATTTTTACCAGTAGAAACGCGCGCGATGATATTCTTCTTACATAAAAAAATGTGAATTTGAATCCCTTTGTTATCAACCTACCACATAACGCTTATATGGTAGACCTTTCTATACGAAAAAAAACATTTAATAAATACAATAAATTAAGGGATAAAAGCGAAGCACTTTGTAAAGAAAAGCTAAAAATCATGATACTTCTATGATACTTTAATGACACTTCTCGGCTCTAAAACCGAGAAGTATCATTCTATCATCTAGCTATCTATCAAGTATTTATATTGTTTTTCCAGCAAACGATGAGACTTTGAGACTTTTTTCGAGAAAAAACTTTTTCACGTAAGCGAAAAGACTTATCTTTTAGATGAGCGTGAAGCTGGGTCGTAACAAACTCATAAAGTTTTTTATCGCCTATCATCCAACACTCCTTCCCTATTCCATGAGAAGTTTTCCTCATCAATTATCTGCCAAAGACGACTTACCAAAAACGGATTAATCGAAACGTAGGCCGAACATCACGTTTGAGAAACAATAACAAGGCCTCTTCACTTTCGAAGGCATTATCCCCAGCAGAGGTGATCAGGCTTTATGCTTTACAAACTATGGAAATGATCTATCAGCTTACGGCGATAGACGCGGCTCACCTTCACATAATCTATCGCATCAAACGGAGGATAGAAATGGCAGACATTATCTACCACCTCTATCAGATAATCCATATTGATGATGAACTTCTGATTGATCTGCACAAACTGATCGCTCAAATCGAGCAGGGACTCGCTCTTGAGATTACGCTTCAGACGGATGGTCTTCTTGCTTCCGGCAACCACCACCTCCCAACAGCGCTGCTCATGATTGTACTGGAAGAGTCCGATATCCCGTTTGTCTATCAGCTTGAAATCCAAGGTATTGGTATAGAACAGGAACTTAGAACTCTGCTTGCGGAGATTGTTGTTCTCGTCCGGATGAAGCACAAAGACGTCTTCATGGGTTAGACGATGCATGATGGTTGCCAACTCGGCATCTTCGATAGGCTTGAGCAACACATCAAAAGCCTTCTTGCGGAATGCAGGCAAGATATATTCATCATACGCCGTATACATCACGACACGACATTTGCCGTGGGTCTGACTGCTCATCTTCTCCAGAAAATCAAGACCGGACAGGTCGGGCAACTGTACGTCGAGGAAGAGGACATCGGGCTGGACCTGACCGACTAGAGCCAGTCCATCCATGCCATTGAGGGCGATGCCCCCAATCTCCACGTCATCGAAATCACCGAGACGCTCTGCCAAATCCTGGGCAGCTTGCTTATTATCATCAACTATTACTGCTAACATAATCTGACTATTTTTTAGTATTTTATATTTATAGGTATAAAAAAGGTACACTGACATCCCAAGATTTTTCCATCAGCATCTACCTTGTTATGCATCTGGAAAATTATCTTGTTCTTATTGCGTTCGTTCACGATGGCAATGGTCTGGCGGATGATGTTGAGTCCGGTACGATGCTGAAGTGCCATCCTGGTAGCATCAAACCCAGGTCCATTGTCCTCTACCGTGATACGGACTTCCTCTTTCTGTCCCTTTTGTACCTGTATCGTGAGGCGTTTCTCGCCTTCCCATCCCTTCAGGCCATGCACAAATGCATTCTCTGCCAGAATCTGCACAAACATGGACGGTATCATCACCTTGTCCAGGTCGATGGTTTCGTCTATCTGGACGTCAAACTTGAAGTCATTTTCTATCAGTTTGCTCTCTACCAGCACATATTGTCTTACGAATTCCAGTTCCTTCCTGAGAGACGTCTGCATCTGGAGCGACATGTCCAGGTTGGTCCTAATCAGCTTGGTCAATTCAAGCAATTCGTTTGCCTCCTTCTTATCAGATTTCACTATCTTGTTGTTCAGGACATTGAAGACGAAATGAGGCGAGATGCGGTTGCGGGCATTGTTCAGCTTCAGGTTCATGATATTGAGCTTAGCCGCCTCCTGTTTTCTGCGATAACGAACCACAAACAAGGCTGCAGAAAGAATCAGAACCAAGAGAATGCCCACAATCAGATAGATAAAACTTCTAGCCTGCTGGATCTCCACATTCTTATGTTCTATAGCTATGCGATGATGCAGCTGCAGGGTGTCCTGGGCAAAACGCTGCATGATATCAACGGAGCGCATATGGGTTCGATTGTGTGCCAGGGAATCCTGCATCAGGTCATCTGCCTTCATAATATGATAAGCCAGGCGATAGTCGCCCTTAGCCTCATAATATTCTCCCAGATACTGATGACGAATCTGGCGCAACGAGAAGTCCATCTGGTCCTCCGATTTCTCTCCTGCCAGTATCCGGCTCACGGCACTCCAATCTTTTTTCTTTACTGCCAGTCCGATACGGATGGTATTGCAATAGTAGATGGCACTCTCATCGGCATTCTTACGCATGTAATTCTCGGCTTCATCCAGATACTTCTCTGATAAGTCCAACTGATTGAGATTCAAATAGACATCTGCCAGATTGAGCTTGCAGAGATACATACTGAAGGTTTCATGCTTGTCGTGTTTTTCCAGCAGTTTCATCAACATTAGAAATTTCTTCAGAGAAGTATGGTAATCCTTGGTATAGTAATAATAATTACCATAATTGTTCAGGAAATAAGCCTGCAGGTTGAGCGAGAGATCAGAAAAATACTTCTCGGTCTGCTGATAACATTTCACGGTTGCCTCATAGTCTTCCAGCAGCAGATAGATGCGTCCCAGACCCATATACAGGGATGCGGTCTGCTCCTTCGGCATTTGGAGAGAATCGGCTATGAACAGCGCCTTTCGATACCAAAGAGCAGCCTGGGGCAAGTTGTTGTCGAAGACATAGGCATCTCCCAGATTGGCACAGACATCCGGCATCAACTTTGGGGAATCGCTGTTCCTGAGCAGTTCGTATGCCTTATGATAGAGCGTGATGACATCTTCTCTCTTCTTATGATAGTTATGATAATTTCCTGCCTGACAATTGTAGGCATAAGCCAGGAGACTGTTTCGGCGAGGAGATTCCGGCTGATGCTCGGCAAAGGCTACGACCGGATTGATGTATAGGGGCATGGAATCCGGCGAAGAAGAAAGCACGAAGAACTTGCCCAGTCTGGACATATATTCATAATAGGTAAGACTATCCGGAGCCTTCTTCATTCCATCATCTATTTTCTGACGGACAAACCGGGGGTTAGCCTCCATCGAATCCTCAATGGAAAGCAAGCTGTTCGTATCGTCCCCGCTTCTGTCATACTTTTCCTGCTGGCAAGCTATCAACGTCCAAGAAACCAAAAACAACCATAATATATGTTTTACTCTCACCATTTAGTATTATCCAGTGTTAGTTTTTAAACTTTTTACAATTGCAAAAATACACATAATTCTTGATTTCACCAAGTTTTTTTATGAATTTATGCCGCTGATATAGAACATTTTATTTACCTTTCTTACCATCAAAAGACAACATATACCTGCTTTCATGCAACATAAGCACATATCCGGGTAGATAATCATCATTTTCGTTATCATAGACACATTTTCTATTCCTCTGAGGGAAAGAGGAAGAAAAAAACAGAAAATAAAGGAAGAAAAGTCCGTTTTTTATTGTATCTTTGCAGCGCATATCAAAACTATTAATTTATGAACAACTACAGGAATATAACTGCAAAGGTTTTGCGAATAGATGAAGAAGAACATAAATTCGTCATCGAAGTAGAAGATAGAATCTATAAAGTAGCACAGATTGACTTCCAGAGAAGGCAACCTATGCCAGAAACCCTCAACTGCCTGATGGTAACCACCCACCTGGGCAAAGTTTTCATTGCCCAGAACATAGAACTCCTCATGAGGCAATATTATAAAGAAGACGATGAGGTAGACTTCAAGATAAAACTGACCATAGGTGACTGCTATCATCTGGAAGATCAATACGGTTTTACAGCCATACTAAAACGAGATACCGTCATCAATGCAGCTCTTACCCCAAGAGTAAGATGCAGGATTACCAAAATCCGCCAGAAACAGATGGAAGTACAACTGGTAGATGTTCTCGGCGCCGAGAAATCAGAGTTTTCACTCTCCGACAAGGATTTCTGCGATATCATCGGCAATGAAAGCTGGAATACTCCGGAATTCAGAAAACTGATGCTCGGAGATACCCCATCCGACATTTTCGACCTGGAATGCCTGCGCTGGATAACCGGTATTTCCAGCAGTCTGAGTCAGGACGAACTACAAGAACAACTACAGAACATCCATGCCCGTTGCCTGGAAGCCCTTGAAAGCGAGAGCCTTCTGCCACGCTGCAAGGAAGCCGAGCGCATCCTGCTGGAACAACGATTCACGGATATCATCGAACTGATATCCTATTATATCCAAGCCATCGAAATCTTGAGAAACGGAACGGCAGAGGATACCATCAGCCATATACTTTCTACCCTCTCTACTTGCGCCTACATCTATCATCCACGCAAGCAGTTCTGCATCATGCAATGTATCTTCATGCTCGACTTCTCAATGATGGAAAAGCATATCGATACCATCCTTGCTACCCTTCGCAGCCAGGAAGTATACCTATGGAACAGAAAGCCATTCCAGATGCAATGGCTCAAACTGCTGCAGGGATACGTAGACAATATCTATAATCAGACCGACAGACTCTCCAGCGACCTAACCACTAAGGAGACGATGATACAGGTACTCATCATCGAACTGATACTGGGCAGAAATGCCACCCACAAGATTTACGATACTTCACTGAATCAGGCCATTCTCTACCGACTGGTTTCACTGATGAACGTGAGTGATCCAAACAAGACCCTGCAGAGAGCTTTTCTCTCACTCTTTACCCAGGCAGAGTTTGATGCTGCCCTGCCTTTCAACAGTGATGATGCCTTCGTACTGTCCAATATGCTCTGCTCACAGAACAACGATACCGTAGAAAGTTTTGAACCTGCCAAATATGAGAGTGACATGGCTTTGCTTTCTGTCAACGAGCAGGCCATCACCATCCAGCCAAAAGACCTTGACAGGGATAATCTCTACATGCCGCTTTCTGCCCGAATGGGACTCTGGCATGGTCTTTCCATCCGTCTTGACGAAAAGCCACCGGTAAAACTGAGAGGCAAGGTGGGTACTACCATCGAACACTATAAGGAACTCTGGGAGTATATCAACCACTCTCTCTTCTCCAAAAAACGCAAGACATCCAAGAAGCAGAACAGAAAACTCTATATCGACGATGAAACCGTAATCATCGTTACCAAACAGCTGCCCGCACAATACGTCTTCGAATGTAAGGTGGTAGAAGATGGTTGCGAGGGAGAAGGTACACTCGATGTATTGAACGATGTGGTATCTTTCTACCCTGGAGAAATCAATATCCAATCCTTTGAATATCAGGGAATGCCACTTATGCTGCGTGCCTATGTAAAGGACATAAAGAGTGACGGAAGCTATGTCTTTGCCATGCACGACATGATAACGGAATATGAAGACGACGTGAGAGTAAACGACCTTTTCTACAACTCCCGTCTCACCTGTCTGCTGTCTAACCAGGTGCCGGGCGTGCCTCGCATTCCGGCTGTCAGCAGCGAAGGTTTCTCTGTCTCCGTGGCTCCAGCTCCCGGCATGGAACTCAGCGACCTGAAGAAGGGCATGATAGTAGAGGTGGATAACATCACGGAAGGAAGCAATGGTTACCTCTATGCCACCTTCCTGCGGGAATCTCCTGAAAGCAGATTCGGAATTACCGAAGCCTTCCACCAGCTTATGCGCGGCTATGCCAACAACGAGGTATACAACCCTAAGGAAGAAAAAGATGAACTGGAAAATGCCGTCAGCATGAATCCGGTATACGTAGCCGAACTGATGGGAATCATCGATGCCAAGGCAACACTGGAAGAGGACAACATCAAGGCTTACAACTATCTCAACTTCTGCCGTTTACTAGCCATCATGCTGGACAGCAAGGAGCGCGTCAGCTATTACGACAGCCGTCTTACCCTGCTGGAACTCCTCAACGACTTTGCTGCACTGGACAAGGTGGATACAAAGAAAATCAATCTTATCGCAGAGACAGAACCGGAACTCTTTGAACGCAATGCCATCCTGCGCCATGACTTCATGCAGCTGCGCATCATCGGCTGCCTGGACAGTGAGGAACATTACGAGGAACTCTATCGCTGGAGCAGCCTGACGGAAGATCCACATCTTCAGCAGCTGGCATCGCTCGTACTCTCCCACAACTTCGTGAAGAAATCGGGACTGCTCACCCAGGCGGTTGATATTCTTGACAAGATCCGTGCGCTGCTGAAGCTGCAGAAGTCTTCTTCCAACAAGAAGAACTATGGCAAGGAAGACTTCCATACCGAATTCAAGACCTCTATCATCTACCCGGAAAATTCCATGCGAGCAGATGTCGAGGCACAGACCATCAAGATCATGCAGGAAATTTGTGCCTTCCTCAATGCCGAAGGCGGTCATCTGTATCTTGGCGTATCAGATATCGGTTACGAAATGGGTCTGGAAGAAGACCTGAAGAATACGCTCTTCAAGGGTTCAAGAGACAAATATGAAACATACGTCAACAACAAAATGGTTTACTATCTCGGACAGGAGGGGGCCCACTATGTGCATACCCACTTTGATGAGGAAGTAAGCAACGCCGTGCTCATCATCGACATCGAACCATGCCCTACCCCAATTTCTGTGGGCTGCGAATATTTTGAGCGTATGGGAACTTCAGCACGCAAGGTAAACGAGAACTATAGAGATAAGTTCCTCGCCATCAGAAAGCAATGGGCTGAAGAACATATTCCGCATCTGGCTGTTGCCTCTGCACCGGCTTCAACAGCCGAACCAACTCCACATGAAAAGGAGACAAAGAACAGCAGCCGACTCGTGGAATCGGCTCCTATCACCGACCATATCCAGACCTCGCGTTTCCGCAACAATGTGCTCCACGACTATGAGGAAGGTTATCGTCCGGTCACAGCCGTTATCTGCCTGATGGATACCGATGAATATAAGGTTCTGGATGACGATGACTGGCAAGACTATCGACTGAAGCTCGCCGTTCACGAAGACGAAGAAGAGGGATGGCTCATCCTGGTATACGAGAGCGGCAGGGTATGCAAGGTTTCCATGGCCGAACTGCTGCAGCGGGAACGTGGCAGAGAGTTTAAGCGTTATGCAGGCGAAAAACTCATCTTTGCTTCCATTGCTACAGAAGCCGATGCGGTATGTGTAGGTTTCATCGACGGCAAGTCAAACCGCTATGTAAGATTTGACGACTTGTCAAAGTTCGAACACTCCAAGATGCAAGCTGAGGGTACCCTCCCTATGGATGTACCAAACTCCGGTGTTCACTACGTAGAAGTACTCAACAAGGATCTGGTTCCTATAAACAGAAACATAGGCAGAAAGACCATTGGCTGCATTCTCAAGACTGCTGAAGGCAGGAGATGTATGGAAGTTTTACCCGACTGCAAGATGAAATAAAACATAAAAGTGCAATAAAAAATCAGCAGATATGCATTTTTTTTGTAACTTTGCAGAATAAAGCTAAAAATGTAGTAAATAATTATTTTAATAACCTAATGAAAAAAGCAGTTGTGTTAATGGCCTTACTTAGCCAATCCTTAAGCATGATGTATGCTGATGATCAAGCCGGGACAAGGGGTATCGGACAATATCCTGGACGCCCTTCTCAATTTACGGCTCCAAGAATGGTGAAGGACAACACCTATCGGAACATAGCATTGAACCGAATGGTATATACTTCATCCAATGCAGATTTCAACCTTACGGGACATCTCGTAACGGACGGTATCATCACCGGTAAAGCTCCTTCGTTCCTCAGTGTGAAAACCAATGAGGGCGAACTGTCCAACCGTGACAAGGAGAAAATGATTGACGGCAATACGGTTACGAGCCAATATATCAAAGGTGAAAATGCATTTGTAGAGTTTAACTGGGAAGCCATGAAGGTGAATCTCAAGAAATTGGAATTTACCGGTGAACTGGCTTTCTATAAGAATAAGGCTTCGCAAGGCTATACCATTCGTGTGATGGGCTCACACAATGGAAAGAAATGGGAAGTCCTGGGAGAAGAAAAGGGTTCTGACCTTCCTGGTGTTGCTACCAAGCAGCAGGTTAGTTCCGACCCTAATAAGTTCCAGGACGTAGTGAAACTCCCACTTAGAAAATTGAATGTTTCCATCCCGCTGAAGAAACCTGGCAACTACGAACATGTACGCATCGAGTTGATTATGCCGGGTGCTGCCTGGTGGCGTATCAAACTCATCGACAACACCACTTCATGGCGCCCGTCCATGCACTTCTCCAGCGTCTGGAAGTCGGGCTTGGCAAATAAAACAGATGCCAAAGCTCAGTGGCTCTATGTAGATTTGGGCACAGAGGCAGACTTCGACCAGGTGAATCTCTTCTGGGTGAACAAGGCTCGCCAGGGCAAGATTCAGGTATCCAATGATGCCAGGAACTGGAGCGATATTGCACCCCTGGGACAGCAAAAAAAGAAAGGGTTGATAGAAAAGGTGGCTTGCAAAGGTCATGGCAGATATGTTAGACTGCAGCTTACCGAACCGGATGCATCCGGACACTATGCCTTGTCTGAAATGCAGGTAATGGGTAAGGGTGGCCTGCGTGCGGAAACTGCCAATACGCTGGCTTCAAAGAATGGCAAGCAGATGCTCAATCAGTGGCAGTTGCGCCGAGAAGGAAGTGATGCCTGGATTCAGGCTACTGTGCCTGGTACTGTACTCACCAGCTATATGAATATCGGGGCAGTGCCTGATAACCGCTTCGATGACAACATGCGTCAGATTTCTGAATCGTTCTTCAACTCTGATTTCTGGTATCGTACCACCATCGAACATAAGCCGTCTTCCAACAAGCAGCAGCATACCTATCTCAACTTCGATGGTATCAACTGGAAGGCTGATATATTACTGAACGGTGAAAAGATAGGTAGAATTGATGGTGCCTTTATCCGCTCTCGTATCGACGTAACCAAGAAATTGAAATCAGGTTCCAATAAGTTGGAGGTACATGTCGTCAAAAATGCTCACTTTGGCGTTGTGAAGCAGAAAAATCTCCAGAACACTGACCTGAATGGTGGAGAGCTGGGTGCTGACAACCCTACCTTCCACGCTTCTATCGGCTGGGACTGGATAACCAATACACCAGGTCGTGAAATCAGTATATGGAATGATGTCTATCTTACCCATGACAATGGCGTAAGTGTTTCGGATCCTGTGGTTACATCAACCCTAAACTTGCCTGACACCCTGGCATCAATGACCCCATCTGTCTTCCTGCAGAATGCAGATGCCGTGGCTAAGACAGTGAAACTGGCTGGTTATATCGGCAAGATCAAATTTGAGCAGGAAGTTAGTCTGCAGCCAAACGAGAAGCGTGAGGTTTCCTTCGCTCCTACCGACTATCCACAGCTCAAGAATCAGCGCATGAATCTCTGGTGGCCTAACGGTTATGGTTCACCTTATTTATATGATGCCGGTTTCAAGGTATCAGACAAGGCTTCCGGCGAAATGATTTCTGAGGTAACCTATAAGGCAGGTATCCGACAGATGAGCTATGCTGACCTGGAGACACAGACCAAGATCTACATCAATGGCAAACGACTGAACCCACTGGGCGGTAACTGGGGATTCTCGGAAACCAACCTCAACTATCGTGGACGTGAATATGATGCTGCAGTACGTTATCATAAGGAGATGAACTACAACATGATTCGCGACTGGGTAGGTCAGATTGGCGATGAGGAACTTTATGAAGCATGCGACAAGTATGGTATCATGGTATGGCAGGACTTCTGGCTGGCTAACCCATGGGACGGACCAGATCCTGATGACAACAAGATGTTCCTGGAAAACTCAGCTGATTACATCTCCCGTATCCGCAACCATGCCAGCATCGGCATCTACTGCGGAAGAAACGAGGGATTCCCTCCGGCAGCAATTGACAAAGTATTGAGAGAACAGGTGAAGGATATCCATCCACAGTTGGGATATATTCCTAGCTCAGCCGACCTGGGTGTGAGTGGACATGGTCCTTATCAGATGAAGTCGCCTTCATTCTACTTCGCTAACCAGAGTCATAAGTTGCATTCAGAGCGAGGTATGCCGAATGTTCCTACCTTCGAATCGTTGAGCAGAATGATGGAACCGGAGCATCTGTGGCCACAAAGCGATGCATGGGGACAGCATGATTATACATTGAAGGGGGCTCAGGGAGGTGAATCTTTCAACAACATCATGGAAAAGCGTTATGGCAAACCTCAGAGTGCAGAGCAGTTTACCAAGTGGGCACAGTGGCTCAACTATGATGGCTACCGTGCGATGTACGAGTCTTCCCAGCAAGACCGTCTCGGTTTGCTCATCTGGATGAGTCATGCCTGCTGGCCAAGCATGGTATGGTGTACCTACGATTACTACTTTGAGCCAACAGCCGCTTACTTTGGTGTGAAGAAGGCTTGCGAACCATTGCATATTCAGTATAACCCAGTGAAGAAGGTTGCCGAGGTGGTTAACTTCGCTGGTGGTGCCAAGAATGGTCTGGTTGCCAAGGCTCAGATCTTTGATATGTACGGAAAGCTGCTCAAGGAAGAAAGCAAGGAAGTGAACGTGGGTGAAGACCAGACCGTAGATGCCGTTAGCGTTAGCGAACCGGATGAGGAGGTTTACTACATCAAGTTGAGCCTGGAGCAGAACAGCCAGATGATTTCAGACAACTTCTATGTACAAGGCAAGGAAGAAGACAACCTTCAGGCACTCTCCAAACTCCCTAAGGCAACCGTTGCCATCAGCGGCAAGCGTTTCGTTCAGCAGGGTGAAGAGTGGATTGGAGAAGTTGAGATCCGCAATACTGGCAATGTTCCTGCCCTCCTGATTCGCTTGAACCTGAAGGGTGGCGATGGTGAGCAGATACTGCCTGTCATCTACAGCGACAACTACTTCAGTCTGATGCCGGATGAGTGCAAGATAATCAAGGTATCTTATCGCGATGAGGACGGAAGAGGTCAGGCACCATACGTAGAAATAACCGGTTTCAATAAATAATCATTGAAATCCATTGAATCATAAACAAGACGCTCTGCAAGAGCAAAAGCATGATCATTCTGATGCTTTTGTCTTGCAGAGCGTCTTTTCTTCTACTGCAAAAATAGTTTCTTAGTGAGTTGAGACAATTATCATCTAAAATCGAAAACTCAAATCTACACCACATTGAAATGGATTGCCACGCTGCGCAAAATATTCGCGCTTTCCGGTTGCGGCATTGTCTACAGCAAAGGTATTGTAATTGGTGTCTGTGAGGTTCTTGCCCCATAAGTTCAATTGCAGGATGCCGAAATCGAAGGCAACATGAGCACCCAATACGGCATAAACATCCTGACTATAGGTATTGGCATTATCCCAATAGGTTTTGCCCTGCATGTTTACGTTTGCTCCGAAAACCATGTTACGCAAGAAACTGGAGTTGAAGTCAACACGATAGTCTGCCATGGCACAAAGGGTATGCATCGGAACGTATGGCACACGCTTGTCTTTATAACTAACCGCATTCTCACCTTCACCGTCAGTATATTCATCGAAGACAGCATGAGTATAGCCATAATTCAACATCCAGTCGAGCTGACCATTGGCAAGTTGGCCTCGCAAAGCAGCCTCAATGCCACAGCTATGACTCCTGCCGGCATTCACCATCATTCTACCAAATCCATAGTTGCCTGCCATCACTGAGAGTTGCTGATTCCTTACTTTCATATAGAAGGCACTCAGGTCGAGATGAAGAGCATGATTGAAGAGATTGAGATGAGAACCTACTTCATAATTCCATGAAACCTCAGGCTTGTATGATATCGTCTGGTTCACCTTCTCATAATCCTCGGCAGTATGAGGCACATCGTAATCACCACGCAATGCCTGCTGACGATTGGCATTCAATTCCGTCTGAAGGATATCGCTGAACATCTGAATGTTATAGCCACCGGCACGATAACCCTTACTGATAGTGGCATAGATATTACTCTGCTGATCATCAAGACGATAAGTAATACCAATCTTTGGAAGAAACTGGCTGTAATCATCATTCGTCTTTTCATCCAGAGCACTTCTAAGCGTATACGTAGCCTTCTGCCCCATCATATTTGCTGTCATTGCCATATAGGCAGACGACTGATAATGAATGCCCGTATGCAAATAATCATATCGCAAGCCCAGTGTTGCCACCAGACGGGAAGTAATATCAAAATTACTCTCATGATAGAAACCGAGATTGGTCTGCGGAGTATGATAAAGTCCAGGAGCACCCATGCTGACACCCATGCTGATGCCTCCAGCCTTCTCAATGGCAGCACTGGCAGCAGCCTTGGCAGCCACTTCCGGCAATCCCTGCGCCATCATTTTCTTAACCATCAAAGCATGAATGGCAGTATACATCTGCTGCTGGATTGCATTGCCAATCGGAGCAGTCATCGCATCATCGAAAAAGACCGGACCGTTGGTCTTCAACCATTGCTTGGAGAAAAAGCCACCTACTGTCCAATGCCAGAAGTCTCTCACTGCCTTGTTGCTCTTCAAGGAGAGTTCCTGGGTAAAGGAATTCTGCAATTGTTCCTGTAGGATATGCATGTAGTCGGCAGAAAGATAATCCTGATCCATCAACATACGGTCCTTGACATACTGATAGCTGGAAACAGAAGTAAAATCATATCCCTTTCCGGTATATCCCAGTTTCAAACCTGTTATCAGGTTATTTCTCCGATACGTTCCTGGGAAAGTAGAAGCAGGAAGGTCTGCCTTCCCCGTCTCTAAATCAAGCTTTCCATAAGGAAATCCATTTTGGTCAACATACTGATAATTAGCAAGTACATCCATCTTCCAACCCGAATCAAAACGGGTCTTGAGGAGCATCTTGCCTCCCGCTTCGTTATATTGATCCGAGCGGTCGCCTGTATTGGTATTTCGGAAGAAACCATTCTGACCCTCATAGAAACCTGCCAGAGAAAGAGCTACATGCTGATTGAACTTCTGATAATGAGCTGCTTCTACATTACGAAAATACTTACTACCATAGCTAAGTCTGATATCTGTACCTTGATAATCGAAGGGATTACGGGAATACATCTTGACCAATCCACCCTCGGTATTTTGACCATAAAGCGTACCTTGTGGACCACGAAGCACATCTACCCTACTCAACTGGTAATTGTGGAGATTAAAAGACGACTTACTCATCACCGGAATACCATCAAGAGAAAGACCAATAGCAGGACTATTTACACGGCTTCCTATTCCTCTGACATAAACAGAGGAAGAAATACGGCTACCATAATTTGGCATCACAAAATTAGGAACAAACAGGGAAAGATCACGTAAATCGGATACTCCCATCTTTTTCATCAAAGAGCTACTCAGCGATGTACTGCTGAGTGCCTGCTGTCGGAGACGCAACACCTCCTTTGGCTGTGATACGACCACTACTTCGTCAATATCGAACACCTTGCTGCTGTCCGATAATGCCGTATCAGCTGAAATCGGTAAAGCAATGCCTAAACCAGCCATTGCCATCATCATTTTATAATTCATTTTCTCTTATATTTTTCCGCATGATTCAAATTCGGGTGCAAAGGTACGAAGAATATCGGAAATGAGAAATCCTTATTTATTAGGAACTGGCCAGCACAGAAAAAATGTGAGCCCCTTCTGCTACATAGCATAAATAGTGAGAGCTCCCATCTCCTCTCTCTCAACTTCCAGTTTACATAGAAACATGTTTTCATGTTGTTATCCGTAATAGTAATCGTAATCTTCTTATTGAAGTTTATTTAAGTCTGATATCATTTATACTTCTATTTTTAGAAAATCTATTCAGGTCCACCCAATTCCAAATACCCGGTACTCTTCCATGGCGACTAAATTGCCAGATGTCGTAATGAGGTTTGCCAGGTAGTACAGGCTCGTGATTATAGCTGGCTATCCAAAGATAATAATTATCGAATTCTGGACTCAGATAATCCTTGAAGTAACTCTCGCTACAATATATAATAGGTGTATGTCCATAATAAACCTTGCAAAGTTTGCAGAAAGTTTTTAATAACAGTTGAATCTCTGTTTTACTCATTCCCTTTGTACCATCATCCTCTGCATCTATTACGGGGAGCAGGTCTTGCTTATCTTTATCATATACGGAACGGAAATTTTCAAACTGTAAGGCTGCAGGAGCCTTGGAAAGGAAATGATAAGATCCTACAGGAATGCCTCTTTCTCTGGCATTCTTGATATTCGATTCGTACCACGGATCTTGAATGTTTGTTCCTTCTGAAGATTTTATATAGATAAATTGCAAGCGCTTGATTTTACCCAATTCATCCCAATGAATTCTGCCCTGATGACGCGAGATGTCAATTCCATCATAGCTGCCAGAATATTCGCCAGTGGTAAGATCGTGGGTAGGCCATTGCTTATCAGATGCTCTCCTTATGAAATAAGATGAAATCATCCGATATGCTTCAAATCCGATAATAAAAGTAAGGACAAGACCGAAGGCTATATAGCATAATCGCTTGCCCATATTATTGTTTTTTCTTTTTCTTCTAACCATGAATTTTACATAATATGTTGCTTCAAGTGACAAAGGTAATGAAAATAAGAGAAATACCAAAAGAAAATACCATAAAACTAATTTCTATTTTATTAAAAGAGCATGATATGATATCTTTTCTTGCAAAATCAGAAGGATACGCCAGGAACTAATGACTCATATTTAATGTAAACATTTAAACATGTTTGCATGTAAGCATGTCTGTACGTCAATATTTATAGCTGAAGCTAACTCATCATAGATGATATAGGAAAGATTGATATTAATGGATATAACACTATAGAAATGAATATCTACAGAACTGTTTACTAAAAACTACGAAACCATTTACTTATATCTACGAAACTGTTTACCATAATCTACGAAATCATTTACCAATAACTACGAAACCATTTACCTTATCACGGCTAACCTATTAAGTATCAAATACTTACAAAAGTCATAAGATTATAAAAACATAGTTGAAACTTATAAATAAAGAAGAAAATTAAGAAACAGACATAATGCATTATAAATCAGCACTTTACGAAAATAAAGTAAACGGTTTCGTAGATTTCGGTTAATCAACTTAAACGAATTAATATCTACGAAACCATTTACCTCAAATTAGTTAATACGTTGAAAATTAGCTAAATACAAACTTAACAAAACTTTTCATGCATGATATCCAACACTATAGTTTTTTAAAAAACTACTTTACTATTATATATATAAACATCTGTATATCAAATCATTACATAGTTATAAGTAAATACTTTCGTAGATGTATTTAAGGTTGAGATTCAGGTAACCAAAATACTTCTCAGAATAATTTCCATATTCAAAAGACTTCTACACAGCTCTGATAATAATAGAAAAGCTATCCAAAATCAGTAATATCTACGGAACTGTTTACAAAAAACTACGAAACTGTTTACTTATATCTACGAAACCGTTTACCAACAACTACGAAACTGTTTACATACATCTACGAAACCGTTTACTTGTAATCTACTAATTCACTGGTTTTCATTACATTACAGAATCCCTAATTAAATAATTTAAGTAAATTCTAATTATAAAAATAATTTTTGTTTTAAAAGATTATACCTAAAGTACTGAAGATTAAACACTTATAATATTTTCGGTAAATGATTTCGTAGATTATGATAGTTTAAAAAGATTTGGTTAACTATGTTTTGTGCTTTTCGATAATAAAATGTAGGCGATATCTTTTATATCTACGAAACCATTTACGCTAAATTTGTAACTATCATAATACCAAGGAGTTACATATTACTCGTTGATATACTTTTTCATAGTTATTGTGATTTTAATTATAAAATTATTATAATGATAATTGCCTTAATATCAGTAAGATAAGCAATGTTCGGTAAATAGTTTCGTAGATATAAGTAGTTAAAAAGCTACTACATCTACGATACTATTTACCTGAATGAATGTAACACATTGATAAACAGCAAGATATATAATATAAATATTTGTCTTTTGATATCTTACGTTTCTAAAGTTTATATTTTAAATTTCTTAACGTGTTAATAATGAGGAAGTTATGTATAATTAGGTAAATGGTTTCGTAGATATAAAAAGAGTCGCAGACATGGTATTTAATGTCTGCGACTCTTGGTTTGGATTATCCTTGGTAGAAAGTAGGAGCAAATGAACCAACACAATTGAAGAACTCTTGAGCTATCTTTTCTACGCCCAGAGTTTTGAGTAATTGAAAATCTTCTTGTGAAGCCTGTATGCAGAATCTTTGATTTTTCATGCCGAGGAACTTCACCCTACTGAGCAATGTTGTCTGGGAAGGATCTATTATTCTTGATAGAAATTCATTCCATTGCTCTTCCCCACACTTTTCCATTTGGATCTTGCTTTTTTCAGGTTTCACAACATGAGCAAACAAGTCACCTACAACAGGTTCTTTGGTTCCGCTAGCTTTAGGAAGTCCTTTCCTATCCAATATCTTGCCATTGATATGGGCTTTTCCCAAAGCTGTTCTTTTGATTTTAAACACCAGAGCTTCAGGATTACCTCTTGTTTGTCCCCTTTTGTATATTGGTGTGCAATCAGTGAACATTATATCAATTTTGTCTTCTTTACTTAGTTTTGCAAAATCTTCTTGTACTGCATCCAATACTTGTTTCTTAAATTGAGAGAATTTTGGATACTGTTCTTCCTCTACTGTTCCGTCTTCAGCTATTTTAGCCATACCTAAATATTCTTTCAGTTGCATGAAAGGTACTTTTATGGTCATTTTGCCTTTATTTATGCCCATTTGACGCAGTAGAAAGAGATATATTCTTGGAGTGTTAAGTCGGCTAGCATATCGCGCAATCAAGGCTATATGATGAATGAAGCCTTGGCTCATGTCAAATGCATATTTGGCAACAACTGGGTCAATTTTTAACTCGACCTCTCCTTTTGACCTATCGTATGATACTCCCTGTTTTGTATAGCCGTTTGTCACAATATCTTCTGTTATGTTTGAAAATACGTGCTGAATAACGGCTTTGCCATCTATTTTGATTCTTACACTAAAGTCTAGGAGTTCTTTAAGAGTTTTACGCAGATCTTTATAGTGGCTTGATTCTATACCTAATTCACTCAATTTAAGTTTGATTTTAGGTACATTCATGGCAACGTGTTCTTTATCTACTTCAAACATATAGTCTGAACGTAGATTTCCTTTTTCACGCTTTTCGTTGAAGTATCTCGTAACGTATTCTTGTAGATGTGAACTTACGCAAAACAATATATGTTGCTGGGAAAGCGTGCATTGTTTGTCTATCTTGGTGAAACTAAATGGAGTATTTATCCACTGCTCATCAACATGGCTCTTTGCTATTTCATTTTTTTTATCTGTCATATTGATATTTCTGTTAGTATAAACAATGATTTTTTTTTTGTTGTCGAAATCCCGTTTTTTAGCTTCCAAATAAGTAAACTTGATCCATAGTCTAAAAATTTTAAATTATGGTTGTCTCTTATGACTCGTTTTTCTTAACTTGTATGTACAATCTTATTGCTTCACGTATGATTTCTTCATAATTCATCCCTTTGCTGCTAAGTTTAATCAGCATCAGTTCTTTAAAGTCTTCTTCTGACAGATATGTCTGAACTGCATGCATGGTTGCTCTTTTTTCTGCCAGACTCATTTTTTTCTTTTTTGCCGGTTGTTTTGCCGGTTGCTCAATATTATGCATAACAGGTTGTTCTACAGGTTGTTCTGCGCCTGGACGAACTGCCTTATTCATATTACTAAAGGCTGCACGAAAATCCTTTCCCATTTTTCCTAATTATTTAAAATTAAACAATTCTTTAATTACCAATTCATAATCTATTGCGGCTGAGCAATAAGGGGCATAATGAAACAAATCTTGTTTTACTGTTTGAGCCTCATTAACCTTGATACAGCGTCGAACACCATGTTTTAGAATTTTTTCTTTATATTTTTCACGTAGAGTTGATAAAGCTTGTCGCACAATGACAGGTCTCTCGTCCAGCATAACTGGCAATAACCCTAACAATTCCAAATCTTTATTCAATGCAAAACGACCTTCTTTGACTTCCTTCATTGCTGCAAGAACTGCGGACAATCCAAAAACCGACAAGCCTTCCATCTGGACAGGAATAAGCAAATGACTGGCCACCACCATTGCGTTGTAAGTAGATAGCGACATTGCTGGAGGACAATCTATAAAGATGTAATCAAAGTAATCTATTGGATTACTTATGCTCTCACCTGTATAATCAATACAGTCACTATTGATGCATGCGCCTAACACTTGACGAGGTGCACCTGTGTTTTGAAGAAAAGGATCGACATCCTGCATCTTTGCAGAGCCAGGAACATAATATACACCTGTTTCTGTTTTGTAGATAGGTAATCCCTTACATGCGATCATTGACTCAAAAACAGTAGCACACCCTTCTGGTGCATGATTTAAAAGGGTCAAGTTGCATTGAGGATCCAAGTCTATCTCAAGGATTCTTAATGTTTTATCCTTTCTCAACATTCCTGCTGCAAGATTTTGCACTGTTGTTGTTTTGCCTACGCCTCCTTTATTGTTGACGATAGCCAAAATCATTTTCAGTTTATTTTCCATGTTTTTGACTTTTAATTATTCATTTTTGTGCAAAGATACATTATTAATTTGAAATAGCCAAATTTTAAATTGCTTTTTTACATGGAAACATGTTTTTTAACGAACATGTTTTCATGAATAAGTTCTAACTTATGTTTTATGTGAGTTAAAATGTTAGAAAACAGGTGTCTAAGATATAGTATGAATGTTTCATAAATATACATGAAAACATGTTATACCGCAAACATGTTTTCATGATATTCTGTAAATATGAAAGTCGTTATGCATGAGTGACATATTATAGGTTTTTCTCATTCTATAAGTAATCTTTGAAGTATATTTATATGGCTCACGGTTTATATATGTTTATCGTATGCATGTAAACATGAAAGCATGAATACTTGAAAATATTCCTACATGCATACTTGGATTTGTGTTTTCATGATTTTGTTATCTTTATATCTATGCGTCTGTTTGAATTGACAGATGATATAGTTAAATGTCTTGATATTAAACTGTTAAAAGGATTGTGAATATATATATATATATGCTGTTATATTTCATTTTTTATCCATAACTCTTTGGAAAACATGTTTGCATGATTACATGGCAGTTTGCAAACATGTAATTTAGTGCACAAGTAAATATTAAATATGAAATATGAAAACATGAACTATAGTAAATATGTAAACATGTTTTTCTTCGATGCATGCAATATATTTAGCCTCATAATTTGATCGGATTCATTTTGTTTTTGTCGGCAACTTCTGAAATGATGTGAAAATAAACTAGCAAAAATATTTAATAATATAAAATAAGGTATAGCTGTACAAAATGGATATTTAATTGTTTATAACTGTTAAAAAGCTGCTATTTATCGAACTTTTTTGTTGAATAATTTGGTGGAATGGAAAATAGTTAGTACTTTTGCACTCGCTTTTGAGAAATCGCTTCTCTTAGCAAACATAAAGAAAGAGTTCTTTGAAAGATTTTACATAAACAGACAAGTAGTACAAGAAGCGGTTTTGGATTACACCTTATTATATATAGGGAGTATGAAAAGACTGGGTAAAAGAAACGAACCGTCAAGCAATTGACAAGTCAGGTTTACTAAGCT
>NZ_VZCB01000059.1 GCF_009494395.1 Segatella copri | reverse complement strand
ATAAATCGCTCATTTTAAGCTATTCAGCAGATTATAGAAGAATTTTTCGGAAAAATACTACCCAACGGTGTGGAGATTTTTTCGAAAACCGAAGGCTCGACCTTTTATTTCCAAAGCCCGCTGCCATACCTTTGCACCTGCACGATAACGGTTGATGCCAAAAGGAAAGACCCTGTGGAGGAAAGAAAATCAGAGCGACAAATAAAAATAGAAACTTCACGGAAGTTTTTGGACTGCACGATTATCGCATACTCATTTCTGAGAAATGGATATAATTACTGTCTTGCAAATGTTTTTAGGAAAATGGAAATCGCATACAAGAATGGCACAGCCTTCAGAGAAATTCCGATGAAAGAAGAGTATGGCTTGTCCATGCTTCTTGCATCGGGTTTTCTCCAAGGCTGTGCAGCCAAGCATGAAAGTGGTCGTTGAGGTTTACATCAATGACTTCTTTCTTGCGGTGGAGTATGCAAACAAAATAGTACGGCAAATCAAGGAATGGTGTTTCTTTTGATCGGTTAGCCTGCAACCGACAAAAAGAAGCACTTTTCCTCATGCCGTACTACTGAGACATGAAAGTGTGGTGTGCCACTGTTTCATGTCGTTTGGATTGTGCGATAAAAATGGGACTGCGAGTTGTGGCTATAAAAGTCAGCCGTTGTCAGCACGGCAAACAAAGAAAAGTCCTTGGCAGTATAGTCTTGAAGCATTTCAAGGCATACCGCCAAGGATTTTTCTTGCCGTGCCATAGTCGGAGGAAGTTAGTCTGAAGTACGAGGACTGTCTTTCTTCGACGACGGCTGACTTTTATACAAAACACACGAAAGGATGGAAATATGCAAACGAAATAGACCATTCAAAACAGGAACCCTTGCCACATATGTTTGAATGGATTGAAATGGAAATAGCAAAGAATAGAGAAGAGTATGGTTAATAAAAACAGATTTATCCAAGCAAAAAATCGAGGATAAAAAATCTTAAAACATTCTTTATCCCCGATTAAATATCGTACCTTTGCAACCGAAAGAGTTCTTTGGATGGTTATGCAAATCACAGCAGGATGCTACATTCTGTTTATTTCTAATTCGTAACCTCTTCTTTTTATGAGATAAAAACTTATCTCATTCTCAATCACTTATAAAAAATACGTACTTTCTGCAAAAGAAAACTATATTTTGTAAATGGTTTCTCTATGTTTTGTGCATCCCAACTCTACGTTTGTCTTTTGCGCTATCTACCCCGATTTCCCCCAAAAGTGGTTACGGTTACAGAAGTTACAGTTTTTCTTAAGCCAATTCCCTCTCCCTTCTTTAGAAGGAGATAATTATATATATATAAATATATATAATTATCTATTATTATTACTTACAATCTGAAAGTTCTCGAAATCCCTTATACCCCCCCCCCCTCCGCTGAAAACTGTAACTTCTGTAACCGTAACCACTGTAACCATCTTCGCCCAGAACCAACGGTCACTGGTCGAAGTGAAGGGGGCAGCAAGGCTGCTCGCCCTTTCAAGTGTGATGTGCTGGGATATAAAAAGAGCGGATAACGCTGTGAGACTGCATATTAAGTCTAGCGACACCGTAAAACGCCGTATTGCTAGACCTGCCAAAAACCGCTATGGCGTTTGCGAGGGGAAGATGCAGTATTAACGGAATGCACCTTTGCGCCCTGTAAGGACAAAAGCCTTAAAACCAGATGATTAATAAAGCTTTTGCCCTTACAGAGCGTATGGGGCCTTACTTTCTGGGGCGTGTGGGACCTCACTTGCGATAATGGCAGTATTGGTATCTATTTCAGGAGAGCTTCTGCTATCTTGATGTCAAACGGGGTGGTAATCTTGATGTTTTCGCGATTACCTTCTACCATGGCTACCTGGCAACCGAGACTTTCTATGACCGATGCATCGTCAGTAAACTGCTCCTTGTATTCCTGGTTGAATGCCTGTTTCGCCAGACCGATATCGAAGGTCTGAGGAGTCTGCACTACACGGTAGTCGCTGCGAAGCACGTTCTTGCCACCGCCATGCTGGTCGATGTAGCGCAAGGTATCGGTTACAGCATATACCGGGATGGCAGCATATTCCTCGCGAGCCGTCTCGAAACATTCCTCAATCACATCCGTAGAAACGAATGGTCGGACACCATCGTGAATACCCACTACGCCATCCTCATTGTCAGGAATGAGCGAAAGTCCATTCTTGGAAGACTGGAATCGGGTGTCGCCACCGTTGGCTATCTGGTGCTTGATATCGAAATGATATTCTTCGCAGAGCTGATGCCAGTATTCCTGCTGGCTCTCCGGGAGAACCAGGATGATGCTCAACTCAGGGTTGTATTCATGAAAACGCTCAATGGTTCTCATCAGGATAGGCTTGCCGGCTACAGGCAAGAACTGCTTCGGAATATCACTTCCCATGCGGAGGCCCTTGCCTCCGGCTACTATGATTACGTAATCCATTTTCTTGTTTTTTGTTCTTTTGCTTGTGAGCTTAATAACTGGGGGGACAGGCGATGGAATCGCCTGGAACGGGGGCTTATTGCTTGCTCTGCATGAGATGATCATACATCATGCCATCCTGCAGGGCTGCCACTGTTTCCTTGCCTGCGAAGTAGCTCAATATCTGATAGGCGTATGGGAGGGTGGCGGCAGGACCTTCGCCCGTAATCACGTTGCCATCCTCCTGGAAGAGGGTAGCTGTATATTCCGTATTCTCGCTGAAATACTGTTCGAAGCCAGGATAGCAGGTTGCCTTCTTGCCTTCGAGAATGCCAGTGCTTGCCAGAACCATAGGGGCTGCGCAGATGGCACCGATCCGCTTGCCAGCCTTGTGCTGTGCGATGAGCGCCTGGCGAACGCCTTCATGCTCATTGAGATGGCTGCTGCCCGGCATTCCACCAGGAAGGAGCAACATATCGGCATCGTCAAAGCTCTGGATATCCTCGAACTTCAGGTCAGCCTTGATGGTGACTCCATGAGAAGTCTCTACCCATTCACTACCTGTAATACTGACGGTCTTGATGTCTACACCCCCTCTGCGGAGGATGTCTACTGGAGCCAAACCTTCGATTTCCTCGAAGCCATTGGCAAGAAATTCATATACCTTTGCCATAATTTATTCGTTTTTTGTTTTGTTATTCGAATTATATTATTACCTTTGCAAAAGTAAGAATAATAATTGAAATAACAAAATAAATGGGACAACAACATTTGAAATTCGCAATTTTTGGCAATGAATATCAAGCCAAGAAGAGTGCTTCGATAGAGAAAATCCTTTCTTATCTGGAAAAGAAGGAAGCTGAAGTTTATTTTGAAAGCCTCTTCTACGATTTTCTTACCAAGGTGGAGCATCTTGAGGTGAAGGCTTCCGGCGTATTCGAGGACTACAACTTTGATGTAGACTATGTCATCTCTATGGGCGGTGATGGTACCTTCCTGAAGGCGGCGAGCAGGGTGGGAGCAAAGGAAACTCCTATTCTTGGTGTGAATATGGGGCGTCTGGGTTTCCTTGCCGATGTGTTGCCTAGTGAGATAGAAACGGCGCTGGACAGTCTGTATGCCGACGATTGCCTGATAGAGGACCATGCGGTGATTCAGGTAGAGGCTGAAGGCGGCGTCTTGGCTGGCAATCCTTTCGCCTTGAACGATATTGCGGTATTGAAGCGGGATGATGCTTCGATGATTTCTATCCGTACCCAGGTGGATGGAGAATTCCTGGTCACCTATCAGGCGGATGGTCTTATCGTGACTACTCCTACTGGCTCTACTGCATATAATCTCTCTAATGGCGGACCTATCATCATTCCGCAGAGTGGTAGTCTCTGTCTGACTCCCGTTGCTCCTCACAGTCTGAATATCCGACCTATTGTGATCAATGATACGGCAGAGATCGTGCTGGATGTAGAAAGCCGAAGCCATAATTATCTCGTGGCGATTGATGGCAGAAGCGAACGCATGACCGAGCAGACCCGCCTGATTATCCGTAAGGCACCACATGCCATTAAAATAGTAAAACAGCGGAACCAGAGATATTTCTCTACATTGAGAGAGAAGTTGATGTGGGGCGCTGACCAGAGACAAAGATAAAGTAATCACAAAATAAAAAAAGAGGACTCTTAAGGTCCTCTTTTTTCGATTGATTACTTATTGTATGATTGATACTTTTATTTAATAATCTGTTTCTTGCCCTGGTGGATATAGATGCCTGGCTGGTTAGGCTTCTGCATCATCTTCATGCCGCTCAGGGTATACCATGCGTTGTCTTTACTTGCCGTATTGTCAATGGTAGGAGCTGCGGTGATGCCTGTAGTTGGCATATCAGCCGTAACATCCTTGATCTTATAGTGACCTTCATTGTTCTTCTCATTCAGAACCTCCAGATAGGTATCCTTGTTGATATTCGTGAAATCTACGGTCTGTGGCGAACCGGTACCGGTGCTGAATACGAAGGAAACTTTATAGTTCTTGCTCTTGATCTTGTAAGTTTGATAATACCATTTCTTGCCTTCAATCACTTTGCTTTGGGTCATCTTGTCGCCAGGCCAAACACCCTTCACGGTCAGGTTCTCGTTAGGACTGTCGCACCAAGCCCAGAAGTTGAAACCATCTTTCCATCCTACCTGGTCTGCGTTGGCATATACGGTGATATCGTATGGGTCGAAAGCAGCAGGCTTTTCTACCTTATAGTTACGGGTAAGAATACCGCTGACAGCGCCATTCATCAGCAAGCCCACCTTCAGGGTTGTCTCGCCGAAAGGAATCTCCAGCTCCTCACCGCTCTTAGCCTTCTTGCTGCTGGCTGTTGGCTCTGTGCCATCAGTGGTATAAACCAACTGTGCATCGTCAGCGTTGCTAACAGCCACGAGCTTTGCCTTCATCGTGCCTTCGTAATCACCGGAAGCCAAATCCACCCAAGCCACGTTTGCCTTCTTAGGCATGAAATAGCGGTAGTGGTAGCCGTTCAGCAGTTCGGCGTATGTGTTTGGTGCTGTATACTTCTTGGCGTTAGGACCTACGATGGCAATCAATGTTGCCTTGTCGCCTACGGTTCTGATGCCGTTATATCCTTCTCCCCTGAAGGCATTGAAGGTGGTGTTGCTGGTATTGGTGATACCTGCCAGCTGGCGTGCGTTGATCATCGCCTTGATATCCTGCTTGCAGTCAATCCAGTGCTTGTAGAATACGCATGGGGTTCCGCACGAAGCCAGAATGTAGGCATTGGCTGCCAGGGTATCCTTGCGGATAGGATCCTGCTGTTTTTCGGATGAGCGATATTCGGTATCGTGATTCTCCACGAAGGTGATGGCATACTGCTTGTAAGCTGGGTCGTTAGCCAAGCCATCGGTCTTTACGTTTGACCAGTTGGCTTTGATAGCATCGCGCACCACATAACGGATAGGGAAGTCGAAGGCTGCGCTGGTGATTTTATCATTAACCTTGGTAGCTTCGAGCCAGTTCTTGACTACGGATACATTTCCATCCCAGTATTCTCCTACGGAATAAGTTGGCTTGGCTGCATCGTTGTAGATGCCAGTAAACTTTCCGCTGTATCCCTTTACCATATCATAGCGGAATCCGGCATAGCCGAAGTCGTTGAGGAGCATATCGAGATAAGCCTTCACGATGGTCTGCACGTTCTGGCTGCTGTGGTCCAGGTCGCGCATGCCGCCCCAGTCTTCACCGGAATCATTATTGCTGCTGAGCTTTACGCCCTGCTTATCTGCCTCTTTCTTGGTCTTGCCGCCATCATCGTTGGCACAGATATCGGTTGATTTCATCTCGTAAGTCACGCCCTTGTAGGTTTCTACCGGGAAGTCAAACCAGGTTGATACGTTCTTGCGGTGGTTGATTACCACGTCGGCGATGGTTCCGATGCCGTTATTCTTGAAGGTCTTGATGAGAGAGCGGAGTTCGCTTTCACTTCCGAAAGAACTTTCGTAGTTGGAAAACCAGTAGAGGTCATCGTAACCCATTGACTTGCCGCCACAGTTGGCACTCTGTGGAATCCATACGAGATTGAAGTACTGTCCCAGCTCAGGAGCCTGTGCTTCGAGATTGGTCCACTTGGAATCGCTGAAGGAATCCCAGTAGAATCCCTGCAACATCACGCCGCTATGGTTGGCTGGCCAACCCTGGGCAAACATATTGATGGTTGCCAGTAGGGCAACGAGTGTAGAGTATATCTTCTTCATATTCAAGGATTAAGATGTTTTGTTTATTTGTTGCAAAGTTACGATTTATTCCAATAGGTATGCGCAAATATGATGTAAATCAAGCAAAAGATTTGCGCAAACGTTTGCATATTAGTTGGTTTCCTTGCTTTTTCCGAAAAACCTTGTATTTCCAGCCTCGCCGCCCTTGAAAGGCACCTGAAACGAAACGACCGATGCGACAGGAAGACGCAAAAAAAATGTCGGAAAAGGGAGCGACAAAAAGGTGAAGAAACGAGAACTTCCCTTCAGCTCCTGGAACCGCAAATAAATTTAATTCAAGGCTATATGACAACAAACATCAATATAACACAGACTTGGTGGAGATTACTCTCCGCAGTCGGCTCAACCCTCATCACTTTGGTGGCTTGGTTGGGATATATGGCTCTCTGCATAGTCGGTGAAGTCATATTGGGAATTGTGAAGTTCATCTTCGGCATCATCATTTCCATTCTTTCTATGGTGGTACTGATTGGAACATTCATTTGGTTATTGACACTTTAAGCATACAAGAATATGGGAACAAAAAGACATTCAAAGACTGCATCACAGCAGTGCAGATATTATGAGGTGGACAACATCTTTGAGTATATGGTGGACACATACATCAATGGTAACATCACATCATTCAAGGACATCTACAGAGAGTTGAACAAGGGCGCAAGACGTGATTTTGTGGACTTCATCTTCAACGAGGTGAACCCTAAATACACGATTGAGCTAATCAAGCAAACCATTTAACGAGCAAGCGATATGAACAGAAGCATTGAAGCGATACCTACATGGTCACTCTGCTACATCATCAACGGCGATGCAAGCGGACTGACTGACGAGGAAATCCGTATGGTGGACGAAGCCATACGCAAGAACAATATTGAGATAGTAAGTCCAAGATACAACGAGGACATGTGCACAGAACCTTACTTCAGCCGTTATCCGTTTTTCGGACTGCCTACAGAAGTTGAGGACTGCGACATCATCTATCACGAGTAACAACCCCTTTAACAACATCAGATATGAACACTACAGAATATTTCAAGAGAACCATACAAGCCTATTTGGAGGAGCGTGCAATGGAGGACGAACTCTTTGCAGCCAAATATGACAACCCCGACAAGAACATAGACGATTGCGTCACCTACATACTTAATTGGGTACAGAAGAGCGGTTGCAACGGCTTTTGCGATGACGAGATATATGGGCAAGCCATCCACTACTACGAGGAGAAGGACATCGAGGTCGGCAAACCTCTGAACTGCCAAGTGTCTGTCAACCACCACATCGAACTCACAGAGGAGGAGAAGGCACAGGCAAGACAGGAAGCCATCCGCCAATATCAGCAAGAGCAGATGAACAAGATGCGTAACCGAGATACCGCCAAGCGCACCTCACAGAGAGCAGACAACGAAGTACATCAACCATCATTATTCGACACGTTATGAAACCAAGAACGAAATATCAGAAGCAAGTCGTAACCTCAAACAAGGGGTTACGACCTATCAAGGGAGCGCAAATGCAATGGGCATTCCGTGAATGTCTTGACCACTATGCCTTTCAGTTGAAGCACGGACAGACCACCTGCATGGACTGCGGACACACTTGGACTACGGAAGAGGATGCGGACAAATGTGTCTGCCCGAAGTGTAAGGCAAAGTTGGAAGTGCAGCGCACCAAGCGACAGAAGGCAATGTCTTCTACCTATTTCAGTGTACTCACCGAGCGTAAGGGACTGCAACTTATGCGAGCATATCAGATGAAAGCCTATTACCGCAAGGGACAAAAGGCAGACATCTATTGTTGGGAGGTGGCACGCTATTGGATGAACGAGAAAGGCAAGGTGGAGGTTATGGCACGCAAGCGCACAATGGGTATCTATATGGACACGTTCTGCTACGACTCCGACATAGAACTGCGCAAGGACAACACCACCTATCAGCATATTGCTTCATTTCCGGTCTGCCCCGATATGAAAGTCATTCCTCAGATATGGCGCAACGGCTTTGACGGAGCGTTTCACGGCATCGAACCGCTTACATTGTTCAAGGCGATGCTGACAGACCACCGCATCGAAACGATGATGAAACAATGTCGTTACGGACACGTCCGCCACTTCATAGACCACCCACGGCACTTGGAAACTTGTTGGAATGCCTACAAGATAGCCAACCGCAACCATTACATTATTACAGACATCGGCAAATGGGCGGACTACATCTGTATGTTGGTGGAAATGGGCAAGGACATCAGAAGTCCACATTACATTTGTCCCGACAACCTTGAAGCCGAGCACGACAGAATATCCGAGAAAATCAGAGCAAAGAAAGAAAAGGAGCGCACCGAGGAGGAGATACGCAAGGCATTGAAGAACGAGGACAAGTTCAAGGAAATGAAGAGCCGTTTCTTCGGTTTGATATTCACGGACGGCAATATCGTGGTAAGAATGCTTGAAAGCGTCAGGGAGCACGTTCTTGAGGGCAAGGCGATGCATCATTGCGTAGGCAGCGGTACAAACTATTCACTCAATCCCGACTGCATCATCTTCTCTGCAAGAATAGCCGAACAAAGGGTTGAGACCGTGGAGTTTTCTCTCGAACAGATGAAAGTCGTACAATGCCACGGACTACAGAACAAGGACACCGAGCACCATGCCGACATCATCAACTTGGTGAACAGCAATGCAAGACTTATAGAGCAGCGTATGGTTGCAACGACATGAAATCCATAAGGGCGGAGCGATGAAAAATCGTTCCGCCACTTTCTTTCTTTTACCTTTGCACCCAGGAATCAAGTTAGGATATTTGGTTAATGGGTGTTAAGGTGAACTATCTTTCTTTCAAGGTATGCCCTTTCTCATGTCATAGTCCTTATATAATCCAGCCAACTTTCTTGATTCCATTTAACTATTAAATGTCAAAATTATGGATAAAGAACTTTACATAGGCGTGGATGTCTCAAAGCAGACTCTCGACCTTGCTTATTATGACGGAGAAAGCATTGATTGGAAGAAAGCCCATATAAAGGTGAGCAACAACAATGCAGGTTTCAAGAAAATTGGTTCATGGGTGGCAAAGGTAAGCAAGGGGGTTGATATAGTCTTGTTCTGTATGGAATATACAGGACTTTACACCCAAAACTTTAGACTGTGGTTGGAAGAGAAACATTATATTTATAGGATGGTGGAACCTCGCAAGATGCATCGCTTTGAGCCAGACTTGGATGATGGACTGCGTTCGCTCGACCGCATCAAGACTGACGAGCTTGATTCTTTCCGCATAGCCATTTACTGTGAGCAGAACCACAGAAAGATTCTTCGCAACCCATCAAAACTTCCTCCTCCTGTATATTTTAAGTTGAAGAGGCTTTTGGCGGAACGCAAGCAGACAGTCAAGCAGTCAGTCCTTTACAAGCAGCAGCTTCATGATATATGTGCGTATGACACAGATTTGTCTGTGGAACGTAAGAATGGGCAACTTAAAACGCTCAATGATGCACTTAAAGGCATAGACAATGAAATTGACATGTACATAAAAGAAGATGCGGACATCAGCAAGAACTTTTCCCTGCTGACATCAATACCTGGTATTGGGCGTGTTGTCGCACTTGAAACCATTGTCCTGACCGAAAACTTCATGGCAATAGATAACCCACGTAAATACGCTTGCTATATTGGTGTCGCTCCTTTCAAGAAAGAATCTGGTACATCTGTGAGAAAAGGCTCGTCAGTCTCTAAGAAAGGTTTTAAACAGGCAAAGGCAGACTTGTCCATTGCCTGTTTGGTTTGCATGCAGCACATTCCGAACATCAGAGATTACTGGGAACGCAAGAGAAAGGAGAAATGCAGTGGAATAGTGTTTAATGCAATCAAGTTTAAGATAATACTCCGTATGTTTGCCGTTATAAAACGAGGTACTCCGTATGTGGAGACGGACAATTATCGAAATGGGAAAAACAAGCAACCAGGAGTGAACTAACAGTGTTTTAAGACCATCACTATACCATGATAGAGTCTCTTGGTTGCTTTTGGCACTACCTTTGCGAGGAATCCTCAAAAGGAAGGAACTCCAGACAGAGGTAGTGAACTTTTTAATCTTAGGCAAAGCCCTTTCCCTTGATATAGTCTCCTCTGCCCGAAATGTCAGACTCAGTGCCTTTTAGGGAATTAGCTGTCCGTCCCAGCTTTTAAAAGATTTGGCTTATCCTGACATAGAGAGTTCCTTTCGTAAAGCGGTGCAAAGATATGAAAAATAAATCATTTGTAGGCATTGACATCTCTAAAAATGTCATAGATGTATCTATATTTCGTGAGGACACCAACATCAAAATGTTCCCTCATGAAGTGTTCAACAACACTCGCAAGGGATTTGGCGATATGTGCTCATGGCTCAAAAAGAGTCGTGTGGTACTTTCCCAAGCCCTGTTTGGCATGGAATTTACAGGTTGCTACTCCTTGGACTTGGAAAAATTCCTCACGTCCAAGAATTACTCTTTCTGTATGCTTAGTACACGTATAGTAAAACATCATCCTATGGGGACAATAGATAAGCGAGACAAGAATGACTCTGCAAAGATAGCTGACTTCCTCTATCGTTATGATGGCACGGAATGTGCCAAGCCATACAAGTTGCCAAGCAAGGCTATGCAACAATTGAAGCAACTTGTCAATGAGCGTAAGTTCCTTGTGGAGCAACGGACAAACTTTATGAACCGAATGCAGATGTTTGAAACGAAAGAGGATTCTGCCATGTATGAGAGCTACATTAAAAAGCTCAATCATGACATTGAGAAGATAGATCAGGAAGAGTGTGAATTAATGTCCAAGGAGGAAGATGTCTTTGACACTTTTCAGAATCTGTTGACGATACCAGGAATTGGTTTTGTCAATGCAACAAACATAATTGCCATCACACGAAACTTTACCGCTTTTGACACAGCTCGGCAATATGCGAGATATGTTGGCGTAGCTCCATGCAGTCACACTTCTGGTACCAGTGTGAAATGGCGTGCCCGACCTTCCGCACACTGTAACGGTCAAGTGAAAGCTGACCTGTCTATGGCGGCATTGAGAGCTGTTGAGTACGATGTGGAAATGCAAATGTTTTATAATCGAAAGTTAGGAGGCAGAAAAGATTCTGATACTAAGCGTAAGGCATTGAATGCCGTCAAGTTTAAGCTCATTCGCAGAATGTTTGCCATAGGCAAGCAAAAGAGAAAATGGGAAGTGTTGAACACCTCTGACGACAGAAAGAACTTACATATTGAAAAGTCCAAAGCAAGTGAACTATGACAATGTACCATTGTCTCTTATAGTCTTGTGAGGACAGATACGGATAACTAATTAGGAATCGAGCAAAAAGCTATTAAAAGAAAGAGTTCCGTATCGTTTTTTTGTAACAGAAAAGTCAAAAAATGTCTTCTTCTGCTACAGGGGTAGGTATGCCTATATGCTTTCTGGGGACTATTTTGCTTATTTTAACACAAAAAAGCTCTCAAAAATTTGGTGATGTCTTAGGAATCATGAGCCGAGGAGCGGAAAAGAAAGTGGCAAAGAAACCGTCTTGCCCTTATCTGCGATGCTTGCAAAAAACAAGGACAGCCCCCAATCAAAAGGACTGTCCTATTTTTATAAAACCTTATTACTATGGAGTAAACAAGAGCAGATACTCCATTTTTCTTCTTCGCTCGATGGAAGGCACTATCTTTCCGTTCCACCTTTTGAAGTCCACATAATCACGATAGATGTTTCTGTTGCCACTTCGCATCTTGGCATACATCCGGCTTTTCATCACCTTTCCACACCCCACATTGTAGGCAAGTGCAGCCAAGAGCAGCGAGTCACGACCGAAGTCACGAAACATGGCGCAGAGCTTTCTGAGGTCAGAGCGCAGCAAGGCATCGGCTTCCCGTTCCGTCATTCTTGGAGAAAACCTCTCGCCAGGCAACAGCTTGTGCCCATATCCGACATAAGGATGATGCTTCGCTCCGTGCAGACCTTCGTACTTCTTAATGCAGGCGACAGCCAACTCAAAACGTGACACATGACAAACTCGCTTTATCGCCCCTTGCGTCTGGGCAGACAAGCTGCCCGATACAAGAAGCAAGGCTAACAATATCATCAGCCTCATACGCTACCGAGTTTGTTGGCACTTCTCGCAAACTCTTCCTCCTCATCAGTATCGTTGAAACTGAACTCCATTTCGTATGACTTGCCGAAGTTGTCCTCCACCACCACGGTCAGCGTCTGTGTCTCCGTGCTTGCCGAGGTGTAGTAAAGACGGAACTTCTCGTTCTCCAACAGATAGCGGTCGTTTGGCAGGAACACCGTTCCGTTCTCCATTCTCAGCGAACCTTTTCCGTCATGCTGAAAATAGCGGATGGTATAGATGGTGCCGTCAAACTTACCCTCCGCCTTCAACTCGCAGCGGATTTCAACAGTCTGTCCACGCACAATGTCCTTTGGCACAGGCATCGTCTCCACCTTGAATGGATACGACTGCTGAATGTCCAGCTCATCGCTGCACGATGAAAGGATTACCGACACGGCACACACGAAAAGAAATGCCAACATGCTCACTGATTTCTTGATTTTATTGTTCTTCTTCATTGTCTTGATGTTTTTGAATGATTGTTACTTTCTTGTCTTATGGCTCATCAGGTACTCGTTCAAGTCCTTGTAGCCAGTGTATAGATGCGAATGGTCTATGACCTTATCTCCATATCGCTTTTGCAGTTCGACACAGGCATTCTCGCCTGCCTCGTCATTGTCCAAATGACAGTACACTTGTGCATAGCCATCCAAAAGATGATGCACCTTTTGCATATTAGCCACCGAGTTGAGGATAATATGATCCTCACCACGACCTATGCCGAGAATTACGGCAGAGAGGAAATCCATAAAACCCTCGTACAGATGGCAGACGTTGCTGTTCCTGCCAATGAGAGTGATGTCCTTTGGCGACACGCAACCTTTGAAGAAGCGGTTGCGTATCTCGTAGCCACCGCTGTTGTTCTTGAAACCGACAGCAAAAAACTGTTTGCCATTGTATCGGTATTCCACCTGACAGCAGAAACGGCTCGCCACGTCAGCCGATATGCCACGCTCACGCAAGTACTGCCTGAGAGCAGGATGGCTCAAAGGCTTTTCCACAATATCACTAAAGGGATTGCCTTTCGCCTTCACAGCCTTTTCCGCTATTCTTTGATAATGCGGAAACGATGTCGGGAAGCAGCCACCAAGCGTTTCAGATATGAACTTGGCTTGCGCCACAAACTCATTGCTGTTGATGAACTCTCCTGCGAGGTTGAAGATGTCACCACCTCTGGCGACGCCATAGTCATACCAGACATTCTTGTCCGTTGATACCCGAAGCGAAGGATTGCGGTCATTGCGGTATGGCGCATGATACCAAAGTCCCGAAGCCTTGTGCTTGACAGGCTCAATGCCGAGAATATAGAGAAAGTCCACGATAGGCACTTGCTTGATTTCATTGATGTCCATAGGCTCACTGTTTTAGTTGATGATGAACTTCATGCCGATGCCAAACTGCGTGTGGAAATGTCCTGTGCTGTTGCCCCAAACAAGCCTTTCCTTAACGGAAGCGGTCAAAGCTATAGCATCCGACAGGTATATTTCCGTTTCCAATGCCACGGCACCACCATATATAAGTGCTCCCTTGTTCTGCAAGGTCGCTCCGTCCGACATGGTTCTCTTGCCCCAGTTTACGGACTCATAGCCAGCCAGTGCCGTACCTCCGATATAGAACAGCACTGTCTTGCTGTTGTCGGAAAGGAAGTTGTAGGAATAACCGAACTCGCCCGTCATTTGTGCTATTGGAACGGAAGTTTCACGGTAAGGCTGATGTACTTGCATGTATTCCGCCCCATACGTCCACTTGTCACCACCCTTGGTATAGCTTGAAAGTCCGAGACCTGCATAATAGCCAGCCTTGCAGGACTTTTTGCCATTATACACTCCGTCAGCCATGCCGACCTTCACCTCAATGCCTTTCATCTGAGGAAGACATCTTTGGGCGAATGCCTGCCCTGCGGTGAGGGCAAGCATCGCCAAGATTGCAATGTTTCTTCTTTTCATCCGTTACTTCACGCTAAGTTCGTTGATTGTCAAAGCTCGCACCAAGTCGCTGTTCTCCACGATAAACGACTGATGGCGACCGCCTTCCTTCTCGTTCATCTCCACGACAAGCTCCTTGTCGTCTGGAATGGTAAATTTCGGCAAGCAGAACACCGTCTGCTCCGTTTTCTTGCCAGCCACACGCACCACATAGTTGTAGGCACGGACAGGAAGAAGCACCTGCTCCTGAATGGCGGTTCTTTTCGCCACCTTCTTGTCCACCACCTTGAACGTGATATAGTCCACGTCAAACGGCACGTTGCTCTGGTTCTTGATTTCTGTGTGGAAATACAGCAAGTCGCTGTGTACATAGATGCCCTTCAAAAGATACTGGATCCCGAAACGCTTGCTGCCGATGTGCTTCACCTTGCGTTTGTTCTCTTTATGGATTGACTTCATGATGAGGTGTACCAGCATGGGACTTTCCTTTCCCAACTCCTTGAGATAAATCTCCTGCGCATTGTTCGGGCGGTTCACCGCCTCACCGTCATGGATGAAGTCAGCCATCTCGATATTGAGCATGAGCGGTTCATTGGCATACTTCACATTGAATGTGTAGAATGAGCCATCCTCCGTGATGACGCTCATATTGGTCTCTTTCTTGAAGTTCTTCACGGCTGCTTTTACACGGATAACATTCTCCGCACCGTCCGCCTTGCCAGCTATCAAATCCTCTGATCCCAAGTCAACGTACTTGACAGAGGCAGGAAAGAGAATATGAACCGTCTTGTCATAAGTCACTTCCAAACCATGAGGTGGAATCATGCGGTCGAAGGTCAGCTTCTTGGTCAAGCCGTGATAGAGGTTGCTGTTCTCTTCCTTCTGCGGATACACCTCCTTGGTCAAGGTCAGTTTCTCTACCTGGTCGGAAGAAACATTGCTTACTTGCTCAGTCTTTACAGACTTCTGCGCTTTTTTCTTACCTGTCTTCTGCGCTGATGCAGTGCAGGCTACGCCCAGCATAAGGGCGAACATGATTGTTGTCTTCTTCATTTTAGTTTGCTTTTAATTAAACTTTTGGATTAAGTGGTATAAATGTTGTTGCCTTTCGGCTAATCTTCCTCTTGGTAGAGCATGACCCTGTAGCCAGCCTTCAGGTGTATCTTGACGGTACGCATCTTCTTGGAGATATACTGCGACACGCCTTGTATGACACCTTTTCCCAAGTCGGAGGCAAGCTGTGCCCCGGCATTGGAGGAAATGTTGATGCTGCTGTTCAGCGAGCTTCCCATGTTGGCACCAACTTCCTTGGCTGCGTCAACCTCCATCGACTTCGGAATGAAGATGCCCTCCTGACCGTCATTGTCATAGACGGCAAGCTCAATCGGGATAATCATGCCGTTGTGCTCAATGGACTTCAAGGCTATGGAAAGCCTTTCACCTTGCAATCGTGCCACTCCGACAATGACAGAATTTCGTGGTATCTCCCTATTGACGACATGCATAGATTCCAACAATCTCAACCTTACTGCCTGTCCGTCCGTTATGGTCTGGTTGCCGTGGATGCAGGCAGAAATCGTGTTTTTGTCGGAAACACCACCTCTTCCGATGGCGGTATTGAACCTTGCCGAAGCTTTTTCCGAGTAAGAGGCGACAAACTCCCCGTTACTCATGGGGCGGTTCAAGGACGAGACTACACGCCTTTGCACTTGCCTTACAGGGGAAACCTTGGCTTTCTTGCCCTTGGTGACAGTTTCCTTGTTTTCCTCTGTTGCAGTTTCTGCTGATGAAGGACTTGCCGCATTGGCATTTCCACCAGGCATGTACTTTGCCGCAAGTTGATAGGACTTCTCCATAAGGGCGACTTGCTCGTCCATATTGGAACGCTTGTTTTCCTGCTGCATCATGCTTGCCTCCAGCTCGTCAAGACGTTTCCTCAACTCAGCATCTTCGCTGCTTCCCCCTTGCTGTGGCTGTTCATAGAAACCGCCCAAGGTCGTGTTCAAGGTTTGGTATGCCTCGGCAGACGAGCGGATGGCATCCGCCTCCTGTCTTTCCGCTTTTGTTGGCTGCTGCCCAGACTGCATCAGGTCAAAGTCCTTTTCTTGCCGTGTAGCAGTCGAATCAATGCCTGGCATGTACTCACCAAGAGTGTTCATTGCTCTGCTTTTTTCCTTTTGCTTATTGGTAAGATCCTCCTTGGAGTATGCCTTGCGCTTGTCCGCCTCCACATCTGTCTTCTCCGCATCGGGCATTTCCATGTTGAATCCCTTGCTGCCTTTCTCACCTTCTGATGCAGACGGCTTGAAGATAAGCCATAGCACCAGACCGCAGACGAGGAACATGCACGGTATGGCAATCATCTTGTTACGCTTGATACGCTGTTCCTCTGTCAAAGGCTTCTTTTCCTTTGGAGCCTTAGCTGGCTCCATCTTGTCATTCTTCTCCTTCTCCATGTGTCAATTCATTCAGGTTGGTCACTTGCTGCCCCTTGTCGGTGGGCAACTTTACACTCTCAATATGCTCAACCTCTATATTTGAGGTCTTGCCGTTTCCGAAGTTGATGATGGCTGAACCTATCATGTAAAGGCTACAGAGGGCTAACAAGCCGAACATGACGAGCACGACTTTCAGTCTCACCCTTGGCGGAAGGGAATCCAGCCTGTCACGCAGTCTTCCCTTCATACCATTCACCTTTTCTTGGATTGTCTTTATCGGATTTTCCATTCTTGCTATTTTTATCGTTCTACTGTACTGATGTCCCTGTTCTCCACAATGGTGAAACCTTCAATGGTAAAACCATTCGGGTTATCATCGGAGCGTGTGGCGTTCACCAACCTGCATACGGTGACAAGACTTCTCTCCGTCACATTGCTCTCTCGGAGTATCACCTGCCGTGCGTAGGTCTTGGCTTGATAAGGGTAGTTATCAAAGTTACAGACCACGCTGTCAACTTGCAGCGACTGGTTGATGTTTCCCGCGATGAGTCTGTTGTAAAAACCTTTCTCCGCAAAGTCCTGGTAATAGTTGTATGCGCTCTTGTCTGCCAGCAGCAAGGCTCGTTTCACGTTGTGCTCGATGGCGCTCTTTTCGGGAGATAGCGTAAAGAACAGCTCATGAAAGCGTCTTACGTGTTCCCTTGCCTCGGCAGGTCTGTTCTGTGAGAGGTCTTGCGAGAGGGCGAGCATCAGCGACTTGCCTCCATCAAGGACGTATATCTTCTCGCGCTGCTTCTCCGCAAATCTGAATGCGAACACCACCGAGCATATTGCAACAACAGCGCAACCGATGACGAGGACGATGCAGAACAGGCGTATCTGTCTGAACGAGGTCTCGATATTCTTCAATGACTTGAATTCCATTTTTCTTTTCGTTGTATTGTTCATGAATGACTATATTTTCTTAAATCCGCTCTTGATGAGCCTTCCGGCACGTCCTGCCACATTTCCAGCCGTTGCTCCTGCGATGCTTCCGCCCAGTGAGCCTGCCGTGTTCACGTTCCGGTTGTAGTTGCCGATGCCGCCACCTGCCTGTATGATCCATCCCGCCACGGTCGGTATGGTGAAGTAACCGATGATTCCGATGATGAGGAAAACGATGTAAACACCGTTGCTTGCCTCAATGGAAAAATTCGGGTCGTTCTGCAATGCCTCGATGTCGTTTTGCAGCATCAGCACCTGTATCTTGGCAAGGATGGTACTGAACAAGTCCGAAACGGGTAGCCAGAGATAAATCTGTATGTACCTGCAGAACCATTGCGTCAGCGTGGACTGGAATCCGTCCCATACCGATATGGCGAAACAAAGCGGTCCGAGGATGGACAGGACAATGAGGAAGAATGTCCTCAGCACGTCTATGACCAGTGCAGCGGCTTGGAACAGCAGCTCCAGCAGTTCACGGAAGAAATCACGGATGCTCTTCTTCATGCTGTACATGCCACGCTCCACATACATTCCCGCCATTGTCACCACGTCGCCGGGTGACCAGCCGAGTTCGTCAAGCTGCTTGTCAAACTCCTCGTTGCTTACAAGGTATGCAGTTTCCGGATTGCGTTTCATCGCCTCATACTCCAGTTTGTCTTTCTGAGCCCGGTATTCATTCATGTCGAAGGTCTGTGTCTCCAGCATGGAATGTGTACCTTGCACGATGGGACTCATCACGCTGTTGAGCGTTCCGAGCACGATGGTCGGGAAGAACATGATGGCAAGTCCGATGGCAAACGGACGGAGCAGCGGAAATACGTCTATCGGCTCTGCTCTTGACAGTGACTGCCAAACCCTCAGGGCGACATAGAACAGCGCCCCAAGTCCTGCAAGTCCCTTGGCGATGTCCGTCATGTCGGAACACAGCGGCATCATCTCGTCATACAGGGAACGCAGTATCTGGTGAAGATTCTCGAAATCCATAGGCTACCAGTATTTCTCGTTTGACTTGCCGTAGAGTCCCATGATGCGGTCGAGGTCGTTTTTCTTCTTGGCACGCAGATAACTCACGGAAATGTTCTTGTTGGTATAATAGCTCACGAGATTGCGGTAACGCTTCATCTTCGAGTAGCAGCGTTCCACCACGTCCATTCGCTCCTTGTCCGTCATGGAAAGGGTCGTGATGTTCACCACGTTCTTCAGTTCTGTCAGCACATCGTTGCTTTCCTCCAGCAGTTTGGTGTAGCCGAAGCCGATGGCGGAGAGTTCCTCCACGGAGAAATTGTCATCGTGCATCATCTTCTGGTAGTTGTTGATGTAGATGTCTGTGATGTCACCCACCATGAGGATGGTCTGCTGCACCTTGCGTGCGTCCTTGACGAGGTTGTTCACCGACTTCAGCGCATCGTAGTACTTCTTACCCTGCTCATAAATTTTCACGGTCTCCTTGAAGTTGTTGATCATGTTCTGAGCCGTCGAAGACGTGTGGACGATGTTGTTGGACGAGTTGATGATACTCTGCGCAATGTTGGTAGGATCTATGACAGACCACTGTGCGCTTGCCTTTCCTACCATCAGCAGGAACAGGCAGATTGTCATGATTACTTTTGTTCTCATTTTTACTTTTGGATTAAGTGGATAATGAATTTACTTGTTCTCTTGTTTGTCCTCTGCAAGCTGTCGGATGGCAGCTTCCATGTCGTCACCGAGTTTCTCCGCCAATGCCCTCACCTCCAGTTTCTCACTTTCCTCAGTCGTATAGGCGAGATATTCCTGCGTGGACACCTCTGTGGCATATACTGCCGACTGTGTTCCTCCGAGTCCTATCCATACTTCCTTGTAGAGACGTGAGGGGTCGTTGGACTGGTTGATGGAGAGAATCTGTGACTTCTCCTTTTCCGTCAATCCGAGCAATGACTGTATCTGCTCGAACTTGTTCATGAACTTCCTCTGGTCAAGGAGTATCTTGCAGTCTGAGTTGTTGATGATACTGTCCTTCACGATAGCGGAGGATATGATGTCCTCGACTTCCTGCGTCACCACAACCGCCTCACCGAAGAACTTTCTGACCGTCTTATAAAGATACTTGATATAGGAAGCCATGTTTGCCGAAGCTATCGCTTTCCATGCTTCTTCTATCACTATCATCTTACGGATGCCTTTCAGGCGGCGCATCTTGTTGATGAACAGCTCCATGATGATGATGGTTGTGACCGGGAACAGGATTGGATGGTCCTTGATGGAATCTATCTCGAAAACGATGAACCGCTTGTGCAGCAGGTCAAGCTCCTTGTCTGAGTTCAGCAGATAGTCATATTCGCCACCTTTGTAGTAAGGTTCCAGCACGTTGAGAAATCCGTCTATATCAAAATCTTTCTCACGGACTTTCTTTTCTTCCAGTACCTTGCGGTATTCCGTTCCCACAAACTCATAGAAGGTATTGAAGCACGGCACGATGTCGCTTTCCTCTTTCAGTTTACCGATGTAGAGCGACACGGCATTTGACAAGGCGACCTCTTCCGCTCGTGTGGCAGGCTCGTTGTCCTTCTTCCAAAGCGTCAGGAGCAATGTCTTGATGCTCTCTCGCTTCTCGATGTCAAAGACCTTATCCTCGGTGAAAAAGGGATTGAATGAGATGGGACTCTCATCCGTATAGGTATAGTAGATACCGTCCTTTCCGCCTGTCTTTCTGTTAATCATCTCGCAGAGTCCCTGGTAGGAGTTTCCCGTATCGACCAAGACCACATGCGTGCCTTGCTCGTAATACTGTCTGACGAGGTGGTTCATGAAGAAGGACTTCCCGCTTCCCGAGGGTCCGAGCACGAACTTGTTGCGGTTGGTTGTTACGCCTTTTCTCATCGGCAAGTCAGAGATGTCAATGTGCAGCGGCTTGCCACTGATGCGGTCTGCCATCTTGATGCCGAACGGTGAGGGAGAATCCATATAGTTGGTTTCCTCCGTGAAGAGGCACACTGACTGCTCAATGAAGGTATGGAAACTCTCCTCTGACGGGAAATCTCCCTCGTTGCCGGGTATCGCTGCCCAGAAAAGTGTCGGACAATCTACCGTATTGTGGCGTGGCACACATTCCATGCTTGCCAACTGACTGCCCACATCATTGCGAAGATGCTTCAACTCTTCCATATCCTCGCCCCATGCCATAACATTGAAATGGGCACGGACAGACTGCAAGCCTTGTGAGTGAGCCTCGTTCAAATACTCGTCAATCCATTCCTTGTTGATGGCGTTCTGTCGGCTGTACCTTGACAGCGAGTGCATGTTACGGGCGGTTTTCTCGAACTTCTGCAAGGTCTCGTCACTGTTGTCTATGAATACATACTGGTTATAGATATGGTTGCAGGACAACAGCAAGCCAACTGGAGCGGCAAAGGACAGACGGCAGTCACTTCGGTCAGTTGACAATCGCTCAAAGCGGTTGTCCGTAGATACTTCCGTTGGCAGGTCTTCCGTTTGTGACAAGGTATGCAGACAAAGATGTTTGTTTCCTATACGCATACCACTTGCAGACAATTCCATATCCTCCAAACATTGCACGTTCTCCGTGGAGAGCGAGAGGTACTTGCCTACAAGTCCCGTTGTCCGTTCCGTGCCTGTGATTTCCTCATCCGTCAGTCTGCGTAAGGAGATATAGCCGGAGTCGTTGATGATTCTTGCGAACTGCTCCACGGCATCGAGGAATCTTGCGACCGTTTCCTTGTCCTTGATTTCCTTGGGGATGATATGCCCACGGCACAAGGTGGAAAAATTGCTCTGGTGTGTCATGCGCTCCTTGGAGGTCTTGGTAAGGAACAGGTAACACTGCTGATGCAGGTAAGGACGCTCATTGAAGTGTCGCTCATAGCTTCTTGACAGAAAGCTCATGTCGCTATTCTGCAAGTCCGGCTCATAGTTCTCTTTCACGAACCAGTCCTGCTTGTGTACAATGCTGTAGTCGGGCAGCACCTTGATAGCCTTGCACCATGCGGCATGTACCGACTCATACTCCTGCGATGTTACCGTGAAGATTTCGGGGAGCGTCACCTCGTAGGCGACCGTGATGTCGCCATCCTTGGAGATGATGCAGTCTTGCTCCACGGCAAGCAGCGGAAACTTGCTCTCAAGGGTGCTTGATTTTCTGATATTTCTCATTCTTCTTTCTTTTTATGTTTGAACATTCGGTTTGTTTTCTTTCGGTTGAGGATATAGCGTGGATGGCTCTTGGCGGCAAGGAGCTTCATCAGTCCATGCTCACCGTACTTGTTGTTCAGATGGAATGTTCCCCATACAAGCAATGATCCGAGCGTGAGACCCAAGCCGATGCAGACCAATTGATCCGCACCTGCCATATAGAGGACGACCACAAGGAAGAAGACGGCAAGCAGTCCACCTGCGAAGATGAAGAGGTACTGTGCCTTCAGTCCCTTGAACTCAACCGAATGACCGATGCCCTTGTTGATTGGGTAGTCAGCCATAAGTCTTATACCTTATTATATTTACAGGAAGAATGAGCGGAGGATGGTTGCGCTCACGATGAGGAAGATGCAGGCTCCGAACCAGCTTGCGGCAGTCTTGCTCGTGTCGGGGTCGCCAGATGAGAACTTGCCATACACCTTGATGCCTCCGATGAGACCCACCACGGCACCGATGGCGTAGATGAGTTTCGTTCCTGGGTCGAAGTAGGAGGTCACCATACTTGTTGCTTCGTTGATACCTGCAAGTCCGTTGCCTTGCGCGAATGTCTGTGATACGGCTGCGACAATCATCGCAGCGAGAAGAATGATTCTGTTTTTCTTGTTCATAAATCGTTTTTTGTCTGTGCCTTGGGGATTGGATGGTCCCGGCTGGCGGTTGATACTTTTGTTTACTCATGCGGCATGATGCCGACTTGTGGATTCAGTGGCGAGCTGAGATTTTAGCCGTAGTCTTTCTTTTTCATTGGCGTGCTTTTATTATTGTTAGAGGCGATATGCCTTTATACCTTCTTCAAACGCAGCCTTGATTTCAGCTGCATGAATGGCAAAATGTTCGTTTACGATGTTCTCGATGAAACTTGCCATGGAAACCTGTCCTTTGCCTACGACACTGACAAACTTCATTACTCGCTCATGAGTTTCCTCGCTGATGCTTACCTGTCTGCCAAGTCTTGCAGTAAAGCCTGCATCCGTCATGAACTTGCCGATGTACCCGTTTCTGTTGTTGGTACTTGCCGACACTGTTACACTCACTGTGGACTGAACACTGATGTGTTCCTTTGTCTCTCTGTTCTTTCTTGCTCTTTTCATTATTTTCACTTTTAAATTGTTATACAAATTCGAGGATATTAGATTCCCCTATGTTGTCTGATGCCTTATTTTCCTTTCTTTGAGCTGGATTTCTGTACTATCTTATGCTCTTTTAGGTAAGAGGTAACGAAATCATGGATTTTCTTCTTGCACTCATCATGATTTCTCATGAAAATCTCATAAAACTCCTTGGCATCCATCGAAGGAATTTGTCTCTTACCATTGTTCCTTTTTTTGTCTGTCATAATTTTCACTTTTTATTGTTATACAAAATCTCTGATATTGAAATCTTTGAAGTCTTCAGGAACAACAAGTTTTTTCTTCTTGATTACTTTTGTTGCTTTTCCAGACATGGGCTTGTCTGAGGAAATGTTCGACATATGCAATTCCATCAACGCATCTATTCTGCGTTTGATAATCTTGGAACGCTCTGCTATCATGTTGAAAAGCTCATTGCCTTCCATTTCCGAAAACACCTTGCCTGCATGAGAACATTCTTCGTTTGTAACATTCGGCTTGCTTGCAGTTTCGACAGCCTTGTCTATCTCCTCAAAGCTATTGCCACTTGCTTGTTCAACAACTGGCTCTTCTTCCGACTCCTCGTACTTCACGCCAACATCCTCAATGCGTGTATTCGTGAAAACTTCGTCCAACTTGTCATCAGGGATGCGAGCGGACTTCATTGAAGATTTGTCTTCCTCAAATGTCACTTCACTTTCCTTTATCGCTTCACCCTCGTCCTCCGGCTTAGTTTGCACAGGTTCCTTTTGGGTTTTTTTCGATGAGACTGTATAAGTGTGTCTGACGATGAAATCATCAGCAGGAATAGGCGGACTTTCCTTAGGCTCAACCTTGGGCTTTTCTATTCTCAACTTGTTCCTAAGCCATATGTCGGCATCAAACACCAATACAGCTATACTCCATACAAAATACAGGAGCACAATTGTCAATAACATTATTTCCATATTACCACATGATTATATCCTTGTTATTTTTCTTATACACTTCTTTGATAACCTCCCCATACTTTTGGAAATGTTCCGTCAGCACATGGTCTATATAGCCCGACAAGGACATGTCCTCACGGTTAATGACAGACACGAGGCGCATGATGGTTTCATGATACTCCTTTCGGATGTATGTCATCTTACCAGAACGGGCAGGATTCTCAGACCTGCGAATATACCTTTCTTGATATTCATCCATGAGAGAAGAAGTACCCTTGGAAGATATAGCTTCTTTCTGCTTGCTGACTTCGTTCTTTGGAGTCTCCTTTTGTGTAGGTTCTTCCGTTGATGCCCTGCTTGGTGGCATGTGTGGTCGGAATGAGTTTCTGAACTCTTCCGAGTCGATGGTTACTTTTAGATTCTTTGCCATACATATTACTTCTTTATGATTGATAAAATCTCGTCTGCCAACTTCTCGATGTTACTACCTTTTATCAGATGCTTGTCGGGAGGAAGAATTGTGGAACGAAAGACAGCCTTGTTGCCGACTTCGGCACATTCCTTTCTGAAACGCTTGCTGTCTGGGATGTATGTGTTCATCACCGACAGTCCAGCTCCGTCCATCACACGACTTGCTTTCTCATACAGATCGGTCTTCTCTCGTGCATCTACCATGTTCCATAGCATATACAGTTCCTTGATGTTGGTCTTTCCGATACTGATGAACGAATCGTTCAACTGACTGGCGAACATAATGGAACTTTTCAGCACCACATTGTCTGCCGTAATCGGGCAGAATATATAATCCATAGTGACGATGGTATTTATCACACCGAGGTTGTCAATCGTTCCTGCGAGGTCAAAGAAGATGAAGTCTGGCGGTGTGTCCATTTCCAAGAAAGGCTTTATTGCCTCCATAGCCTTTCCTGGGTGACTCTCTACGATTGGATAAGCAGACTTTCCTGTTCTTTTCAACTGCTCATAGGCTTGTCTCAACAGATACTCGTTACTCTCGATGCTCTGCATGTCACGTTCTCTCATGTCCTTGATGCTGAACTGTGGAAAATCGCAGTCAACCACAACGACATCGTAACCTCTGACATAATAAAGGAAACTTGCCATCAACACAGTTAGTGTTGTCTTGCCTGCCCCTCCCTTTTGGGTGGAGAAGGCGATGAATGTTGGTTCTTTCTTCATGTTTGTCTTTTTATGAGTTATACATCTTGTTTGTTATAATGCGGTATTGCATTTTTATTTGTGATACATCCTACATGCTATGGTGCAAATCTATGAGCCATGAGGCTTGCAAGTGATATTATATGTTATGCAACTTTCGTATCAGTTATACTGTTTTTATGCTTGCTATATGGCTTTTATATATGTCATGCTTCATAACTGTTCTATAGCCAGTCTGTATGTCATGCCACATTTGTGCATACTTATATTACATTTTACATATCAAGCATTTTGCATGTCAAACGTTTTATCATATTACATGTAATACGTTTTATATGATTGCATTGGAGCATACAAATATGCCACTTGTTTTGCATCATTCAAGACACGTATGTCTGTCATTCACGCTGCAAAGTAACAACGAAAAATCCGAAAAACAATGGTTTTCAAATCCTGTGGCAGCATGTTGCCGATAGTTGCAGTGGTTGTCTGGGGTGCATCTGTTCCAAGGGTGCTATTTTAGCCGTAATTTTGCACCCGAAAGGCAAAGCGATGGATAGCGCATCCATATCGTTCCGAGAAGAACAAGGCTTGATGTTCCGCAAAGGACTGGATTTCCCGAACAGCTTCCATTCGGGATGGGGACAGCTTCTTACAAAGGCTAACTCCAATCCACCCTAAGCGGATTTTTATGTCCTCAAAGACATAGCAAGGTATGTTTTGAGTTACTCAAAACCTTTGGAGTTACTCTCCAAAGACCTTGCCCTGCCGGGTTGGTAGCCTCTCCGAAGTCGGGCTCCCCATGTTCCAATCTGACGATAGTTTGTGCAATTCCATTATTGCCGCATGTACCACTTAATCCATTTTATATGAACACAGAAAGAAAACGAGGGGGACGAATCCCCAAGCTGAACCCGAAGTCGCACCATGTGATGCTTCGGTTCGACGATGACGAGTGGATGAAATTCCTCGTCATGTATGAGCAGACTGATGTGAAGGCAAAGGCTGTCTTTGCCAAGGCACGCATCTTCGGCGAGCCGTTCAAGGTGTTGCGAGAGGACAAGACACTGGTGGAATACTACACCAAACTTTCTTCTTTTCACTCGCAGTACCGAATGATTGGCAACAACTACAACCAGGTTGTCAAGGAACTCCGTTGTCATTTCTCAGAGAAAAAGGCGATGGCTTTGCTCTATAAGCTGGAGAATTGCACCAGGGAACTGGTCTCTCTTACCCGTGAGATTGTTGAACTAACCCGTAAGTTTGAGGAAAGATGGTCGCAAAGATAAGTTTCGGAAGTTCATTGTATGGGGCTCTGGCATACAATGGTGAGAAGATTAACAAGGAAGAGGGAAAACTCTTGGCTACAAACAAGATCTTCGATGATTGTTCGGGAAAGACGAGCATCGCCAATGCCTTGCGTGATTTCCAGCGATACCTTTCTCCGCACATCAGAACAGAGAAGCCTGTCGTGCATATATCCTTGAATCCGCATCCAGATGATGTGCTGACGGATATGGAAATGGAGAACATCGCCCGTGAATACTTGGAGCGCATGGGATATGGCAACCAGCCATACATGGTTTACAAGCATGAGGACATCGACCGTCATCACATGCACATCGTGACTATCCGAGTGGATGAAAACGGCAAGTGTTTGGATAGCCGATACAACTACCATAGGAGCAAGGCTATCACCCGTGACTTGGAGGAGAAGTACAATCTCCACAAGGCAGACCGCAAGCAACGCCAGGCAGACAATCCACTCCGCAAGGTGGATGTAAGCCAAGGCAATGTGAAGAAGCAGGTTGCCAATACTGTAAAATCACTCTGCACTACCTACAGGTTCCAGTCATTGGGCGAATACCGTGCACTTCTTTCCTTATATAATATATCCTTGGAGGAAGTCAGAGGCGAGGTTGGCGGTCGTGAGTATCATGGTTTTGTCTATTCTGCCACGGACGGACAGGGCAATAAGGTTGGAAATCCTTTCAAGGCTTCAAAGATTGACAGGTCTGTCGGTGCGGAGGCGATAGAAAAGCGGTTCGCTTATTCTACCAAGAAGTTTAAGGAGGACAAGAAACTCTCCGAGATGACCAAACATAGCGTGGAAGCAGTCTTGAAGCAGACGTACCATAAGGATAAGTTTGTTGAACTGCTGAAAGCAAAGGGCATTGATGTTGTTTTCCGCCATACAGCTGACGGCCGTATCTACGGAGCAACATTCATTGACCACCGCACCCAAAGCGTGTTCAATGGTTCAAGGCTTGGAACGAATCTTTCTGCCAATGCCATGCAGGAGCACTTCTCCTTACCTTACGAGAATGAGCAGCCGATACCGCTTACCATTCCAAAGGAAGATGGTGCAATCTCAGAACAAGAGCGTCACGATTCCGGCTTGTTCGATGAATACGGCAGCGGTCTTGGACTTATGGCAGGGAATGGTTCTTCCAACGAGGCACAGGAAGCAGCATTCGATAGAGAGTTACGCAGAAAGAAAAAGAAGCGAAAAGGGAGAAACCTTTAATCGTATTATCAAGGTATAACTTCAAAACAGAAAAACAATGGCACAAGAAGACGATTTGAGAGCATTGGGAAAAATAATGGATTTTCTCCGTGCTGTGAGTATCATACTCGCAATTATGAATGTATATTGGTATTGCTACGAGGCAATGCACATATGGGGAGTGACAATCGGGGTTGTTGACAGAATCCTTATCAACTTCAACCGTACAGGTGGCTTGTTTCATTCTATCCTCTACACCAAGCTGTTCTCGCTTTTACTCCTGGCGCTCTCATGTCTGGGAACCAAGGGCGTGAAAGCAGAAAAGATGAGTTGGAACAAGATTTGGACGGTTCTTGTCGTTGGCTCCTGTCTGTTCTTCCTCAACTGGTGGATATTATTGTTGCCTATATCTCATTTGGGCAATGCCACGCTATACATCTTTACAATGACAGCGGGTTATATCTGCCTATTGATGGGTGGACTGTGGATGAGCCGACTCTTGAAGCACAACCTCATGGAGGATGTCTTCAATAATGAGAACGAGAGCTTCATGCAGGAGACCAAACTAATGGAGAACGAGTATTCCGTCAATCTGCCAACACGATTCTATTACAAGAAGAAATGGCAGAGAGGATGGATCAACGTGGTCAATCCGTTCCGAGCGACCATCGTGTTAGGTACACCGGGTAGTGGTAAGTCCTTTGCTGTAGTGAACAACTACATCAAACAGCAGATAGAGAAGGGGTATTCAATGTATATCTATGATTTCAAGTTTTCCGACCTTTCGACGATTGCCTATAACCACATGATGAACCATCAGAATGGATATAAGGTCAAGCCCCAGTTCTATGTTATCAACTTTGATGATCCTCGCAGAAGTCATCGCTGCAATCCGATTCACCCGGATTTCATGAGTGACATTTCCGATGCTTATGAGAGTGCATACACCATCATGCTCAACCTCAACAAGACGTGGGTTCAGAAGCAGGGCGACTTTTTCGTGGAGAGTCCGATTATCCTCTTTGCAGCCATCATCTGGTACTTACGCATCTACAAGAACGGAAAGTATTGCACCTTTCCCCATGCCATCGAACTGCTCAACCGCAGATACGAGGATGTCTTTCCGATACTGACGAGCTATCCCGAACTTGAGAATTATCTTTCTCCGTTCATGGACGCATGGCAAGGTGGGGCAATGGAGCAGTTGGCGGGTCAGATTGCAAGCGCAAAGATTCCGCTGTCACGAATGATCTCACCACAACTCTATTGGGTGATGTCCGCAAGCGAGTTTACACTCGACATCAACAATCCCGAAGAACCGAAGATTCTATGTGTCGGCAACAATCCCGACCGTCAGAACATTTATGGTGCGGCACTTGGCTTGTACAACAGCCGCATCGTGAAACTCATCAACAAGAAGGGACAACTCAAATCATCCGTTATCATTGACGAGTTGCCGACCATCTATTTCAAAGGCTTGGATAATCTGATTGCTACGGCAAGAAGCAACAAGGTTGCCGTCTGCTTGGGCTTTCAGGACTTCTCACAGTTGGTCCGTGATTATGGGGATAAGGAGGCAAAGGTGGTTATCAATACCGTTGGTAATATCTTCAGCGGACAGGTTGTTGGCGAGACCGCCAAGACTTTATCCGAGCGTTTCGGCAAGGTGCTCCAAAAGCGCCAGTCTATTTCCATCAACCGTCAGGATGTCTCTACATCCATCAATACCCAGATGGACAGTCTCATTCCGCCGAGCAAGATTAGCGGACTCACCCAAGGTATGTTTGTCGGCTCTGTTTCCGACAACTTCACCGAGCGCATAGAGCAGAAGATCTTCCATGCCGAGATTGTCGTTGACACCGACAAAGTAAAGCGAGAGGAAAGCCATTATCAGCCTATCCCTATCATTAACGATTTCAAGGATACCAATGGCAACGACTGCATGAAGCAAGCTATTCAGGACAACTACAATCAGATAAAGGAGGACGTCAAACAGATTGTCAAGGATGAACTGGATCGCATCGCTGCTGACGAGAATTTGAAGCACTTGATACAGAAATAGAAACGACAAAGGCAGTGGAACAAATCACCACTGCCTTTGTCGTCTTTCTATTTTAATAATGCCTTGCCTTTTTCTGTAAGCATATATTTTTGTCCCGGATGCTTCGGATTTTTAGGGTATTTCATTGAAATTAGACCTTCTTCCAAAGCAGGGGTAAGGTAAGTTTTCAAGAAATTAACCCTATCCTTCAATTTTAAGAGAGACATGATTTCTTTTACTGAATATTCATTGGTATTTACAACAGAAATCAGCTCCTGAACAAATTTTGTAGCTTGTTGGGTAGCTTGTTGGGTAGCTTGTTGGGTAGCTTGTTGGGTGTTTACCACACTGCTCCTATTATACTTAAATACGACCCACACAAAATTGCCATCAGTATTGAATTCTGGAGCAGGCAAGCCTACACGTTTGCATTCATCGACCATTGTACCTATTCCACGTCCCCAACTCTCCAATATCTTGCTCTTATAGAGTACGTTGGCAATAATTGGATTCTGTGGTTTGGAGTCATGTTCCTGCATAAGACGTTCTATAGGCAAGTCGGCAGGAAAAGTTCCCGTATTTCGTATTTCAACACGGTCATCGTAGATAGCGATGCTTACAGAACTACCTGGTTGATGATACGAGCGATGGCAAAGTGAGTTGATGCAACTCTCTCTTAAAGCCTTGTACGGAATGCTCAACTCTTCCTCACGATAAAGACCGTTTATCTTACCAGACAGTGAGAGATGCTTAAAGAAAAATGCCATTGAGGCATCAAGCAATTCGTAAATATTACCTTCCGCACGTTGGTTGTCTATAAACTCTTCTTTTGTTGTTCCTTTGAAACGAGCCATACGCACAAGACATTGTGGGTATCCATACAAATCCTTGCCAAACAACACGGCGGCTGCATTGTTCAGTTTACCATCATGGAACAAGCCGAACTTTTTCAAGATTACAGGTATCTCCTCGCGAATAGTTGTTTCTGGAAGTCTTCCGTTTCGTATTCCCTCACGGACAGCACCGAGAATGGCATTCTCATCCAAGTCACTTATCTCCAAATCAGAGTTAATCATTGCTTCCCATCCATATTTTCCGCCTCTTTCCATTAAGAGATGGTTATACCGTTCCTGTGGCATAAAAGTTGTGGTACTTTCAATGCGCATATAAGCCCTTCCCTTATAAGTGAAAGGACGCATGAATCGTTGACATTCCGCATGAATGGCTATCACATATTTGTCAGTCTCAAGAATAGGAACATACGAGATTTCCAACTCTACAAAAGGCTCAATTCTATTGACCGCCTCAGCAATAGAGCGTTTAGTATTGTCAGATACCTCTTGACCTATAATCTTACCATTATCCTTTACACCATAAAGAATAGTACCACCTTCACAGTTGAGAAACGCACATAGAGTCTCCATCGAACGGTCTAATTGACCTGTCGATTCCTTAAACTCCAAATTGTTGCTTTCCTTTAAGGAAGCAAGTTTTTCTATATCTTGATAATTCATACTTGTTGCAATTTTTTACGAACCCATGCTGGAGCCAGCAAAATGTCTTTTTGAAAATCTCCCGTTGGGACATTTTTCAAATGACCTTTGATGATGTTCATCTGTAGTTCTGTTATATTTTCATCACCGATTTCACGGAGAGCCATTACTATCAACAGCATAAGCTTTGACCGATAAGCAAATGTTCTCATCTCAGATGTATGCTTGAAAAGGATTCCGTTACCTTTGCCTACAGAAACCTTGCGAGAAGACCCATCTGTAAAGAACACCACATTTGCCGGTACTTGTTTTGACAGTCCTAATACATTCAACACATACGCACCCGTCGGAACAATTCTAACTTTATCACGTTTAGCAATGCCATTGGCAATGTCTTCAATGGATGGCGGTACAACTCCGCTTCCCCATTTTGTGTCAATCTTTGGATAGCAATAGATGCCTTGTGCCACTCTTATTATGTCTCCATCTTTGCACAAACGCACCAAGGCTGACCTTATTGCATCGGATGATGCCATTTGAGCGAATGAATCGGGAAAGAACAATGTTCCCCGTTTGGAAGACGTTATTTTCCTTTTTATCTCGTTATAAGCGCTATTCGTTGCCATTCCTCTTTATTTTGCCACAAAACTACAATATTTTTGTGGCAACACCAAAAGTTTTTAATCTTTTTCAGAATTAAATAAGAAACACCTCGATTATCGTCTCATTCTCTCCAATTCATCATCCTTTCGCATTTTGTCGTTCAACTTCTCCTGCATTCTGTCAAGGAAGTAAGTACGGCTATGGTTCTTGCGTCTTCTGATGTCGGTATAGAAACGATAGCAGTCCTTGGCTTTGATGCCGAAGAACTGGTACATGGCTTGCGCCAAGTCCTTGAATTTCACATCGCCATCGTTCACGCTTCCCATTACGCAGATGCCATATACCATTTCTACAAGGTCAACGGCATTGCCAGTCCATTTCACTAATGGCTTTGATTCTGATGATACTGGCGGAGAGGCTTCTGAAGTGGATGTGGTCACATGAAGATGATATGTTGCTGCCACATGCTCTTGCATTCTGCGGATAAATGCAATAGCCTTGCGCACATACAAGCCTACGGTTCCCAAACAATCCTTTATATGAGGCATTGACAGATGAAAGTCAAGCTCGGTCTCTGCGTATGACAGTGCAAAGACCGCTTGCTTCACGTTGGTGCTGCATAAATCAACCACAACCTTGATAAACTCACGATATGAGTTCTCCAAAGCGTTACCACATTTGTTCTTATGACCTGCATTCAGCAAGTTGAAAAAATCAGTCTCTAACAATATGTTGTATTCCATGTTGCTGTCTCTTTTATGGGTTTGTACTAATTTGATGTATTCGTGCGCACACCATTTATTAGTCCAATACCTATGCCATTCCAAGACAGACTAAACAATAGGATGATGATATTTCCTGATAATCAGCAACTTTATCAAGAGAATAAGATTTTCACAAGGAAATTGCAAGCAGAAATAGTGTAAGGAAAACCGGACACTCGTCCAATCTTCCTTACACGGTTCTTATACCGTTACAACTTGTTAGTAGGAATACCATACTCTTTCATACGGGCATAGAATGTAGTATGGCTCATTTCCAACATTTTTGCCGCATCACGCTTGATGCCATTGCATTGCTTCAAAGCCCACAAGATACGCTCTCGATTGATCTTGCGTTCTTGTTCATCAAAGTCCAAAGCCTCTTCTGTCAATGTCGATTGTGACAACTGCAAGTCCTCGACATCTATAATCTCATTCTCGCATAACAGCATAGCTCGCATGATACATGATTTCAACTCACGCACATTACCTGGCCATGTATGGCTTACAAGTGCCCTTTGCGCTTCCTTACTGATACATTTTATTTCTTTGTCCGTATGCCTGTCATATAGTTTCAGGAAGAAGTTAGCTAATGGCATAATATCTTCCTTGCAATCCCGCAACCGTGGAATCTCAATAACCGCTTCGTGAAGTCGATAATACAGGTCACTTCTGAATCGTCCTTCCCGAACTGCCTCTTGCAGATTCTCGTTGGTAGCGGCAATAATGCTCACATCAGCCACTTTATCTTTTGTAGCTCCCAATGGTCGGTAGCTCTTGGATTGCAACACACGCAGCAGCATCGCCTGTACGTCTTTCGGCAGGTTGCCTATCTCGTCCAAGAACAGCGTACCTCCAGCAGCCAATTCAAAGTAACCTTTTCTTGCTGAGTCCGCACTTGTGAATGCCCCTTTCTCATGCCCGAAGAGAACGGAAACGGCAAGTTCCGCAGAAAGCGTACCGCAATCTACTACTTCAAAAGGCTTGTCGGCTCTTTTGCTTTGCAGATGTATCTTTTCCGCTATATGTTCTTTGCCAGTACCGTTGTCGCCCAATATCATAACAGCCATGTCGCTTTTGGCAAACAATTCTGCCATTTTGTATATACGGCGAAACTTCTCACTTTTGCGGTAAACAATCTTGTTATTCAACTCTACGAGTCGTTTCTGCTTGTCTATGATTTCTTCCAAACGTTCATAAACTACATCAAGCAACAATTTCTTCGGTATATAGTCTTCCGCTCCCAATTTCATAGTCCTCACGGCACTCATGCTTTCATCGTAAGATGTCATGATGATAAATGGATTCTGATAGCCGTTACTACGCATCCATTCCAACAGGTCGATGCCGTTATCATTCCCCAAGCGCATATCCGAAATGACAACATCCCATTCAGAGGATTCCTTCACAGCTTTCAGACCATCTCTGTAATTGTAGCATAAGATTGTTTTCCATCCCTTCGCTTCCAACTTCTTGCCCAACATATTGCAAAATGTCGGACTGTCTTCAATGATTATTACTTTCTTCATGCTGTTACCTCCTCAATTTTCTTTTGTGCGGCTTTGAGGATTGCCTCACCATGTGCGAAAACATCCTCAACCGCTTGGTTGATAACGTCGTCTGATGATGTAGAATCTTCTATCAAGTCAAAAAGATAGTTCAAAGACTCGTCAGATTGTACCATCATCCACGAGCTTCTTGCGTGGTGAATGGCATCAGACATTTTCTTGCGGTTCTCCTCTTGGGCTGCATTACGGATACTGCCCAATGTGTCAGTCATTTCCTTTACGAAATTCTCCAAAGTCTCTTTTTCATTGCCGTAGGTCAGCAACATAGAGAAGTCTATTTGTTTTTCTGCTATCTTACCGTTTACACACTTTCTTGCAGTGTTTATCAAATCCTTGTCAGACATCGGCTTGAACAGGCAAGCGACAAATCCTGCATCAAGCAGTTCTTGCTCACTCACATTTGGTGCTGCTGTCATAACGACAACAGGAATGGTCTTGGAGTTACGCACGTTCACCATACGCATCATTTCCAGAATCTCGATACCATTCACTTCAGCCATCTTCAAATCCGTTATCAGCAGATCATAAGATTTTTTGCGCATCATATCCAACAAATCCGTGGCATTATTACAAGTGTCACATACGATGCCGTTTGATGCAAACGCCTCACGAATGGTACTCAGTTGCACATGGCTATCATCAATGGCAATGACAGTAAACGAATCTTGTCGTTTCGTTCTATACTGGATTGGTTCCACATTCTGCTTTTCGGCTGTAGCCATAGGAAGACTAATGGTAAAAATACTTCCCAGCCCTTGGTGACTGGACACATCGATTTTTCCTTTCATCAGTGAAACGAGGTTCTTGACAATGGAAAGCCCCAAGCCCGAAACCCTCCTTTGCGGCGGCATTTGATAGACGTTCAAACGCACCGAACGCTTGTTTCTGTTCCTCTTCTGTCATGCCTGTACCTGTATCCTCAACGACCAGTGTCAGAACTCCATTGTCATATTCAGTAATCAAAGAAACACCGCCTTCTTCTGTGAACTTGACAGCGTTTGACAGCAGGTTATTCCCGATTTGTATTATTCGCTCTTTGTCGGTCAATACAATGGCATCGTGTCCAGTCTTCACGGACAAGGACAACCCTTTGTTCACGGCAACAGGCATGAACTCCGTTTCAAGTGTGTGCGTGATTGCAGAAATCCGGCAGGGTGACAGACGGGGCTGTTCCTTGCCGTTGTCCAGGCGGAAGAAATCAAGCAAAGTGTTGAGCATATCCCGCATACGGTCGGAGGATTGCAGTATATTTTGGATATATTGCCCATTATTACCGCTATTGCATTCTTTCCGCAAAAGTTCGGTATAGCCGGTTATTGCCGTCAGTGGTGTACGCAACTCATGGGTAATAGTATGTACCGCTTTCTTTCGGGAGGTTATGAGTACCTCATTTTGTTGCACGGACTGTTCCAATTGCTCGATCAAATCCGTTGTCTTGCGTTTGTATCGTTTAATGTTCTTTGCATCACGGTGTATGATGATATAGGAAATGACCAACAGCAAAAGAACAAATCCCATCAAGCCGCCTATCTGCATAAATGATTTTTTACGCATGGCTGTTATCTCGCTTTCTCTATTTTGTAAATCAGATTGTACCTTCTTTTCGATTTGGCAAATCAATCCTTGCAGTTGTCTGTTAAGTTCTGCATTACGGGCAGCAAGACTATCGGCTTGTTCTGACAATCGACGGCTCTGCGCTTTCTGTTCGTTGACCATGTTTCTATTGGATGAACGGAGCGTAGTCGTTGTTGTCGTTGGCTTCGTTCCCTCTTTTTTGCCGAAGATGCTCAAGAAACCTTTTCGTTTTGGCTTTTTGGACTGTTCCTGCACACTTTTCTGTACAATAACCGGAATTTGATTGGCTATCTTCTTGTTAACCTTAATTCCGCAACACTATTATAAATATAACTTTTTAAGTACCTGAGCAACAAAAAGTTGCTCAGGATTTTGTCATGTCAGATTTTTCACCTATCTTAGTGTTGCAAATCAAAATATGTATCAAACCCGACAGACATGGCAAAGAAAGCAATAAAATCTGAGAAACTCACTCCTTTTGGAGGAATATTTGCAATGATGGAGCAATTTGACTCCACATTGTCATATGTAATTGACACAACCCTCGGTCTAAGATGCAGGCTGTATGGTTATCAATACAGCGAAATCATCCGTTCTCTCATGAGCATCTACTTCTGTGGCGGCTCATGTATTGAGGATGTCACAACTCATTTGATGCCCCATCTCTCGCTTCATCCGACACTTCGTACCTGCAGCTCTGACACTATCCTCAGAGCGATAAAGGAACTGACGCAGGAGAACATTTCATACACGTCAGATACGGGTAAGAACTACGATTTCAATACGGCTGACACCCTCAATACCTTACTGCTCAATTGTATGTGTGCAGCTGGTCAGCTGAAAGAGGGTGAGATGTATGATGTTGATTTCGACCACCAGTTCATAGAAACAGAGAAATATGATGCAAAGCATACATACAAGAAGTTCCTTGGTTATCGACCAGGTGTGGCGGTTATTGGAGATTTGATTGTCGGCATTGAGAACAGCGACGGCAACACAAACGTCCGTTTCCATCAGAAGGACACGCTGAAGAGATTCTTCGAAAGGTTTGAACAGAACAATCTTGTTATCAATCGTTTCAGAGCTGATTGCGGCTCGTGCTCTGAAGAGATCGTGGAAGAGGTTGCCACCCACTGCAAGACCTTCTATATCCGTGCCAACCGCTGTAGTTCGCTCTACAATGACCTCTTCGCTCTCAGAGGCTGGAAGAGGGGAGAAATCAACGGCATTGAGTTTGAGCTGAATTCCATTCTTGTAGAGAAGTGGAAAGGCAAGACATACCGGCTTGTGATTCAAAGGCGGAAACGGATGGACGGTGAGCTTGACCTCTGGGAAGGAGAATACACATACCGCTGCATCCTGACCAACGACTACGAGCCTTCCGTAAGAGAGATTGTCGAGTTCTATAACCTCCGCGGAGGAAAGGAGCGCATCTTCGATGACATGAACAATGGTTTCGGATGGTCCAGATTGCCCAAATCCTTCATGGCAGAGAACACAGTGTTCCTTCTTCTTACAGCACTTATCCGTAACTTCTACAAGGTCATTATCCAAAGACTTGACGTAAAGAGGTTCGGACCCAATAAAACAAGTCGCATAAAAGCGTTTGTCTTCAGATTTGTCTCTGTACCAGCCAAATGGATCAGAACATCAAGGTGGTATGTGCTGAATATCTATACCTGTAATAATGCTTACGCAGATGTATTCCAGACTGATTTTGGATGACGACTACAACTTATGGGTATGATACTGCGTATTGTCTCAAGTCGCATTGTGGGGTAAGGGGGTATTGTAGGCAGAAGTGGGTATTTCAGCCTCAATTTATCTAATAATTCAGTAATGAGAGAACGTGTACACGTAAATAGGACGATGAAGGACTTAGTTGCGGATTTGAGGCTTATGAAAAGCGTATTGCTTTCTCAATACATGCCGTTCCTCTTCGCTCAGCGACAGGAAATAGGCTTTCCATCCCGGACAGAAATTGATGTGCCATCGCCAAAAACGACCCAACAATGACTTGGGTGAACGGTCGTATCGCCGCCTCAGTGGGCACTGCTGACAGTTATGTTTCTTTTCCAATACTTTATCTATTTATCTTTCGTAAAACTCTCGTGGCAAAAATAAGGATTATTTTCAGTGATCAAGCACACAGTTCATTAAAAAAGAGAGGATTTGCTAAGATTCAGAATAACGACGAGCCATCGACCCCAACGGGAGTCGAACTTCAAGTAACCGCACATGATACAATGTGCGGGTCGAAGTGCCTTCCCAATCCACGACCCCAACGGAGGTCGAACCTTTCTACAGATTATATGGTTCGACCCCGTTGGGGTCGGATGTATAGGAGTCATCTGGCCATCCGCAAGTCTTTGACATTGCGGTTAACGGGGGTGAGACCCTTTTCAGGGTCTGTTTGTTTGCACACCTTCATTCTACATAAACGGCTAAATTCAAATATTAAAAGCGTTTACATATTGCAACGTATTTATCTGTTATGCTCCTATTAAATTGTTCTATATCCTTATACTTTTCAACTAAATCCTTTATCACAGGCGCATTTAAATCGACGTTTAGGGTATATTGAACAAAAGCACGTAGCATCTCATAATTATAATTTACTCAAGTTTCGGATTTAGGTTGAGAGGATAGATTTGGGCATAAAAAAGGCTTTGAGGATTTCCGTATGTCACGGAAATTTAGTAATTTAGAGGTGCCCAAACAACTAATTACAATCACTCAAAGCCATGAGCAAAATTACAAAAATTCCATCGGAGATCCGCAACTTTTTCACGGGAAAACGAATCAATCCCGCATTTTCCAAGTTTATGACCCTCCTTGAGGGGATGAGGATTTCAGACAAAGATCTCGGAGGGAAAAAACGTGAGAACTGTCAGCTTACCAACCTTCAACTTTTCCAGATCATATTGATTCTGCCGTTTATGGCCGTCCCGGGTTTTTCTCATTATGCCGGATCGTCAATCTCGAAACTGTTCGGGGGTAAGAAGGACCTACTCTATTCGTTTATGGCCAAGGACAATATAGACTAGCAACATCATCTGGCACATCGCCTGTCATCTCATCAAGGCCGTGACCATAAGGAAAGACTATCAAAAGAGCCATCTTCCGGCAGTGCTTATTGTGGATGATTCCGACCTGCCGAAGACCGGATTGAGGATGGAGTGTATTGGCAAGATATTCTCGCACGTGTTTCAGCGGTGCATTCTCGGCTACAAGCTGCTGGCCCTGTGCTGGAGCGACGGCCGCTCTCAATTTGTCGTGGACTTCTCGATTCACGGCGAGAGAGGGAAGGTCGATGGCAAGGAACAAGGTCTTACGGCCCGGCAGCGCGAGAGGCGCTACAACCGCAAGCGTGACAGAGACTGCCAGACCGAAAAACGCAAGGAAGAGTATTTCGTATCCAAGCTTGAGCGCCTGAAGAGCATGGTGAAGAGACCATTGGAGGATTGTTCGCCGATATATATGAAGGCGTACACGAGCTCACCGTCGTGGAAAAGATCTGGTCAATCATTATTGATGTAATAGCAATCGTGGCTGAGATTTTTACCATTGACGAGAACGAATTGATGGAGCAAATTATACGGGATAACCGCAGGTTCAAGGCCATGCAACTGATCGCTCAGACTGCATAAAACCTAAATCCGAAACTTGAGTAAAATACATAACTGTAATAATCTACTACTAATCTAAAATAAAGCGATTATAAGCTATCCTTTTCCCTGTGTTTGTTTTAAAGTTTTCACCTATACACTTTTTTATCTTTTCCTGTTCTTTTTCTTTATCCATAACCATTAAATTTTCAAGCAAATCAGCTTCCCATTGTATTTGAAAATCAAGTCCATTAATTTTAGATGGAGTATGGTGGTTGCCTATTATAAAGCATATTCTATCAATATTTTTGTTATAGCCTACCTTTTTTAATATTTCTTTCGCTACTGCTGGTCCTTCCTTTTCTTGATAGACACCATCAATAGAACCGTATTTTTTTTGTGCTTCAACCGCACCAATATCATGTAGTATAGCAGTAATACTGATGAATTCTTTTTCTTCCTCTCCGATATTTTCTCCGTTCATTATATCTTCTGCATTTTTCAAAACTTTAAGAGTATGCTCTATGCCAAAAGGTATTTCTTTGAATACTTCTTTCATCTCTATAATAATTTTTTCTTTAAACATAAATTGCCTCTATTTATTCTTTATAGGTGTTTTAGTTCTATCTATCCATTTTTTTATTGGCCGATACAATCAGCATCATGGGACGGCGCATTTCATCCTGCATCCCCGGAATATCCATCATGTTTTCCGGCGGCTGTGGCTCCACAATCTGATTTATTATAAAACCATTTGAAAGCAGCGTATTTAGATATGTGGTCAGTGTTCTATGATATTTTGTAACCTTTTCTCCCAAAAATACAGCTGTCCGTTTGCCCTCATAATAATAATTATCCACTGGAAAATGCAGTATTTCTCCTTTTTCGTTATAATGCCAGTCTTGTGTTCCATAGGCAGTAAAAACAGGATGTTCAACCGTAAAAACTAGCTTACCACCAGACTTCAGTATTCTATATATCTTTTTTACTAAAATCTCATAATCTGCTACATAGTGAAACGCAAGTGAACTTAATATTACATCAAAACTCTCCTCTGGGAATTCCACATCTTCTATAGCACAGCATTTATATTCAACCTGTGGAAAATGTGTTTTTTCTTTGGCTACCTCGAGCATTTTATGAGAAATATCAACACCTACAACAGAAGAAGCACCGTGTTCCATCGCATAAATACAGTGCCATCCATAGCCGCATCCTAAATCAAGCACACGCTTATCTTTAAAATCCGGCAGCAGCTTTCTCAATGTTTCCCATTCTCCTGCACCGGCTAGTCCCTGCTGTGAGCGACTCATTTGACTGTATTTTTGAAAAAATATATTATCATCATATTTGTTTTCTTTCATCTGAATTCCCCTTGTTTAAAAAGTTATTTATCTCCGTTGCAATTTTCTTCACTTCTTTATAAGGCTTCCCGGTCATATCATAGCATTCAAAAAGTGAAAGACCGAGTAATTCAAAAATATGATTAACCCTTTGGCGTATTTTTCAGGTTTATATTAAAAAGTTTCAAGCAGTTTTATAGCTTTCTTTTCGCCTATTCGAACGTGGTGGAAAGTACGCGAACATAAATTCCCGCGCCCCTATGCGCACGCAGTGCGCTCACGTGCCGAAGGCACATATCGCGCCAGAGGCATATCGCACGCGAATGAAATGTAGCGTATATCGCAAATCCGTGAGGATTTATATCGCTTTAGTTTGTCTGCTTCGTCAGACAAACTAAACTTTCCACGTGGCTGGAGAGGACAGAATGAATGTCATTTGAGTACGTCCGTTCTCGGAAACATATCCACTTCGCTTTTGGCACTATCGGTATACGGGAACATATCCAATCTCTCTCAGGAATGTATACCATACTTTTAAAAGGCAGAATAGCATTTTAACTAATGCTACCCTACCTATAACTAAACATTTACAGTTGCATGTGGCCTATTGTTTTTAGCCGTTAAATATTTTATAACTATTAAATAGCGATACAAATTGTTCGAAACTAATATTGTTTATATCATATATTCTCGCATATTTTAAAGCTTTATTAAATTGATTTTTTGTAAACAGTTTTTCATACTCTTTGTTAACCCATTTCATTACAAAAGTTTCATATTTTTTTCTCTCTTTAAATGCCATTTTTGCTGGCTTTCTTTTTAATACAATTAATGCGCTATCCACTTTAGGTTTTGGATGGAAATAATACCTGGGAATTTTTGCTAATATAGAAATATCTACCTCTGCCATTAACAGCAATGCTAGTGATCTGTTTGTATCTAATAACATTTTAGCAAAACCATATTCTACTATTAAATAACTTATTGTGGCTGAACTTTCAAAAACAATTTTTCGAATTATATTTGTGCTTATGTTGTAAGGTATGCTGCCAAATATTTTATATGGATTGTGGCTAGGAAATGTAAATTTTAGTATATCATCATTTACTATTTGATAGTTAGGATAATTTAAGAGCTTATTACGAGTTACCTCACATAATTTAGAATCAATTTCTATCGCCGTAACAAAATTACATCTCTTTACCAATTCAGCAGTAAAATGACCTTTCCCTGCACCTATTTCAAAGATGTTATCTTTTTCATCTAAACTTATGCAATTCATTATTTTTTCTATGTGATATTTTGAAGTAATAAAATTTTGACTATCTTTTATATTTACTTTGTTCATTATAACCCCTCCTTAATTTATTTCATTAACAAACAGTTTTTATGTTTTCATTTGGATATACGCAGTTCCTCACACAGGCCTGCCGTTTTCTTCCTGCGGTCATTGAACTGTCTCCTTGATATGAGATTAGGAATGTTGTCCTTGTACTCTTGCAATTTATAGTCGAACAACCACTTCTCACTATCAATGCTCTCGGTCTCTGCCGTCAAGGATAGCGCCACCACTTCCAAATCCGAAAACTTGGGAACAGGACCACGACGTGGAACATTACCCGATTCATTGACGAGATTTTCAGAGAATTGCTTGCATATCTCGAGTATTTTGACGAATTTTGTATAAAGGTTGTACATACGATGGTTTGGACTTAATGTTTTGAACACCACTAAGTTACTAAAAATCAGCGATATGTGCAACTTTTTACTCATATTTATCAACTTAAATTAATTCCGCCAACGGGTAGAGTTTAGAAATATTCAATATCTCATCAAATTCATCTGAAAAATGACCCCTAAAAGATTCTTTCTTCTCCCAAGTCGCATGAGATACATCAATGACTAACTTTGCTGTAACATTTTCTTTTATACAAGAATTGTCACCACTGAATTTCATTTTCTGTGCATCTATGGTCAATGTAACCATAATTGCAGCTAAAAGCAATAGGATTTTTTTCATTTTTTATTTTTTATGTGAAACTATATCGCATTAACTAATACTTCTGTACTAGAAACTCATTTATACTCTTTAGGTTGCTCTGTACAAAACAACCCAAAGAGTTATATTTCAATTACTTTGAACCAAGAAAGTTGAAACCGATATTGAAGAAGAACAGACCAGACTTAGATGAATATCCATCTTCACCCCAATTCTTCAAGCCGAAATCATAGCCAATGCTTGCATAAGCACGACCATAGTTGAAGCCAGTTCCGAGACGCAAACCATAATCTAAATCATCGTTTGGGCCATCAAAAACTTGAGAGATAAAGCCACCAAAGAAAGGCTGAATAGACATTTTATCATTCAAATAGTAGTGGTAGCTTACTACAATAGGCATTTCTATAGCCTGATTATTCGTTGATTCATCATCATAATAATAATCATCAGGAATATCCAACTTATAACCTCTATTTACATAATACAAACCAGACTCAAGATACAATGGTATTGGAGCTACCTTAAAATCAACAGCGAATCCACCCATCGGAAAGATCTTGGATTTTATGCCATCTCCAGAATAAGAAGATGCAGAAACGCCTCCACGAATACCTAAGTGAACACGTGGTTTCTCACTCAGCAACTGCGCATTTACCGTCATGGTTGAACCTGTAACCAACATCATGGCAACTACCGCCATTTTTTTAATACTCTTTTTCATAAACCTAAAAATTTAATATTAATAAAATGCAAACTATTTATGACAGATAGCCAATGATAGAATTAATCAATTCGGTCTGCTAATAGTTCACCGTAAATTTCTCCTGCAGCCTCAAAGCCCTGTTTTAACAGTCCTATATAATCACCAAAGTGTCCACCTTTTGATTTCATCTGCATAATTTGAACAACTTTTCCCGTAGCAGTTTCTACTATCATATAGTCAGCTAACGTATTTCCGTTATCATCTATTTTCTTCAATGCCACTTTTAGAGTATATTTGTTTCCCTGCTCTGTAGTGCCACGTAGACGAAGTTTTTTCATTTCCTTGTTCATTTTGGAAATAAAGATAGAAGTAAGACTCGGCTTATAAGTATTTTCCCACTTATCTGCAAAATTACTCTCTCGTTCTCTTTTATCTGCACTCGTAGCCATATATTTCACGAAATCTCGCTCGCTATTATTATTGATCTCACATTTGGAAAAATCCAGATACACGCTCAATGCGCTTTCATTTTTCAGACATTTAGCATCACCGCCTACAGAGTTCTTTATTTTTAAGTTAGAAACGGCATTCAACACTGTCTTAGGAACTTTATTACCTTTTGCCACTACTTTCTTGCGAGCTGGAGTTGGTTCAACTTCTGGGGCAACACTCTCTATCTCTTCGTTCTCCTCAATCTCAACTGGGGTCTTAGTTCCTTTCTTCACGTAGATGACTTCAGTTTCATTACCATCCTCATCCACCTCAATATACTTCACTTTACGCGTTTTTGGAGTAGCAGCAGTGGAAGTTACTGTTGCAGTTTTTTTCAACTGAGAGTTAGGTTTGCGAACAGATGCCCCTTTACGAGAAACGGTACCCTTGCGAGCTGAAACTCCCTTACGAACTGTTGAAGCAGAACGTGTTGAACTTTTTGCTACGGCATTACTTGCAGTTGCTGCTGTTTCAACAGGTGCTTCAACCACTCGCTTCACAACCTTTTTCGTAGGCTTAGCTATCGCACCACAATATTCTACGCTACCAGTAGCGTCCTTTGCTAACTTGAATATATTGCTTGCCAACTCAAAATAGGTCATGCCTAAGCGTACTGTCTCAGATGGGTGTCCTAACCCCTTTACCTCATCAAACGCCATTCGGCAGACATACTGACCTGCCTTCACATCAATAACCTCACAACGACCTTTCATGATTACTCCACCGGCCTTGACACTAGCAAAAGGATTAAAAGAACTGCCTCCGTTACCCATATCCATATAGTCAACATAGATAACCATCTTATACTTGGCATCAGTTAAATGCCTACCAATTTGCATTCCTTTTTTATTTTTCTTATTAAATCGGACTACAAAATATTCTAAAGCCTTATCTTGATCTTGTGGCCAGTCACGTACAAAATCTTCTCCTCGACTCTTCAAATAAGCGTCCAATGTCTGATCTTTGACCATAGTCTTAGAATAGTCCACAACAACAAGAGCCTGAGACGTCTCATTGAAAACAACAGGATTACCTGCCTTGACTGTCACTGGATTGTCAGCATAAATTCCTACGACAGACAACAATAACATTACAATAGATAATAATCTTTTCATACACGATATTTTTTATTACACTTAACTATATGCTATCTGCTTGTTTTTATGATATTGTTGCTTACTCAAAACATTTTACAACAAAAGAAGCAATACTTTTTGCAGAATCTTCATAGCCATCTCCCCATAAATTACTCATTGTTCCCCAATGACCACCTGAGCCAGAAATATGAAATTTAACAAGTATATTGCCAAATTCATCTAATATGTAACAATCATTAGTATTATCACCTTTCATCGATACGCTTACAGGTTTAACAAGCAATGTATATTTTGCATTGCTGTTAAGAGTTACGAAGGCTCCTTTCTTTGACAATTTATTATTCAAAGATTTTATTACTTTTTCTTGGACGACAGGTTTCAATTCATTTTCAAGCTCATTTTTTGCATTATACTTAGGCTGAGAGGCTTGCCGGTATTCCAACCAATCAGCGACAGTCTTATTGTCAATTTTCGTTTCTGAAAAATCTATTTTAAGCCTGATTTTGTTTACACCCTTTAAAGAAGGTTTTGTACCCTCCAGTATTTTCTGTGCACCTACTGTCAATGTAACCATAATTACAATTAAAAACAATAGAATTTTTCTCATAATTATTTTTTTTCAAAACAACATTCTTAGATTTTTTTTATCACCAATGCAGAGTTGGTACCTCCAAAGCCGAAACTATTGCTCAAAACTGTATTTATTTCTGTATCATAAGTCTTGGCTGCTATATTTAATTTTTCGGAATACTCATCAGGATTTTCAAAGTTAATGTTAGGTGCCACAAAATTATTTTGCATCATCAACGTGCTGTAGACAACCTCTGAGGCTCCAGCCATCCAACATTCATGTCCTGTCATACCTTTAGTCGATGAAATTAGAGCATGTTTTCCATTGAACATACGGTTGAGCGCTATCGCTTCATACATATCACCTTGGTGTGTGCTGGTAGCATGGGCATTGATATAATCGATATCGTCTTCCTTAACTCCTGCCATATTGAGCGCACGGGTCATGGCTATAACACTACCATCATCAGACGGCTGACTGATACCGCCACCATTGCTTGAAAAGCCATAGCCAACGACTTCTGCCAAAATATTAGCACCACGAGCCTTAGCATGCTCATACTCTTCCAATACCAAAGAAGCTGCACCACCACTTGGAATCAGACCATCACGATCACGATCAAACGGACGACTCGCCTTAGTTGGCTCATTCATACGAATAGAAAAAGCACCAAGAGCATCAAAAGAAGCCATAGAATAATAATTGGTCTCCTGGGCTCCTCCACAAAGCACCATATCTTGCAAACCTTGTTTTATCATCATGAAACCCAAACCGATGGAATGGCTTCCACTGGCACAAGCCGAACTGACAGTAAAGTTAACTCCTCTAAGGTGGAAAATTGTACTGAGATTCATATTGACAGTGGAATTCATGGACTGAAAAATAATTCCATACCCCAACATGGCTGAGTCATGCTTTTCATCCATAATCTTGGATGCTTCTATGACCGGTTTAGCTGAAGAATCATTACCGAAAATACATCCAACCTCATTATTAAGTAAGTATTCATCGGAGATGCCGGCTTGACAGAATGCCTGTAGACTAGACATATATGCATACTTTGCCTCTTCTGACATTCCTGCACGAGTATGACGATCAAGCATTTTCTTTGTTATGATAGGTTCCTCAACTATGCCAGTCAATGCTGAACGGTAACCATATGTTAAACGTTCGGGCTGTATGCCTATACCTGATTTTCCATTATATAATGAATTCTTGACCGTTTCTAGGTCAGTACCAAGGCATGACCAAATACCCATACCTGTAATTACGACTCTTCTTTCCATTACTTATTATACCTTAATTATATTATGAATGATTGGAATGTAATAGCGATTATGTATAAAGACCACCATTTATACTGATTACCTCACCAGTGATGTAGGCTGCGTCATCCGAAACCAAGAAGCCTACCAATGCTGCCACTTCTTCTGGTTTCCCGAAACGTCCTACAGGTACTAACTTTTTAAGTTCGTCCTGTGGCAAATCCTTAGTCATATCTGTTTGTATGAAACCTGGAGCCACTGCATTCACTGTGATGTTACGAGGGGCTACCTCTTGAGCTAAAGCTTTTGTCGCTCCTATTAGCGCTGCTTTTGCTGTACTATAATTTACCTGACCTACCATTCCTTTCAAACCAGAAAGCGATGACATGTTTATAATTCTTCCACCTCGTTTACGAGGCATCATATGTTTCAATAGGCGTCTTGTGATATAGAAAAAGCCATTAAGATTTGTATTGATGACATCATGCCATTCCTCATTTGCCATCATAAACATAACATTGTCTCGACGAATACCTGCATTGTTTACTAACACAGAAATATAATCATCAGGATGTCTTTGCTCCCACAGGTCAATCGCATTTTCTATAGATTGTGAATCTGCAACATCAAAAGGTAGCAACTCTGCATAACCTCCGTTCGCCTCAATTAGTTCCTTTACCTCATTAGCACTTTCGGAATTAGAATGATAATTGATTATGACAGGATACTCATTTGCTAAGCGCAAAGCCACTGCACGTCCTATACCTCGCGAGGCTCCTGTTACTAAAGCATATTTCATATTTATTAATTGTTTTATTATATTTTTTGAAGAAACGCACTTGGTATATAGGCTGTGGCCATTGTTACCAAATCATCTACTACCACGCCTACTCTCTGTTGTCCCTGCCAGCGTGCAACTATTCCAACCACCCCTTTGAATACACCATCAATAACCTTTACCAACTGTCCTTTCTCGAACTTTGGCACTTCGACTAATGACACGATTGTATTATCCGCATCGGCAGCACAGATGATTTTGAGACTTTCCATCTGATAGTCTGGAACTATCATAGGAACCTTCTCTATTCTGCGTCCAACGTGGACGTGACGATAGTAAAAACGAAGGAATGGGAGATTTACGTTGTCGTAAACAAAGGTTTTGAGTTGTTCTTCTGTGCCGTAGGCGAAGAAGATATTGGGTAAACGTGACTCGATAACAATTTTGCGCTTACCTTTTACAAGTTTCACAACCTCGGTGGTAGGATAGAAAGCCGTGATGCCTTTGGCTGTCATGTAGTCGTATGCCTTTTTCTCTCTACCGTATGTGGTACGTAAGGCATACCAATGAGGAAAGTCTTCCTCTTTTTGTGCTTTAGGCTTACTTGCTATATGGGCATTTCTGGTGGACACCCCTGTTTGTGAACTCTCAGCGGAAACAGTGCTTTGAGCTTCGGGGAGGGCGTTGGAGGTAAGTCCAGCGCAAGGAGGGAATTCACCACCTCCTGAGGTGTGTACATCTTCTGATGTCCATTCATCGACTTTCATATCGGTGCTAACTTTTTTCTAGACAGAAATCCGTTAAATTGCGACAGAAAAAAAGCGTGGAATCGTCCTGTTGTCCATTCCACTTCCTGAGGCTCTAGCAATTGCCTATCATAGTTGAACAGACAACGTCAGAGCCCACGCCGATATGAAAATCATGTCCGTGTAAAGAGACCTATATAATACATTTGATTGCGCCCGAAAGGATACAATCTATGCTTACAAGGTCTCCACGGGATTGAAATAATCACACCCGGGACATCTACCGTTGACCATATTCAAGACTATGATTAACTGTTAATTTGCTAGATTACAGGAAGTCTTAAACACAGCGTCGATAAACGCCTTCCATTATGTCTGGATTGTCTTCCCACCCAAAGCCCGCTTTCGTATAGATATGTCATGGTTGACTTCACTACACTCAGCACGGCGTAGGCTGCCGACTCGGTTATCATGAAAGAACTCGTCTTACAGCGACAACTGCGGTCTGGCTATACAATCCGACTGCAAAAATACGAAAATTTATTGAGAAAAGACAAGAAATGGCAGAAAATATAAATGTCACGATACAAATTTAAGACTATTTAAGCCTAATTGCTTTAATATCTCAGAAATTTTGTATAAACAAATGCTGTTTTTCATAACTATTTGATATCAAAACGTGAACGAAGAGCTATTTGTGTTTAGATAATTTATACAGTTTTAAGAAAGAGTAGTAGCAAACAAACTCATAATAAGTTTGCTTGCCACTTTTTTATAAATAGAACTATTAAAGACCAATTCGGATCTTCCTTTCTTGTTGTACTATTGTATCAGAGTGGAATTCTCCCGATTTGATTGTATTGTTTTCTGTTTGAGATTTATCACTTATATCCTTTTCTTGAACAGGTGGTGCCAATTCTAACTGTATTTTTCTATCCAACGCCGCCAGTTCCGCTTTAAGACCTTTCAGTTCTTCCTCTTTCTTCCAAGTCTTGCCAGCTATCTCTTCCAGTTGCGGTATTTCCTTTTCCAAAGCCTTGCATCTTGAATCATACTGTTCAATGTACCCTTGTATCTTCTGCAGGGCATTCACAAAGTTGTTTGCCGCAGCTATCGGGTCCGACTTGGCAATGTGACCGTAGTTGTACTGGTACTTGTAATTGCCCTCGACAAAAAAGCGGTTGTCAACAAATGGAAGACCATTCTCGAAACTTGTCTTGCTGACAATCTTGACAGGGAATCCGTAGATTTCTCCAATCCGCTTGTATTGTCCGCCAGTTGTCTCTTTCTCCGCCAACATTTGCAGATGCTTTCCTATAACCTCTAAGTTCGTGGACTCCACACCATCAAGAGTGATGAGGTTGAGGATGTTGCCGTCCTTGTCTTTCCTGGCTTTGCCAATAAACTTGCCGTAGTCCTCGGTCATTCCCTTGAGAGAGGCTTTGTTGTTGCCCAACTCTGCCGTCTTTGACTGCAATTTTGTTTCTGAGTCACGCTTGCCCTTGTTAAACGATTTGCGCTCACCCTCCAGAGAAGCAATCTTCTTCTCCAGCTTCGCCTTGTCAAGCAAGTCGGTATTTCCGGAGAGAATAGCCATATACTCTGAAAAATTCATACCCGATTTCTCATCCATTGCTCCCTCGTCAATGGTTCTCGCTCCCAAGGCTCCGCTTTTCAACTGCGAGATAAAAGTCTGCTTGCAGTGCAGGAGGTTGAACTTGTACGAGTCAAGCGACTTTTCCACCGCATAAATAATGACATCCACCTTGTTGTCGGCATACAGCTTGGCAATCTCGTTGCCGGCACGAACTCCACGACCATTGCGTTGTTCAAGATCTGATGGACGCCAGGGCGTATCACAATGATGAATCGCCACACACCGTTTTTGTGCGTTTACACCTGTACCCAACATGGATGTGGAGCCGAACAATACTCGTACCGAACCCTCGTTCATGGCTGCTATCACCGCCTTTCTTGCCCTCTCGTTCTTGCACTCCTGAATGAAGCGGATTTCAGACGACGGTATGCCGTAATCCTCTATCAGCTTGCGCTTGATTTCTGAATACACGTTCCATTCCCCAGGTCTGTATGTGCCAAGATCTGAGAATACGAACTGCGTGCCCTTGTAATTGTCATAGCGTTTGTAATAGTCAGCTATCATCTTCGCACAATGGCTCGCCTTGTTGTCGGGATGATCCTCACAAGTCGGGTCTATCATGCGCATATCGAGAGCCATCTTTCGTGCATAGTCTGTGGCTATGAGCATCTTTGCCTTCTCTTCCGTTTCCGACAGTGGCAGTCTGCCGAGGATGGTGGCATCGCCCGTCTTGGCAAACTCCATCAGCTTTTGGATGAAGTCCTCCTGCTCGGGTGTCGGTGGTATGTTATGAAGAATCTCGTTCTTCTCCGGTCTGTCCACGCCAACCGCCTCCGCCGTGCGATAGTCAGTTATCTCGTTGTAGAAGGCAGCAAGTTCAGGCACTTTGATGAAGTATCTGAAACGCTCCTTCTGTACGATGTTGTTGGTGACGTTAAACTCGAAGTCGGTAGTTTTCTTGGCGAAGATTGCCGCCCACGCATCGAAACAGCGGATGTCCTGACGCTCCAGTTCCTTGGGGCGCAGGTACTTGAAGAGCAGATACAACTCTGTCAGTGAGTTGCTGATAGTTGTTCCCGACAGGAATGTCGCTCCCAGATCTCTGCCTGTCCGCTCCTGTATGGTACGGATGGCAAAGAGCATATTGAGTGCCTTTTGGCTTCCCTCGCTGTTGCCGAGTCCTGCTACACGGTCGTGACGGGTATTGAACATAAGATTCTTGAACTGGTGGCTCTCGTCCACAAACAAGTGGTCGATGCCCATCATGCGGAAGTCCACCACATCATCGGTGCGCTGCTCGATGCTGTAGGCTATCTTCTGCAACTTCACCTCCAGATTCTGCTTTCTCTTTTCCAAGCCTTTGAGCATTCCCCTCGACACGTCTTTGCCCTGCGTGCGTATCACTTCCAAGTTTTCCTCCACGGTATCAAGCTCAGCCTGCAATATCTGCCGTTGGAGTTCTGGCGATTGCGGTATCTTCCCGAACTGGTCGTGCGACATGATTACACAGTCATAGTCGTTGTTCTTGATGTTGTTGAAGAAACTGACACGGTTCTTGGTGGAAAAGTCCTTCTCCGAGGCATAGAGTATCCTCGCATGGGGATAAGCTGTCTGATAGGTGGCAGCTATCTCCGCGACATTGGCTTTCAGTCCGATAATCATCGGCTTGTGAGCCATACCGAGACGTTTCATCTCATGCGCAGCCATGCACATGATGAGGGTTTTGCCAGTTCCCACCTCATGGTCACATATCCCGCCGCCGTTCTGCAAAAGCATCCATACACAGTCCTTCTGACTTGGGTACACACTCTTGACACCATACTTTCCGCCAAGGGCTTTCAGATCCAAACCGGGGAAGGTCTGGTGAGAACCGTCATACTTCGGACGCACGAAGCAGTTGAACTTCCGGTTGTACATCGTGGTCAAGCGTTCCTTAAAGGAGTCAGACTGCTCCTCCAGCCATTCAGAGAACCCGTTGCGGATTTCGTCAATCTTGGCATTGGCAAGCTGTATGCCCTCGCTGTCACGCACCTTGATGTCGTTGCCGTGTTCATCCTCACCGATGCTCTTCATCATGTCGGGACAAGTGTTGTGCAGGGCATGTTTCAGAAGACTCATACCGTCGTAGTGGCGGTAATATCCCTTCACCATATACTCATCCGTGATGGCCATGGTCTTCATACTGCATTTTGCTGAATATTCGTCCATGCTGTCGGAATAGACGATGCTGACCTGTGTATTGAAGAGGTGGCTCATGTAAGCGGAATACACACCTGTAGGTATCCAACGCTCACCGAAGTTGAAGTCCAGGTCCTCAAAGGCTATCGGTTCGGGAATGCTTGCCTTCAAGGCTTCCAACGACTCTCTAACGATTGCATGATCGGGATTTTCCTTCAGCCATTCTTCTATACGCTCCGCTTTCTCTATGACATTGCCAGCAATGAAGCGGTCGGCTATCTCGTAGCCGTCTATGAGTGGATTGTAATAGATGCGCCCTTTAAGTGCTTCCGTCAGTTCCTGTTCCGGCATATCCGATAATTCAGTCATATACGGCAAGTCGATACGACCGAACTTGTTGAGTGAGGCGGTGAGCGCTTCCTCTGGAGAATCAACATGACTGACCTCGTCAAGCGAAAAAGAGACCGGGTGGTCGAAGATATCTGACTTTGTGAACTGTCCGTTTTCTACCCGTTCCAACGACAGCATGTCGCGCCCTGAGGCATCCATAAGGATGAACTTCACGTTCTGCTTGGCATTGAGGTTGCCGAAGCGGATGAAGAAAGCGTCATAATAGACATTCAGGCTCTCACGCATCTGCTTGTTTTCAGTCTGTTCTTCCGCTTCATAGGTGTAAAGTTTCTGATAGGCATCACGGAGGGCGATATACAAGACCGCCTTTTCTTTCTGCTCCATATTCAGATTCAACGGCATGAAGGTAGCACCATACTTGGTAAGGTCTTTTAATACACCGATGTTTCTGGCAGAGTCGAACACCATAGAACCCTCACGATGAAAACTTTCCAGTTTCTCATCAAATGGACGGGGCTTCATAGCATCCTCTTTCTTCCTTGCCAGCTCTTCCCGCTTTCTTTCTTGCTCTTTTTGTTTTTCCCGCTCATGATCTGTTTCTTTCAATGTGCTCTGAGTCTTGGAATCTTCTTTTGCCTCATTCCCTTTCGACTGTCCATTCCCGATTTGAACTTTGAGAACTTCTATCGGTTCCATCGGCGGCTTGAACTTCGGATCAAGCGTATCTTCAACGCCCAGAGCCTTGAGTTGTTCCTGACGGTGCAGTTCCGCCTTTTGGCGCAGCAGCACCCTGTCTTCGGGAGCCATGGTCATCATCATCTCGTAAAAGCCGTTGATTGGCGGATTCTCTTCCCAAGAGATGCTTGCGTATGGATCATCCCCAGGCAGGATTGGTTTTGTCTCCAGTGTTGTTTCCTGCTCTTTTGCATCTGTCAACGAAGGCTTTTCTTCTTTTTCCACAGGCTTTGCCTCTACTTCAAAAGTCGGATTGACGCTTTTTACCAACGGACTTGCTTTCTTCCTTGACACTTTCTTGGCGGCAGCACCCACTGTTACCTCTGCTTTCTTCTTTGTAGCATGGACAGTCAGACGGTTTTCTTCTTCCATTCCCCAAAGGTCAAACAGAGTCATTTGGACTGGTGGCTGCTGATGATTGGACTTTTGGGATAGCTCAGCATCATCAGTAGGCTTTTCCTGCTTTTGCAAGGATACTACCGTATCGTTCTGCTTTTCCTCAATGGAAGGCTTTATCTTCTCTGTTTTTTCTATCTTTTCTGTTTCTTCAACCTCCTTAACTTCCTCAGCCTTTGTTTCCTCTATCCCCAAGTATCGGTTCAAATTGAGGTTCTTCTTAAAGTCTTCATGGAGCATCTTTCGCAAATCCTCTGCAATGCCTTCCACACCATCCTCATGCGTGTATATCATTGCAGGTTTGCCGAACGGGTCAGTATCCAACTTTGCTGTTGAATGGATAATGCGTTCCGGATGCTCCAGAAAGTAGTTGTTTGTCGGAATGCGGTTCTCGTCATTATAGACGGTATCAAGCAGGTTGTCGTCTCCTCGCAGCGACTCCTTTTGGGTATTTTTCTGCAGAATGATGAGGTCACTGCCCACTTCCGTATTGGCATTTTCCGTGAACAGGTTGTTGGGAAGACGAATCGCTGACACGAGATCTGCATGATAGAGCATCATAAAACGCGCGGCACTGTTGTTTTTGGCATTCAATACGCCTTGTGAGGTGATGAAGGCAACCAACCCGCCGTCCCTTACCGTATCAAGAGCCTTGACAAAGAAGTAGTTGTGTATGCGTCTGGTAACAAGTGCCCTCATGCCTTTCATGGCTGTATAAGACGGATCAAATACGGCAACATCGCCAAAGGGAATATTTGAGATGGCGAGGTCGAAGTAGTCATTGAAAGGCTTTTCTATCTTCTCGAATCCCTCTATGCGCACTTTCTGCTCCGGGTGCAGATGGCGGAGTATCTTTCCCGTAAGCAGGTCTTTTTCAAACGCCATAATGTCTGCCTTGGGATTGTTATCCAAGACGGAATCGACAAAGGCTCCGATACCTGCCGAGGGTTCAAGCACCTTTTCGGGGATAATCTGATGCTCTTTCAACACATCCGTCAGAACCTCCGTAACGGCTGACGGCGTGTAGAATGCCGTAAGGACGGACTGTTTCAGACTGTCCATCAACTGTTTGTACTCGCTTTCATTCTTGCTGTTTTCACGGATAAGTCTATGCAGCTCCACTGTTGGAGCAAACAATTCAAGGTCTGACTTTGCCCAATGGACGGCATCCGCCAGTTCCCTGGCAGGGTTCAGGATGCACTTCAATCCTCCGAATCCGCAGTAACGCTCCAGAAGGAGACGCTCACGGGCGGTCGGCGTGCGCTGTTCCCTGTCAAGGATGAATGCCGTCTCTATCGCCTTGATGTTGTCGTTCAGCCGTTGTTTTCTATTGTACGCCATTTGACTCTATGAAAATGGCTACGGCTCCCGTCAACTCTGTGTAGAGCTGGTCGTAGTCCGGTGACTGGGCAAAATCGTCATCGGTGAGGTTGTAAATGGAATACACGTTATCAACCAAAGGCAGGAGGTTCTTGACAAACGCTTCCTGGTCTTCTACTGCTACCTCCAGGGGAAACTCACTGTCAACAACATCGTACAGGATGCTGTACTTGGAAAAGCGGAGACCTTTCAGCAATGCTGACATGGCAAGCTCTTGTGCCGCATCGGCAAAGAGGGCATCACGCCGTGCCTGCTCATATACCTCTGCGGCATGATCTGCACGTTCGCGGATAAAGTCCGCATCGCTGGCTTGTGGAAAACGGTTCTCTCTGAGATGGTTCAAGAGGTACAGTCCGTAATAGGACAACTCTGTCTGTGCCTGTTTCTTTCTGTTCATCTGTCTGTTGAATGGATTAAGTGGTGAATAATAAACCGTGGATGGCGGTTGGTGTTTGTGTGAAAGCAAGAAAAAGGCACTCGGTATCCCTCCGAGTGCCGCCACTTAATCCACAGTAAATAAAAGCATCCTAAATAAAGACACCATTTATGAACCATGTTTCGGTGGCAAAGGTACAAACTATTTCTTGTATCTCTTCACATTTCCTCGCTTTTCTGCTGTTTTGCGCTCTGCAAAGACGAATTTCGTGTTGAAATTCTCGTCAAAGGCTATGGCTGCGGAGAAAGGTTTGCCTTGCTTGCTGGTGAAACCATTGAGCGTTCTGGTCTTGCCCTTGGTAAGCAAGTCGGTGATGTCGGCATCAGTGAGCAACTTTCCTGCTACCTGCTTGAACACTGGCATACCGCACTCCTTGTTGCTGCATCTTACTACCTTTCCGAAGAACTGCATGGTACCTTGCTTGCATTTAGGACACTGGCAGCCGGAATCCTTGTGGCTGAAAAGTCTGTCACAACCTAACAATTCCGCAGTGATTTCACGGGTATAGCCTTCGATACTATGGGTGAACCCGTCTGCACTTGCTTCACCTCGTTCAATCTTGGCAAGTTCCGCCTCCCATTTGCCCGTCATCTCCACATTGGCAATCGCCATGTTCTTCACCACGGAATGCAGGGCGAGACCTTTTTCCGTCGGCACAAGTTTCTTCTGCTGACGCACCATATACTCTCGTTTGAGCAGGGTTTCGATGATGGCGGCACGTGTGGCAGGTGTGCCAATACCGCAGTCCTTCATTGCCTGGCGCATCGTATCATCTTCTATCTCTTTGCCTGCAGTTTGCGTTCCGCCAAATCCGGCTGCACTCGGCAAATCCAAACAAGTTTGGATCTGCTCTCGCTTGCACGGATTTTCCATTGCTGCAAGCAATGTGGATTCCGTATGCAATGGCTTTGGTTTGGTCTTGCCCTCCGTGATGGTGCAGCCAGAAAGAGTGATATGCTGTCCTTCTTGCCAGTTGGGAATGACTTGCTCCTTGACCTCATTGTCGGTTGCGTCTGCATCCTTGTCCTGCCTTTTGTTCTTTTCCTTGAGCGGCAACGCTCGCCAGCCAGTCTGTCGGATGATGGAGCCACTGATGCCAAACTCAACTTCATGATCCACTTGCGCCGATACTGATGTGATGTCCTTGATGCAGTCTGCCGAGAACGCTTCTATCATCCGGCACAATATCATGTCATAAACAATCTTCTCGTCCTTGAAAAGACCAATGGCGGCATTTTCTGTGATGAGCAGGGCATGGTGATCGGTCACCTTGGCGGCATTCACGCTGTTCTTGCTGTAGTCCTCATTGCCAGGCAAGAGTTTCACTTTTTCTCCATATTCCGAATGATTCTCCAGATTCTTGAAGAGTTTGGGAAGGGTGGCAAATACATCATCCGAGATATAGCGGCTTGATGTTCTTGGATAGGTGATGAACTTTGCCTCGTAGAGTTTCTGGGCGATGGAGAGTGTATGCTCTGCCGTGAAGCCATGCTGGGAGTTGGCTTCTTTCTGCAAGGTGGTGAGGTCGTAAAGGAGCGGTGCCTTCTCCACCTTTCGCTTGGTTGTGACCTTTGTGATGATGGCAGAGCCGGTATCTTTCACCTTATTATATATGTCGGTTGCGGTGGCTTTGTCTGTCCAGCGGTTGACTGATGTGAACTTCAGTATATTGCCACAGTCTGCATCAACCACACCGAAGTGTACCTGCCAGAACGGTTTCGACTCGAAACGCTTGTTTTCCCAATAGCGTTCGCACACCATACCAAGGGTCGGAGTTTGCACACGACCTACGGAATAGGTGCCACGTCCTGCGGCTATAGTAAGGGCTTGTGTGCCATTGATGCCGACGAGCCAGTCTGCCTCACTTCGTGCCTTGGCTGCATGATAGAGATTGTCATACTCCTTGCCATCCTTGAGGTTCAGAAGTCCCTCCCGGATGGCGGTGTCCGTAAGCGAACTGATCCAGAGACGGTCGAAAGGTTTCTGGCAACCGAGATACGCATAGAGGTATCGGAAAATCAACTCTCCCTCACGTCCGGCATCGGTTGCTACGATAATGCGCTCACTGCTGTCAAACAGCTTGCCGATAATTTTAATCTGGGCAAGCACACCTGCATCTGCTTTGTAGCCGTTCTCTGTCTTGACTTGTCGGGGAACAAGAACGAACGGGTCGGGAATCACAGGCAGATTCTCTGCATGGAATCCCTTCATGCCGTAGGTTTCTGGCATGGCTGGCTGCACTAAATGTCCGAATGCCCATGTCACATAATAGCCATTGCCCTGCATATAGCCTTCCTCACGCTTGTCAGCTCCCACAATGTGGGCGATTTCCTTGGCTACACTTGGTTTCTCTGCGATGATTGTCTTCATTTTCTGATGTCTTTTTGTGACACCCGCAACCGTGGGATAGACGGTCGCAGATGTCGGTTGTTATGATGGATGATTAACTCTGTGGATCAAGTGGCGGCAACTACATCTTCACGCTTCTTGCCTTTCTCTTTGGCTTCTGTTCCTCGGCGTTCTGTTCCTTCTGCTGCTTTTCGTTCTTTGGCGCAGACTGTCCCGGACTCAGCGGATCCTTGGTGTGCTTGGTCGCCTCATGGGTCTTGCCCTGCTCGTTGACGGCGACTTGTACCTTGTTCTCATTGGTAGGAATCTGTTCCTTTGCCTGTTTGAGGTCTGGATTGTTGCGGTAGGAACGTGGCTGCATCTTGTCGAAGTCGAACTTTACGTAGGCGGTATAGGTACCGCTGCCGTTCTTGTTCGGCACTTCCTTGATCTCGATGGTCTTACCTGCCACATAGTCGTCCTTCTGCTGCTCGGTCAGTTCCTTCTTGAAATAGGTGTTGAGTCGGCGGATAGTTCCATCCTCATTGAGCCAGTGGTTGGGATCTTGCTGCTTCTTCTGACCGCCCGCATCACCTTCTGCCTTCTGCTCCTGCTTGTCAGCGGTCTGCTTCTTGTCTCCATTCTGTTTCTGACCTTGCGCCTGTCTTGTGCTGCCAGGCACGAACTCCACGCCACGCTGTTCCACATTCACCTGCAACAGCGGTGTAAACTTGCGCCCGTTGGCAAGCTCAATCTCCTTGCGAAGCGGAATACCTGAGTAGAGCACTCTCTTGTCGTCCTTGGTAATAGGTGTCTTGCCGATGGTATCGGGTATGCGCACCTTGTTGGTAGGGATGTCAACAATCTCATTGGTGAGACGGTCGATACTGATGAAATGAGGACGCAGCTCACCTGTATTCTTGTCGGGGAAATCCACTACCTTTCCGAGGTTGCCGTTCTGCAACAGGTTCTTCTTGTCCTCTGGAGTAAAGGTATAGCCTTTGTAAGCGACATCGAGTTTTGGCTCGTTGCGCACGAAATGCGGCACGAGTTGCAACTGGTCGTTATCGTCCTTACGGAATGACAGACGGGCCTGTATCTCTATCTGTTCACCGCCGAAGGTCGGCTTCACAATCACAAGCCCCGTCTTGCCGTAGTTGAGCAGGGCTTTCATATCCTTCTCATTCATACTGTTGAAGTCTATGCCATATTTGGCACCAAGTTCCTGCAGGTTCACATCGTTACCACTAATGAGGTTCTGCTTTGCATCCGAGGCGGTCTGCGACTTCTGCCCGATTGCGGTCTGTTCTGGTTTCTGTTCCATGTCGTTCTTTTTTTCGTTGGTTTGTTCAGATGATGCATTCTCTTTTTCTGTGTTAGCTTGCGTCTTGGACGCATCGTCCGATGATGCGGTTTCTTTCGCCTGGCCTTCCGATTGCTTTGCCTCTTTCTCATAATTGGAGGTGTCAACCTTGTGGGCAGAAAGAATCTCCTTGTTAGCCTCCGGATCTTTCAGCAACTCCTTCATCACGCCAAGCAGGTTTTCCACCTGGTCTGCCGCTATGCGATAGAATCCGAATCGGCTTGGCTCCTTGCACTGGCGGAAGAAGTTTCTAAAGAAACTGTCCATCAAGTCACTGTTGCGGTCAAAACGCAGGAAGTCGGACGTGTTCTCCGCCTTGGCGGGTGCTCGCTTCGGTGTGCCGTCTCTGCTGAGTCCGGCGACGACGCTGATCTCGCCCGTCTTTTCGTCACGGACCACCAGCACGTCCTGTTCATCACTTTTTTTCTTTTGTCCCATAATTGTAAATGTTTAATGGTGAATACTTTTGTTATTTGAATTTCTGATGAATGCGAGTCAAGTAATGCTCCACATTCTCTTTCTTGAATTCTTTTACATTATTCTCTACAAACTGCATCACATCCTCTTCCGTGTAGTAGGTTTTCTGCCCCAAACGCTTGTAGGGAAGCACTCCCAGACTGCGATAGCGTTGAAGGGAACGAGGGGAGATTTGAAATAAGAGGCAGAGGTCTTGGTTGTCAAGCAATTTCTCATTGATGGCAGAACTTCCTTTTTGCTCCGTCTCTCGTTCGTGTCTCAACATCAGCATGTCGTAGATGCCGTCTATCTTTTTGTGTAGGTCATGGAGATATAACTCCAGTTTTCTCAATGTTCCATCTTCCATGCTCATGTTTCCTTTGCTATTGTTCGTTCCTCAACCATTCTTTCTATGGCTTCAACTTGGTATCGGCATTGATTGCCAATTTTAATAAAATCAATGCGGTTCTCTGAGCGCATTCGCTGCAAGGTGCGCTTGCTCACACCAAGCATCTTAGCTGCATCGTCATTGGTCAACATCTGCTTCAATCCCTTACCCGTCAAGTTTTCTTGAAATGCCATTTTTGCCAATCGCACGTACTGGACTATTTCTGTCAACTGTTCTGTCAGCTTTTTGAAGGCTGCACTTTCCATTGTTATTACTTCCATTCTAATTCCGTTTGAAATGTTATATAATTCGTTGTTTTTATTTCTCGGCGGCAAAATTAAGCATTTGAGAAATACCCGTTTAACAACTCATTAATGACCCACGTATAATTTTCTTGATTTTTCTTGCCAAGCGGTCGGCAAACCCCAGAAAAGCACTGCCACAGTTATTCATTTTCATTGTTTTTCAACATACACACATTAACTTTGCACCCGAATTTGTTGAACCAATAAAACAGAGAATATGGAAGTAGTAACAATGGAAAAGAAGGCATTCGACTTGATGATGGCAAGATACGATGCCTTGGTAAAGAAAGTTGAGTTGCTGAAGCATAAGGCTAACGGCAAGCGTCTGAACAAATGGCTTACAGGTCATGAGGTCTGCCAGCAGCTTCGCATCAGCCAGCGCACCTTACAAAAACTTCGTGACCGCCGTTTCTTGGGGCATACCCAGATAGGTCGCCAATTCTATTACTGCCCCGAAGAGGTCAAAGCAATCGTTCCGCTTATCGCCAGAATCAAATCGGTATAGCATAAAGCCAAACTCGCCCAAGGCAAAGCCGAAAACTTCACCCTGGGCGAGCCAACACATTTTATATTCACCACTTAATCCAAATTGTAAACAATGAACATGAACCAACTTCTTACGCATGAGAGCAAGTCGATAGACACCGCCATGCAATCCTTGAAGAAAGCCAACAACTGGCTATCCTCATTCATCGAGTCCTACAGCCCACCTTTGGATGGGGAGCGATACCTCACCGACAAGGAACTCTCCGAGCTCCTGAAGCTTAGTCGCCGCACCTTGCAGGAATATCGCAAGCAAGGCATCTTGCCCTACATTATATTATGTGGCAAGACCCTCTATCCGGAATCCGAGATACAAGCACTTCTCACTGGTAATTACCGCAAGCCGATAATCGACGGCACTGTTTCACAAGGGGAGGGTACTGCTTAATAATAGCGAAACAAAAATAGCGTACAGGGTACAACGACAAAAATCGTTCCCCCTGTACGCTATTATATTATAAAGGTGTAGGAATCTTATTAAAAGATGAGAAATTCTAACTTGCACCTCTTGGCATCGTTCCGTTCATCACAATAATCATCGGATACTCGTGTTTTACTTGCTCTGCTTGGCAATCCTTGCGGTTCACAACCTTACTGATAAACCATTGTCTGAACAACAAGGCTTGGTATGTATCCATTTGAAGTGCTATGGCGATAATCACTTCCATATCATAGACATGCGCAGAATATCCATTTTCAAGTTTGATGTATTGAGAATGCTGGAAATCTTTCAGCACACTTTGTTTCCAAATGCGCTTGATGGTATTCTTCACTGCTGTCCCTGTTATATTCAACAGTTCGGCAATCTCCCAAACTGTCATCCACACCTCACCATGATGTGGGGCGTAGATGACTATATCTTCTTGTATTGTTATCACTTGTCGTTTCATACTCTGCCATTTATAGTGTTGGTATTATCGTTGCAAACATTTCCAAACGTGAATTCCTCAATGTTATTTATTTGCTGAGACAACTTTTCCACGTCTTTGCTCAATTTCTCCTTGGTAATTTTGGCATACACCTGAGTTGTCTTTATATCCTTGTGACCAAGCATTGAACTCACGGTTTCTATTGGAACTCCGTTGGAGAGGCAAACCGAGGTTGCGAACGAATGACGGCCCGAATGCCAGGACAGCGGCTTGGTGATACCACATTTCTTTCCCAGTCTTTTGAGCGAATCCATACAACTTTGGTAGTTGGGTACTGGAAACACCCTGCCGTCTTCACACAATCCACGGTATTTTTCCATAATTTGCTTGGGATAATCAAGCAACTTGATGTTGGCTTCCGTTCCAGTCTTCTGTCGATGGATAACGATCCATTCACCTTCATCGAAAAATTCCTTGATGTTCTCTTCCTTCAAGTTGTACAGATCAATGAAAGCGAGACCTGTAAAACAACAGAACAGGAACAAGTCACGCACCATGCTCATCTTCTTTCTTGTGATAGGTGTTTCCATCAACAGGTGAATCTCTTCTTTGCTCAGAAACTCTCTTGTGGTCTCTTCTTCCTTGTACTCATATCGTCTGAATGGGTCTTTTACGAGCCATTCATTATCTATGGCACGGAATACCATTGCACGGAGATTGCGGACAAACACCATCGCAGAGTTTATCTTCAAGTGCTTGTCGGTTCTGAGAAAAGTCTCGTAGTCTGTGATAAAAGGCAGCGATAACTCTTTCAGAGCAATATCCTTCACATGGTAATGCGTCTGCAAGAACTCGCCCACATAGGCACACCCGATTCTATACTTCGTGTATGTACTCAAAGATTTCATGCCAGCCTTATATTGCTTTTCCATTTCATCACGGCTTTGAGAATAGACTTTCATCAGTGTATGGCAACGATACTCCAAGCCAAGAAAGGCGTTCTTCACCTTGTCGGCAGTGACGAAGTTGTCCCTGTCCATAATCTCCTGATAATGCTTACTGATACTCACACGCATCTTGTCCAATTTGCGGTTCACTTCCAAAGCCTGCATACTCTTACCTATCATGCGTCCGCCCTTGGTGTCCCACAAATCTGGATTGGCAGTTGTCTTGCAACTGAACTGCGCCTGTGTTCCGTCCACTGTGATACGTCCCATAACTGGAACTGTACCATCTTTCTTTACTACCTGTCTTTTGAGGTAGAAGATAATTGAAAATGTACTCTTCATAACGTCATTCTTTTTTGCGTTCAAAATTAATACATGAAGAGTCTTTTCTTGCTACGCATTTCACGGCAGAACACGGCAAATTTGGTTCGTAACCAAAAATCTTACGTTACTCATCAGTAACTCACTATAAATCAGAGCGTTCAAATTCAATTCGTAACCTTCCTCATTCTTCCGAACCTCAACATTCACCATTGGGGGTATAGGTTACGGATAGGTAACGTTCCTCTGTCTCATCTTGTCGTATTCCCGTCTTCGTCTGTCCTCGCCACTTTTAACCAAAAAGAGGAAAGTAACTGATAACCAGTAAACTTTCCTCATTCTTCTCTCAAACACTTTTTATATGTACTTTCTCATCACAAAAACTATGACTTAGTTTTTTTAACATAAAGTTCTAAAGCAGCCATAGGAGAATAAGAGAGGTTGGAACGTAAACAGTTGGGAATGAGTAGATTTGCACAAAGTTGCCAAATCGACATAAAGCAAGCGAGTGAGGAATATTGAAGTAGTTCAGTTACTAAATCGTGAGCCACAGTTACCTATGCAAAACAGGTAACGTCACTAACGGTAATTCGCTTGCATCCCATACCACAACTAATCAAGAATACATCGGTAGGGTACAAACACTCGTTTGATGCTTTCATTTCTGTTCTCATAATATAATTTTGTTTGAGCACCTCACGATTAACGCAAAGGTACTTCAAACCATGAAAACAGGTAGCACGAAACCACCATACAGCCATATTATCCACCAAACAGACATCAGGGTACGATGAAGGGTCTATACGCCCACCTATCATCGTGGCATATAGACCCTTGTCGTTTCCCGTGAGGTGCGGGTGAATATGTTTGCTGGGCACCTTATACTCCTGCCCAGCTTAGGAGTTTATCTAATGTTATTACTTTTCAAATTTGATATTTCCACATGTTATGGAGTGGAATATTTTTCCAAGAAATTCTGCCAAAATCTTCAGAATAGCTTAAAATGAGCGATTTATGAGTGTTCCTCCTCAATAGAGGTAATGACTTGGCAATAGTATTAACTTCTACATTCTACATAAGTTTGCCTTGCTTGCCAAACAACTCTTTTCGGA